>CAZQRD010000004.1:0-72719 GCA_964595535.1 uncultured Flavobacteriaceae bacterium | reverse complement strand
TTTGCACTTATTTAGAATGAATCTAATTTATTATGATACAAGTATCTGAAAAAGCAAAACTGAAAGCCATTGAACTCATGAGAGACGATGGCTATGATGCCTCTATTGACTTTATTCGAGTAGGTGTGAAAAGTGGAGGCTGTTCAGGCCTGTCGTATGAATTAACTTTTGACAAGGAAGAAAAGGAAAATGACAAGGTTTTTGAAAACAATGATATCAAGATCATTGTTGATAAAAAGAGTTTTTTATATCTGGTTGGTACCACGCTTGATTATTCAGGCGGACTTAACGGTGCTGGGTTTGTATTTAAAAATCCCAATGCCAATAGAACATGTGGATGTGGTGAAAGCTTTTCATTATAAACTAAATCTTTAACTTGATAGTATGAGTAAGTATACCGAGGATGATTTAAAAAAAGAACTCGAAACCAAGGAGTATGAATATGGTTTCTATACAGATATTGAATCTGAAACTTTTGCAAAAGGGTTGAATGCAGATATCATTGTAGCCATTTCCAAGAAAAAGAATGAGCCACAATGGATGACAGAATGGCGTTTGGAAGCTTTTGAGATTTGGAAGCAAATGAAGGAGCCCGATTGGGCCAATGTAAATTACAAGAAACCTGATTTTCAGGCCATCAGTTACTACTCTGCCCCTAAACCCAAAAAAGAACTAGAGAGTTTGGATGAAGTAGATCCTGAATTGTTAAAAACGTTTAGCAAATTGGGAATTTCTTTAGACGAGCAAAAGCGTTTGACAGGAGTTGCCATGGACATTGTGATTGATTCGGTATCAGTGGCTACTACATTTAAGGATACTTTAGCGAAAAAAGGAATTATTTTCTGCCCCATTTCTGAGGCGATTCAAGAACACCCTGAATTGGTTAAAAAATACATAGGAAGTATTGTTCCGAAAACCGATAATTTCTATGCTGCGTTGAATTCAGCCGTTTTTACGGATGGCTCTTTTTGTTATATCCCAAAAGGAGTAAGCTGCCCAATGGAATTATCCACTTATTTCAGGATTAATGAAGGAGGTACCGGGCAATTTGAAAGAACATTGGTTATTGCAGATAAGGGCAGTTATGTAAGTTATCTGGAAGGATGTACAGCACCGGCAAGGGATGAAAATCAATTGCACGCTGCAGTCGTTGAATTGATAGCCCTAGACGACGCCGAAATCAAGTATTCTACAGTTCAAAATTGGTTCCCGGGAGATGCTAAGGGCAAAGGAGGGGTGTATAATTTTGTTACCAAAAGAGGCATCTGCCATACAAATTCAAAAATTTCCTGGACTCAGGTTGAAACAGGAAGTGCGGTAACATGGAAATATCCAAGTTGTATTCTAAAAGGTAATAATTCGGTGGGTGAATTTTACTCTATTGCCGTAACCAACAATTTTCAACAGGCAGATACAGGAACCAAAATGATTCATTTAGGGAAGAATACGAAAAGTACTATAATCTCAAAAGGGATATCTGCGGGTAACTCACAAAATTCGTATCGAGGCCTTGTTCAAATTGGACCTCGTGCAGAAAATGCGAGAAATTTTTCACAATGTGATTCCTTATTGATGGGTAATGAATGTGGCGCACATACATTCCCTTATATCGAAGCAAAAAACAAAACGGCTCAAATAGAGCACGAGGCGACTACCAGTAAAATTGGGGAGGACCAATTGTTTTATTGTAATCAAAGAGGTATCGATACCGAAAAAGCCATTGCCTTAATTGTAAATGGTTTTAGCAAAGAAGTATTAAACAAATTACCCATGGAGTTTGCCGTAGAAGCACAAAAATTATTAGAGATCTCATTAGAGGGAAGTGTAGGATAAAGACTAAAGTCGAATGTCGAATGTCGAAGGTGAAGAAAAATGGTGAAGTTATAGAAAGGTACGGTTGACTTTTATAAAAAAAACGTATCTCATATAAAGAAAGGTATGAGTCGGTTAAATTCTTTTGAAGAATTAGAATGCTGGAAGAAAAGTAGCTTGTTTAATAATGAACTATATAAAATAACTAAAAATAATTATTTCAAGAATGATTATGATTTAAAAAGACAATTAAGACGAGCATCCATATCCGTAAGCTCTAATATCGCTGAAGGGTTTGAAAGAAATACTGATAATGAATTTAAACAATTTTTATATATCGCTAAAGGATCTGCAGGTGAAGTGAGATCACAAATTTATTTGTCTTTTGATTTAAATTATATAGACAAACAAACATTTGAGATACTTATAATAGACATTAGCAATATTTCAAAAATACTTAGTGGATTAATAAAATATTTAGAAAACTCAATTAAAAATAAACTAGTCAAAAATTAAATTTTCGATGCATTTTATCGACATTTAACCTTAAGACATTTGACTTTAAGACATAAAAAATGTTACATATAAAAAACCTACATGCCGGAATTGATGACAAAGAGATCCTAAGAGGAATTGATTTAGATGTCAAACCAGGTGAAGTACATGCAATTATGGGCCCAAACGGTTCAGGAAAGAGCACACTCTCTTCTGTTATTGCAGGAAACGAAACTTATGAAGTAATGGATGGCGACATCGAGTTTGAGAATGAGAGCATTCTTGAAATGTCTCCAGATGAAAGAGCTCATAAAGGAATCTTTATGTCTTTTCAGTATCCTGTCGAAATTCCAGGAGTTTCAACAACAAACTTTATAAAAACAGCTATCAATGCCAAGAGAAAAGCTCAAGGCCTTGAAGACCTTCCTGCCAGGGATATGCTTAAATTGATTAGAGAGAAATCTGAATTGTTGGAAATGGATAGAAAGTTTCTTTCCAGGTCGTTAAATGAAGGATTTTCAGGTGGAGAGAAAAAACGTAATGAGATCTTCCAAATGGCAATGCTTGAGCCAAGTTTGGCAATTCTTGACGAAACAGATTCAGGGTTGGATATTGATGCTTTGAAAATTGTTGCCAACGGAGTAAATAAATTAAAAAATGAGAATAATGCTGTTATAATCATTACACATTACCAACGCTTACTTGACCATATTATTCCTGATTTTGTTCACGTATTGCACGATGGTAAAATTGTGAAATCTGGAGGAAAAGAACTGGCACATGAGTTGGAAGATAAAGGATATGATTGGGTGAAATAGTTGGATTAATATGGATTTAAAAGAAAAATTAGTCGCCTCCTTTATGGCATTTGAAAATAAAGGCAATGTAGATCTGGATTCTAAAGTTCACGGGATCAGATCAGAGGCCATTGAACAATTTGAAAAGAAGGGATTCCCTAACAGGAAAGATGAGGAATGGAAATACACTTCCTTAAATTCCCTTTTAAATAACGATTATAGCGTGTTTCCAAAGGCTGAAACTGCGATCGAACTCAAGGAAGTAAAGGAATATTTTCTTCATGAAATCGAATCTTATAAGCTCGTCTTTATTGATGGTGTTTTCAGCTCCTTTCTGTCAGATACAACACATGAAGGCGCAGATATATGTATCTTGTCATCTGCATTGAAACAACCTAAATACAAAATGATAGTCGATCACTATTTTGGCACCATTGCTTCAAAAAGTGAAAGTCTTACCTCACTGAATACTGCCTTCTCTAAAGAAGGAGCCTTTATCAATATACCTAAAAACGTAGTACTCCCTAAACCTATTCAGATCCTTCATTTTTCGACAGGAAATGAAAAAGAGATCATGTTACAGCCCAGAAATTTGGTTGTTGTAGGTGAGAATTCTCATGTACAAATTTATGAGCGTCACCAAAGCTTAAGCGACAACAGGGTTTTGACCAATGCTGTAACTGAGGTTTTTGCCCATAAAAGAGCTATAGCAGATATTTATAAGATCCAAAATGACAGAAAAACGTCTTCTTTAATTGACAGTACCTACGTTCAGCAGAGAGACAGCAGTATCGTTTCGGTGAATACCTTTTCCTTTGGAGGAAATATCACACGTAATAATCTGGAGTTCCATCAGGAAGGTGAACATATAACGTCCAACTTAAATGGAATCACGCTGATTGGAAACAAGCAACATGTTGACAACCATACCCTGGTACACCACAAACAGGAAAACTGTGAAAGTCATGAATTATACAAAGGTATTTATGATGATCAGTCAACAGGTGTATTTAATGGGAAAGTAATCGTTGATAAGCTGGCGCAAAAAACAAACGCCTATCAACAAAATGACAATATCCTTATCGGAGATAAAGCAAGTATAAATGCGAAACCTCAATTGGAAATCTTTGCTGATGACGTAAAATGCTCGCATGGTTGCACCATTGGACAGATTGATAATAGCGCTTTGTTTTATATGCAGTCAAGAGGTATTCCAAAAAGGGAAGCCAAGGCATTGATGTTATTCGCTTTCTGTAATGATGTGGTTGAAAAAATAAAGATTGCCGGGTTAAAATCAAGAATCAATAAAATATTGGCTGAAAAACTGGATGTTGAGTTGGGAATGGATATGTAGGATTTACTGGATTTACAAGCTTCAAATCCATTAATATCACTAATTATTCTATACTGGTTATAATGTTCCGTAAGAATTCGTTAACATCGAATTTTGGATCTGATACCAATCCTGTTCTTACGATTACAAGGTTTCTACTTGGTATTACAAAAATATACTGCCCTTTAAATCCGTTGCAGGAATAAAGATCTCTAGGAACATCAGGATAAAACCCTCCGGCATTTAACCAAAATTGTGCCCCATACCTTCCTTCAGAACTATTCGTAGGTGTGGCGGCGTATTTCACCCATGAACTATCAAGTACCTGTTCTCCATTCCAATTTCCTTCATGCAAATATAACAGTCCGAATTTCGCCCAATCCCTGGTGGTTGCCCAGGCATAAGTCGAGCCGATATAATTCCCAGCAAGATCCGTTTCAATAACCGCCGAATGCATTCCTATCTTATCGATAAGTTCCCGATACCAAAAATCGAGATACTCCTGATGGCTGTCAAATTGTTTCCTTAAGAGCGGGCCGGAAAGCAAATTTGTCGTGCCTGAAGAATAATTCCAAGATTTATCGGGTTCTCCAATCATTGGATTGTTAATTTGTACTTGCCCCATGTCACTTTCAAGATACAGCATCTTTGTGACGTCAGAAATATTAAAATATTCTTCATCCCAGGCCAATCCACTATTCATATGCAGTAAATCGTTATATGTGATTGCACTTCTCTCATCTCCTGCCCAAGCTTCAATCCCTGTTTTTGAATAGATATCAATACGGCCTTTTTTGATGAGTATGCCGTACATTGTACCGGCCAAGCTCTTGGTCATCGACCATCCATGCATCAAAGACGCTCTGTCAAAACCATCTGCATATTTTTCTGCAATGATCTGATCCTTATACACCACAAGAACCGATCGGGTTTGATTCTTTTTCTCCGCTGGGGAGTCAAACGCATGATCAACCGCCCATTGTAACTTATCATCATTCACTTCGTTGTATACAGTATTCTTTTGTGCAAGATCACCATAGGGATAGACAAGTGCGTTTTTTGAAATAAACCGATTAGGAATCTTAAATTCCCTAAGAGAATCATAATCTTCATTCAACAGAATCCCGCCTAAGCCTTCAACATAAATAGCTTTTCTTTTCATAAAACCAAAGATGGATGAGCTCACAGATTTTTCTCCTTCGTCTACCACATAACTTGCGAAATTGATGGGTAAAAATCCATTATCGTCTTTTTCCATGGTTAATTGATCTCGTTCGGCGAGAAAAAGACCTGAGGCCATATTCTTACTGGCATAACCTGTAATAATATTTAATGCGGGATAATAGCTATAGCCTAAATAGAGCAAGAAGACCAACACAAGAATTAATAGATATTTAAGCGAATTTTTCATGACCAAATTGAACCTTTAATTCTAACAAAAATAACGAATTTTTCAATTCATTTTTTTGATACTTTGACATGATTCTATCGTATATTTGTATTTTGAATGATTCTAAATAAGATATGTTTGACATAGATAAAATCAGAAAGGATTTCCCCATTCTTAATCGTAAGGTTAATGGAAAACCATTGGTGTATTTTGATAATGCTGCTACCTCTCAAAAACCTCAGGTAATGATTGATTCCATTGTTGATTATTACAGTAATTACAATGCTAATATACACAGAGGAGTGCATACCCTAAGTCAGGAGGCCACAAGTGCCTATGAAGAAGCTCGTGTTAAAATTCAACATCATTTTAATGCTGCCAAATCACATGAGATCATTTTGACTTCCGGTACAACACATAGCATTAATATGGTTGCCACCGGATTTACTTCTTTCCTAAAAAAGGGAGATGAAATCATTGTTTCTGCTTTAGAACATCATTCCAATATAGTTCCATGGCAAATGTTGTGTGAAAGAACAGGTGCCAAACTTAAGGTTATTCCTATGACCCTTAAAGGAGAATTGGACATGAATACCTATGAGAATCTCCTTTCAAAGAACACAAAAATGGTCTTTGTCAATCATGTTTCCAATGCGCTTGGAACCATCAATCCAATCAAAAAAATCATTGACAGGGCTCATGATTTTGGTGCAGCTGTTCTGATAGATGGCGCACAGGCCACGCCGCATATAAAACCGGATGTGCAGGCACTCGACTGTGAATTCTATACGTGTTCAGCACACAAACTTTGCGGACCTACCGGAGTAGGTATGATCTATGGGAAAGAAAAATGGTTGAACAAACTCCCACCTTATCAGGGTGGAGGTGAAATGATCAGTGAGGTTACCTTTGAAAAAACTACCTATGCAGAGCTTCCTCATAAATTTGAAGCCGGAACTCCAAATATTGCCGGGGTAATTGCATTTGGCGTCGCTTTAGATTATATGAACGGAATTGGCTTCAAAGAAATAGCAGCTTATGAAAATGAATTATTAGAATATGCCACAAAGAAGCTCTTGGAAATTGACAAAGTAGTCCTCTATGGTACTTCGAAAGAAAAGGCCCCTGTAATTTCATTTAATATCGAAGGAATACACCCTTATGACATCGGTTCTATTATTGACAAGTTAGGAATTGCTGTAAGAACCGGGCACCATTGTGCACAACCCATTATGGATTATTATAAAATTCCTGGCACAGTTCGTGCCTCCTTTTCATTTTACAATACCAAGGAGGAAATAGACCTTTTTATTGAGGCCTTACTCAGAGCAAAAACAATGTTATCTTAAACTATTATTCTTATGAAATATTTGTTCCTGTTGATCACCATAGCTTGCACTTCGAATAACGAAGTACAATCCAAAATGTTACTTGTAGCCGATCATTTAGAAGATTGCGTTGGGGTAGGTCTTCAAACCTGTATGCTTGTAAAAGAAAATCCTGAGGATGAATGGACCTTTTTTTATAGTCAAATTGAAGGATTTGATTATGAAACAGGATACACCTACGAATTGTTGGTTAACGAAATTCCTGTAACGAATCCTGCTGCAGATGCTGCATCTATTAGGTATAAATTAAAAAATGTCATCTCCAAAACCCTTTCTATTGAAAATTCTGAATTATTTAAAGAATGGACGGTTATAAAGATTAAAGGTTTGGAGCAATTAAGTGCATCACCTACTATGATCTTTGAAAAAGAAGACGCCAAAGTTGAAGGTTTTGCAGGATGTAACAATTATTTTTCTACGTATAAACTAAAAGATAATATTCTGAGTTTTGGGCCTGCAGGTGCTACCAGAAAGCTTTGTGCTGACATGAGTGTTGAAGATGGTTTTTTTAAACTATTACCAGAAGTGGCAAGATTTGAAATTATTAAAAAAGAATTATACCTCTATGACAAGAATGATGAATTGTTGATTTTGGCTATAACACAATAGCTTAAGACTTTAAATCCAAGCTTCCGGAGTCTTTGTTTTTTGAAAGTTCAAACCCTTCATCTATTTTGAGGGTTTCTTTTTTTGAAGCTATAACGGCTAACTGATCGCAACGTTCATTTTGGGGATGATCATTATGTCCTTTGATCCAATTGAATTTTACCTGGTGCTTTTTATAAACCTTTAAGAATCTACGCCAAAGATCGGGGTTCTTTTTATCCTTAAATCCTTTTTTAACCCAGCCGAATACCCAGCCTTTTTCAACCGAGTCAACAACGTACTTTGAATCTGAAAAAACAATGACTTGCATGCCATCCCTTTTTAGTTGTTCAAGCGCAACAATTACTGCCAAAAGTTCCATTCGGTTATTCGTAGTTAATCTGTAGCCCTCTGAAAATTCTTTTTTATAAGGCTGACCTACCCATTCCATAATGATCCCGTATCCTCCCATTCCGGGATTTCCGCTGCAGGCACCATCCGTGTATACGTTAACTCTCATGGATTTCTCTTACTAATTTTTCAATAACCTTAGGGAAATTTTCCTGCTCCAAAGCGTGAATTTTTGCTGCAACATCGGCTGCTTTATCTCTGCTATCCAAAGCTACTGCCTTTTGAAATATAATGGTTCCTTCATCGTAATTTTCGTTCACATAATGGATGGTGATCCCAGTCTCGTTTTCCCTATTGGCAACCACAGCCTCATGCACATGCATACCATACATACCCTTTCCGCCATATTTGGGAAGCAAAGCCGGATGAATATTTACTATGGTATTTGGAAAAAGAGCAATCATTGCGTCAGGTATCTTTAGTAAGAAACCCGCAAGTACTATAAAGTCTGCTTGATTCTCTAAAAAATTCAGAAAAGAATCCGTTCCCATTTCCATTTTACTAAAGACCATAATGGGAACTTTCAATCTTTTGGCTCTTTCCAAAACTCCGGCATTATCATTATTGCTCACCACATAACTTACTTTAGCTATTTGGCTATTTTTAAAGTACTCAATGATATTCTCGGCATTAGTTCCCGAGCCTGAAGCAAAAATGATGATCCTTATCATTATTAGTCTATTTAGGAGGCTAAGCAAAAAAAAGGATAATAATCAGATTGAAAAAACAAAAAGGAAAGTATTTGTCAATTCGTCTCTGTTTAACTTTTTTTTACTTTTTACCAATTTCAACTTAAAATATATTATTTTTGCAGCAATATTTAAATTTAAAAATAAAAAATTATGTCAGACATTGCATCAAGAGTGAAAGCCATTATCGTTGATAAATTAGGAGTTGACGAAAATGAAGTTACAAATGAAGCTAATTTTACCAACGATTTAGGAGCTGATTCGTTAGATACAGTTGAATTAATAATGGAGTTTGAAAAAGAATTTGATATCCAAATTCCAGATGACCAGGCCGAAAATATTGGAACTGTTGGTCAGGCTATTAGCTATATTGAAGAAGCTAAATAAAATTTTACTTTGCTTATAAAATTACGAGCTTTTCCAAATTGGAAACGGCTCGTGATTTGTTGTTTTTATTAATCCAATCTTTAAGTATGGAACTAAAACGGGTAGTTGTTACAGGGTTAGGGGCTTTGACGCCTATAGGAAATTCTGTAGAAGAATACTGGAAAGGACTGACTAACGGTGTTAGCGGAGCTGCGCCTATTACCTATTTTGATGCTTCTAATTTTAAGACTCAGTTTGCCTGCGAACTAAAAAACTTTAATGTCACAGACTATTTTGACAGAAAGGAAGCACGTAAAATGGACAGGTTCACCCAATATGCCATGGTAGTGGCAGATGAAGCTATTGCTGATTCTGGTCTTGACATGGAAAATGAGGACGCTACACGAATTGGGGTGATCTGGGGAGCGGGAATTGGTGGTCTTGAAACTTTTCAAAATGAAGTTCTTAACTATGCAAGTGGTGATGGAACTCCGCGTTTTAACCCATTTTTTATACCAAAAATGATTGCAGACATAGCTCCAGGGCAGATCTCAATCAAACACAATTTACAAGGACCTAACTTTACCACTGTTTCGGCATGTGCATCATCTGCAAATTCTATTATTGATTCCTTGAATTATATTCGCTTGGGTCAGGCTGATGTTTTTGTTACTGGAGGTTCTGAAGCTGCAGTTGCAATCGCAGGAATGGGTGGTTTCAATGCCATGCACGCACTGTCAACCAGAAACGATGATCCGAAAACAGCCTCTCGCCCTTTTGACAAGGATCGTGATGGTTTTGTTTTAGGTGAAGGTGCTGGGGCCTTGATCCTTGAGGAACTTGAACACGCTAAGGCAAGAGGTGCCAAAATTTACGCTGAAGTAATTGGCGGTGGACTTTCTGCAGATGCTCATCACATTACGGCCCCTCATCCGGAAGGGCGAGGCGCAAAAAATGTAATGCTGAGCTGTTTAAAAAATGCTGAAATAAGACCTGAAGATGTTGATTGTGTTAATATGCATGGAACCTCAACTCCATTAGGAGACGTTGCTGAATTGAAGGCAATTCAGGCGGTTTTTGGCGAAAGTGCCTATAAACTGAACATTAATTCTACAAAATCGATGACCGGACATTTGTTAGGAGCTGCTGGAGCCATTGAAGCAATTGCTTCCATCCTTTCTATTAATAAGGGAATAATTCCTCCGACCATTAATCATTTTACCGATGATGATCAAATTGATCCTAAATTAAATCTAACTTTTAATAAGGCTGAAAAAAGAGATGTAAAGGTGGCTATGAGTAATACATTTGGTTTTGGTGGCCATAATGCCTGTATCTTATTTAGAAAATACGAAGACTAGTACTGCATGAATCTAATTCGCAAAATAACAAATTCTCATAATACTAAAGATGAAGAATTTGTTATGGCGATGAAGAAAGTTTTAGGATACCGTCCCAAAAAGATAAATTCTTACAAAGAAGCATTTACACATAGTTCTCTTAAGAAGACGAACGGCAACGGCAAACCTATGAATTACGAGCGTCTTGAATTTCTCGGCGATGCAATTTTGGGAGCAGTAATTGCCCATTACCTTTTCAAAAAAATTCCGACAGGAGATGAAGGCTATCTAACCCAAATGCGCTCTAAGATTGTAAGTCGTGAACATCTCAATGAACTGGGAAAAGACCTTGGACTTATTAAATTTGTAGAAAGTTCGATTCCTAATGCGAATTTTGGTGACAATATTCACGGAAATCTTTTTGAAGCCCTAATTGGGGCTATTCATTCTGATCGGGGGTATTCATTTACTGAAAAATTCATTTTCAGATTTGTTATTGAACCATATGTTGATATTGAAAGACTTGAAGGTAAGATAACAAGTTATAAGAGTGTTTTGATTGAATGGAGTCAGAAAAGCAAAAAAAGGATCAAGTATAATGTTTATGAAGATACCGGGAATGATACCTTAAAACATTTTAGTGTAAAATTACTTGTGGATCATGATCTCGTCTCAAAAGGGCGCGCCACGTCAAAAAAGAAAGCCGAAGAAATTGCTTCTAAAAGGGCGTATTATAAATTAAAGCCTCAAATAGAGACCTGAGACAAAGGATTATTAGTCTCTAAACTGGTGAAATAACTCGATTTCGCAATTATATGAGTTGTTTTACCAAAACTATCTTTATTTTTGAAAAAATGTTTGTTTCAAACCCATTATAGTGTCAAAAATCCATAGTATTGATTTTGAATATGATCATGATTATGCTCTGATTGGAATTCATTCTATTCTTGCAGACTATAGAATGGCTTTTTTTTTGAACAATTACTTAAGCATACAATTAAGACGTTTTAAGAATGACCTTGATTTTGAGTCCAGTAATTGTAGTTTTCCATTGTATAAGTTTGAGGATGAAACTGCTTTTACATCGTGGTCATTGATAGCAAACAAGCACGTTTTTACAGAGAACGTAAGAGAAGGAATAAACAATTTGTTTCCTGAAGAAACCAAAATATCATATTTGATTCCAGAAAAGAAAAAAGTAGACTATTTTATCAAGATCAGTGGTTTAAAAGACGAGGCTGAATTAAGTACTGTTTTATATAGTATCAATAAAATAAATAATATTATGGCTTCATATGCCGTTGACCCTATGGATTTAAAATCAAGGGATAATTTAATTTTTTAAGTATGAAAATAAGAAAAAAAACAAAGATAGTTGCCACCCTCGGACCAGCAATTGGGACTAAGAAGAAACTAAAAGAAATGATGCTTGCCGGCGTTAACGTGTTTAGAATCAATTTTTCACATGCTGAATATGAGGATGTAAAAACCAAAATTAAAGATATTCGCGACTTAAATAAAGAGAATAACTTTAATGTCGCTGTACTTGCCGATCTTCAAGGACCTAAACTTAGGGTGGGTGTTATGGAAGAAGGAGTTGTTCTAAACGAAGGAGACGAGTTTGAATTCACTACCGAAAAATGCACGGGAACAAAGGAAAGGGCCTTTATGACCTACCAAAACTTTCCAAGGGATGTGGAGAAAGGTGAAAATATTCTTGTGGATGATGGTAAACTTCTTTTTGAAGTAATCGACACAGACAGAGACACTACAGTTAGGGTCAAAGTTATGAGAGGCGGCAGCTTAAAATCTAAAAAGGGTGTGAATCTCCCCAATACAAAGATCTCATTACCTGCGCTCACTAAAAAAGATATCAAGGATGCTATATTTGCCATTGAGCAGGAAGTAGACTGGATGGCTTTATCTTTTGTGAGAACGCCTGAAGATCTTGTTAAATTAAGTGATCTCATCAAAGAAAAATCAAGTTATAAGATCCCAATAATCGCTAAAATTGAAAAGCCTGAAGCAGTTGACAATATCAATCATTTGACCTCTTATTGTGACGGAATAATGGTGGCAAGAGGAGATCTGGGTGTTGAAGTTCCAATGCAAAAAGTTCCGATCATCCAAAAGATGCTTGTTAGAAAAGCAAAAGAAGCTCGTATACCTGTGATAATTGCAACTCAAATGATGGAATCAATGATTACAAGTCAAATCCCTACAAGGGCTGAAGTTAATGATGTGGCGAATTCTATTATGGATGGTGCTGACGCGGTTATGCTTTCAGGGGAGACTTCCATTGGCGACTACCCGGTAGAAGTAATCAAGGCCATGAGAAGCATTATCGTGAGTGTGGAAGACTCTGAATTGATCGAAGGTTATGTTCAGGGGGTTAATTGCATCAATGAGCGTTATATCTCGAAAGCTATTTGCAGCAACGCGGCAAAACTAGCGGATGAGATTGAGGCGGCAGCAGTCACTACTTTGACAAATAGTGGTTATACTGCCTTTCAAATCTCTGCAAGAAGACCTAAATCAAATATTCTGGCCTTTTCGGATAACCCGAGAATCCTGGCCCAATTAAATTTATTATGGGGTGTAAAGGCTCAATTTTATGACAAAGTGGTGAGTACTGATGAAACCGTGGAGGACCTCAATAGAATTACCCTGGAAAAGAACTACGCTAAAAAAGGTGATTTTGTGATCAACCTTACTTCCATGCCTGTGCATGATAAAGGTATGGTAAACACCTTACGAGTTTCTCAGTTGTAATTTATCAATTGAAGGCGTCTTTATCAAGCAAATGTATTCCGTCTTTTATAAGCTGTATTGTATGCTCATCTTGATAGGATTCTTCCAAATGCGACCTTACGTGGCTCGCTAATTCAGTCAAGGGAAGAGGTTTTAAAACTTCGTATATTTCAAGAACCAACAACCAATCATTCGGGTAGTTTTTCACAAGCTGCCCGAATATTTTTTCAAGCGATTTTGTATCAACCTTTTCAGAATTTCTCATATTTCGTACTTGTTCATAAAGCTTAAAAAGAGCTTCTTGTTTTGCGGAATAACGAATTTTATGCGTCTTTTCCTTAGGAACCTCAAACTGCTGCCCAAACGAATTGGGATCAGCAATTCCCGAAAAAGCTGATATGATTGATTCGCCCACTGCCATATCATATATGCCCCAGGAGGAATGAAACAGTACCTGATCTCGATAAGTAACAGTACAATTTCTAAAGGAAATTAAAATAATCTTTCCCTGCAGATTGCGCTTACCTGTAATTATTTCACCTTCCACCAGAATGCCTCCCTCAAACAACAAGCGCGTCTTTCTACCTTCATAAATACCATAGGCCTCCAGATCGGTGGGAGACATATTCTCGATAGCAAGATTGATCCCTTTTAGTTTTCCAACCGGAGATCCAAATCCTTCTTTGTGATGTTTTTTGTCATGACCTATAAGTTCTTTATTTTTATAAGCCAAAGCCGTGGGTCCTGCAGTCTTAAGGTATACAGCTTTCATACGCTCATCGCTGATCACATCCGTAAACTTGCCTGAAATCTGAATACCTGTACTTAGTTCAACGGTTCCTAAATTCTTTGATTCAATCAATTTTTTCACACCACTCAACCCTCCATTTCTTAAGGCCATAGTGTTCGCATATTCCTCTAAAACAAAACTCAAATACGCAAAATCAGGTGTTACAAATAATTGTGGTTGTGGTTTGGTAATATCAAATTCGACCTTAGCCGAGTCAATGGAATAAGGTATTTTTTTTACCTCATCTCCCATACACCATTTGCTTTCTCCAATTGAGGAAAGAAGTCCGGCTCCATAAATTTTAGGGCTCTCAATATCCCCGATTAAACCATACTCAACAGTCCACCAATGCATATTTCTTATCCCTGCCATTTCACTAGTAGCTCCCATATTACCCGTGATTTCTGCTATACGCTCCTCTGCCTCAGATATCAGTTTCTCTTTAGTATTTGGGTCTTCTTTAATGATCGATAAATGCCTTATCGCTTCATATAATTCAAAATCCTTCGCTGATGATATCGCTTTTGAACCAATCTCGCCAAACCTCCGCAGGTATTCGGCATATTCTGGATTTGCTATTATTGGCGCATGCCCTGCAGCTTCGTGAATGATATCCGGGGCAGGCGTATATTCAATGTGATCAATGGTTCGGATGTCTGCGGCTATCACCAAAGTGTTATAAGCCTGGAATTCCATAAAAGCATTTGGAGGAATAAAACCGTCTACAGAAACTGCCGCCCAGCCAATTTCTTTTAAGATCCTGTTCATCCCTTCCATTCTGGGGATTTCCTCCACCGAAATCCCTGCTTTGACTAAACCAGGAATATATGATTCATGAGCCACTTTCCTTAAATAATCCATGTTCTTTCTCATCACAAATCTCCAAACAGCCTGGTTTTGCGAAGTATATTTATCATAGGGCTGCTTTAAGATAAAGTCTCTTAAATGATAGGGGAGCTTTTCCAATACACTGTTTGACAAATAATTTTGACTCATGAATTGTCTTTTTGTAAAGTTATGGAATTTTAAAATCCCCTGCTTTTTTAGTTATTTTTAAACTTAATCATCATAATATGTCAATTCCTTATGTTTACACAATGATTAATTACCAATTCATAATATATTTAATGAGAAGAAGAAGAAATGGTAAAATCAACCAATTATAAGTTCTGTAATAATTATTTTGCCTTAATCCAGGTATGGATTAAGAACTAAAAGGAAATAATTCTCAACTAAAATGCAAGAAAACAGAACTAAGAACTTGACCCAAATCAATGACAAAAGTGGTGTTTATTTTTTAGTTTTGACAATAGAGAAAAATCAATTTTTTGAATTCAGCAAGCTTATTTTTGGCTAAATTAGCCCACAACAAATAAACCTCATTTCTTACCTGATGCTAAAATCCGGACTTTGTGTTTTTTTAGTTTGCCTCACCTTTTCTTCCTGTAGCTCTCTTAAGATCATCGACAAACCCATAACTTTTGATGAGGAAAGAAAACAACTTAGCATCGATTATCTGGAAAAAAGATATGGGATCGTAAAAAGTGAGCCCATAATCAATCCTCGAATGATCGTTGTTCACTGGACAGCTATTCCAGATTTTGAAAAATCCTTTAATGCTTTTAAAAACAGTAGACTTCCTAATTCCCGGCAAGATATTACCAAAGCCAGTGCATTAAACGTATCGGCTCAGTTTCTTGTAAACCAAAATGGAAAAATATATCGTCTGTTACCCGAAAATACTATGGCCAGACATGTTATTGGATTAAATCATTGCGCCATTGGTATCGAAAATGTGGGAGGAACCGCAAATATGCCTCTGACCAAAAAACAGCTTAAATCAAATATCAAATTGATCAAATTCTTAAAAGAGAAGTTTCCAGAGATCAATTATGTGATCGGCCATTATGAATACACCCAATTTGAGGGACATCCCTTATGGTTGGAAATTGATAAAGGTTACAGAACTGAAAAAACAGATCCTGGTAAGGATTTTATTGAAACGATTAGAAAATCAACGGCATTTTTGAACTGGGAAGTTGTGCCTGTTAAATCAAAATCATGATTAAATACTTTTTACTTTTGTTGGTACCCTTCTTGGGCCTGGCTCAAAAACAAACATTCGATCAACGCCTGTTCGATTCTTACGAAAATTTCAAGGAAACATCGATCGATAAACGCCGCTTCAAACATAGAGACATTCAGCCCTTGATAGATAGTCTAAAATTAGAAAAAGGATTTGAAATTACTCTTTTGGGAAGGTCCATTCAAGGTCGAAATATTTCTATGATAAGTGTTGGTGAAGGAGAGAAACAAATTTTGTTATGGTCACAAATGCATGGTGACGAACCAACAGCTACAGCAGCGATGTTTGACATTATAAATTATTTAAAAAACGACAAAACCCCACTAAAAAATGTCAAGCTGCATTTTATTCCAATGCTGAATCCTGACGGTGCCGAATCCTTTGATAGACGCAATGCCATTGGAATAGACATAAACAGAGATGCCCAGAGGCTTCAATCGCCAGAATCCAAATTGCTAAAGAAAACTCGAGATAGCCTTAATGCAGATTTTGGATTCAACCTTCATGATCAAAGCAAATATTACAATGCCAAACAAACCTTAAAACCTGCGACGATTTCTTTTTTAGCTCCGGCCTTTAATGTTGAAAAGGATATTAACCAAACAAGAGGGAACGCCATGCGGGTTATCGCCAAAATGAATGTAGTACTTCAAAGATATGCACGAGGGCAGGTTGGTCGTTATTCAGATGAGTTTGAGCCCAGAGCCTTTGGCGATAATATGCAAAAATGGGGAACTAGTACCATACTCATTGAATCAGGAGGACAATATGAGGATCCTGAAAAACAGTTCATTCGCAAACTGAATTATGTAAGTATCTTATCAGCCATTGAAAGTATTTCATCAGAAAGTTATCAATCTATGACGCTTGACCAATATTTATCTATTCCTAAGAATGATCGAAAACTCTTTGATCTCAAAATTAAAAATCTTGCCTTTTCCTATCTCGGATTGGATTTTAAAATCGATGTAGGTATTCATCGAAACGAAATTGAAAACAAGGATCATAGTGAATTCTATTATGTGGGCAGGATTAGTGATATTGGTGATCTTTCATCCAATTTCGGATACGAAACAATTGATGCCGAAGGGTTTAAATTTAAAGTAGGTGAAACTTATCCTAAAATCCTGAATGACTTTGACGAATTTATGGCCTTAGATTTTTCGACACTTCTTTCTCAGGGCTATACTTCTGTAAGCATTAATGATTTGCCTGAAGAGATCAAATTCACTCCCATGCCAATGAACATCATTGATATTAAAAAGGTCAAGATTCCCAAAAATAACAGCATTCCCGCGCCTCCTTTGAAACTCGGAAAAGATGCTACTTTTTTACTCAGCAAAAATGAACAAGTGATCTACGCTATTGTTAATGGGTTTGTTTATTATGTGAGTGAAGGAAGAAATAATATTAAAAACGGCGTAGTCAAATAAATCATTAGTAAAAAAATAAAACTTCAATTAGGGCAATGGTTTAAAACATTCCTGATTCTGATATTTGTTTCCTCATTTCTACATGGTCAATCCTATGAGGGAAAGATCATCAGTTTTAACGATTACAGCTTGGATGAATTTCAAGATCTTGACAAAAACCAGCCCAGATATTATTCCCCTGGAAATCGACAGAATTATGATACAGAACTGGATCTGAAATATATATTCTGAAAAATCGTACTTTTATGTCTTAATTATATCCATCATGAAGAAAATTAACTTTCTCCTTATATGCTTATCCTTTTCACTAACTCAATGTCAAAAAAATAACGAATTTATTAGCAAAGATGATTTCGGTTATAAAGCCGAAACTGTGGTCGATGGATTAGATATTGCCTGGGGTATGGAATTTCTTCCAGATGGTTCAATTCTTATTGCTGAACAGGAAGGTGAAATGATTCTTTTTAAGGATGGTGATAAAACCCAGATTAAAAATGTACCTACTGTCATTTATAAAAATCAGGGAGGATTACTCGATCTGAAATTACATCCTGATTACGCTAATAATGGATGGATCTATTTTTCTTTTTCAGGAAATATTGAAAATGATGACGAAGGGTCTAATACGACAATTATGAGAGCCCGTTTAAAAGAAAATGAACTGATTGATAAGGAATTGATCTACAAGGCCACTCCTAATAGCGAAAAGGGTCATCATTTCGGTTCCAGAATTGAATTTGATAAGGATGGCTACTTGTTTTTTTCAGTTGGTGACCGTGGGAACAGAGATGTTAATCCACAAAATATAAACCGTGACGGGGGCAAGATTTACAGACTTCATGACGATGGAAGCATTCCATCCGACAACCCCTTTGTTGAGGCAACAGGAGCCAAGGCTGCTGTTTATTCTTATGGGCATCGCAATCCTCAAGGAATGGCCATGAACCCGAAAACCGGTCAAATTTGGGTGCATGAACACGGGCCCCAGGGAGGAGATGAGATCAACATTATTGAAGCAGGGAAAAATTATGGATGGCCCTTGGTTACCTACGGAATTAACTATGACGACTCTGAGATCACCAAAGATACAGATCTACCAGGGATGGAGCAACCCCTGCACTATTGGGTGCCTTCAATCGCTCCTAGTGGAATGGCCTTTATGAATAGTGATCTTTATCCAGGATGGAAAGGAAATCTTCTGGTGGGTTCTTTAAAATTTCAATACCTCGATCTGGTTGTTCTTGACAATAAAAAGGTTGTAAGAGAAGAAAAACTAATTGAAGGAATGGGCAGGGTAAGAACCGTAAAAGTGGCTCCTGATGGCTATATATATGTCTCTATTGAACAACTTGGTATTGTGAGATTGGTACCCATAGAGTCTCCAAAATAGTCCATTCATCGCTGTTATTTTTGAGCGGCTAAACTTTAGGGGTTCATATCTTTTTTTACAGTAGGTCAGGGTGCATTATTTTCATTGAAAACATGCCACAAAAAACAATTGTTCCGTATCTTTGCATCTCACTTTTTCAATATCAAATCAGCCATGGAGAAAAAAGTTATTTTGATCATTTTAGACGGATGGGGAGAAACACAAAATCCTAACGTTTCAGCAATCTATAAAGCAAAGACCCCTTTTTTCGATTCTTTGATCGACAACTATCCAAATGCCAGTTTAAGAACAGATGGTTTGCACGTGGGTTTACCCGAAGGACAAATGGGAAACTCAGAGGTGGGGCATATGAATTTGGGTGCTGGCCGAATCGTATATCAAGACTTTGTTAAGATCAATAATGCTGTTGCCAGTGGTTCTATTGCGCAGGAAAAAGTGATTACGGATGCTTTTGAGTATGCGAAAAAGAAACATAAAAAAGTGCACTTTTTAGGCCTTCTTTCTGATGGAGGCGTTCATTCACACATCGATCACCTCAAAGGGCTATTGAATGCGGCTGATGATTTTGGTTTGCAAGATGTCTATGTACATGCTTTTACAGACGGCCGGGATGTAGATCCGAAATCTGGCCTTGGTTTTGTAAAGGAAATTGAAACACATATGAATCAATCTACAGGGAAATTGGCCAGCATATGTGGTAGGTATTATGCCATGGACAGAGACCAACGATGGGAAAGAGTAAAACTTTCTTATGATGTAATGGTCAACGGAATTGGAGAAAAGACTAAAAAGGCGGTCGAAAGTGTTCAAAAAAGTTATGATGAGGGTGTAACAGATGAATTCATAAAACCCATTGTTATGGTCGATCAAAACGAGCAGCCCGTTGCCAAGATCGAAGAGGACGATGTAATTATTTTCTTCAATTTTAGAACTGACAGGGGAAGACAGTTGACCAGAGTCTTAACACAAGAGAATTTTCAGGAATTTGGTATGCATACCTTGCCACTATACTATGTAACCATGACGAATTATAATGATTCGTTCAAAAAGGTTTCGGTCGTTTATCCGAAGGATAATTTAATTGAAACATTAGGTGAGATCTTGGAAAAGAATAGTAAAAAACAGATCAGGATAGCTGAAACAGAAAAGTATCCTCATGTTACTTTCTTCTTTTCAGGAGGACAAGAAAAAGAGTTTGACGGAGAAAAAAGGTTGCTCTGTCCTTCTCCTAAAGTAGCCACTTATGATTTGATGCCTGAAATGAGTGCCTATGACATCAGAGATGCCATTGTACCCGAGCTTAAAGCTCAGGAGGCCGACTTTATCTGTTTGAATTTTGCCAATACAGACATGGTTGGACACACTGGTGTGATGGAGGCAGCCATAAAAGCTGCTGAGACAGTTGATTTGTGCCTGAAAACCGTAGTGAATACCGCTTTGGAAAACTGTTATTCAAGCATTATTATTGCTGATCACGGAAACAGTGAAAAAATGCTCAATGAAGATGGAACACCAAATACTGCGCATACAACATATCCGGTTCCTTTAATACTTGTGGAGGGGGAAAAAGAAAATAGTATTGAAGATGGTGTCTTAGGAGATATTGCACCAACAATCCTAGATCTATTAAAGATCGCTCAGCCAGAATCAATGACGCGACATTCTTTATTGAAATAAAAATTCAAGAAAGATAAAATAACGAATTGAGTACGAAAAAGAACAATTAGCCGTTTAAGTATATGTTAAATTGTTTTTAAAGAAAGTCTATTATTTGAATTAAGCAGCTATAATCCTTAGCTTTGATAAAATTTCGAGATGAAAATGTTACCTAAAAATTCTTTGTTGATTGCCGTTGATTTCGATGGTACGATAGTTGAAGATGACTATCCAAGAGTTGGGCCTGCTAAAATTTTCGCCTTTGACACTTTGCTCGAATTACAACAAAAAGGGCATCGCTTAATCCTGTGGACCTATCGATATGGTCAAAGATTACAGGAAGCTGTTGATTTTTGTCAAAAAAACGGTCTTGAATTTTATGCTGTAAACAAGAGCTATCCAGAGGAAAAGTTCGACGGAAGTATCAGTAGAAAAGTGAATGCCGATGTATTCATTGATGATAGAAATGTTGGCGGACTACTAGGATGGGGAGAAATATATCAGCAGTTATTAAAAACAGAAAAACCAAAAGAACACAAGTCTAAAAAAGGTCTTTTTGGGTTTTTCAAAAGCTAAATTTTGCTTTTTAAAATCATATCATATCTCTTTCGTGTATCATCATTAAACACGATTTTGACCTTTACTATTCTAAATTTTTTACTTTTTTACCTTATCTTTACGGGGATTATTAGAGGATTATAAAAAGATATAATTATATCCTTTTTGAAGTTATACACTTTCCTAAAGAAGTCAAATAACTTTATCCAAACCAAACGTGTAAAAAATCCATTTTTATAATGAACTCGACGCAAGCCTATACAATTTTTGAGAAAAGTATTAGAGATTATCACAGCAAAGATCACATTGATACACCTATTGTTAATCCTTATGACAAAGAAGATATCAAACATCTTTTTTACAATAAGAATTGGGTAGATACTGTGCAATGGCATCTTGAAGATATTATTCGTGATCCTGAAATAAATGCCTTGGAAGCACTAAAAATTAAAAGACGTATTGATAAATCTAATCAAGTCAGAACAGATATGGTCGAATTTGTAGATAGTTATTTTTTGGATCTTTACAAAAGCATTTCTGTCAAAAACGGTGCTAAGATCAATACAGAGAGCCCTGCCTGGGCATATGACCGCTTATCTATTTTGGCCCTTAAAATCTACCATATGCGAGAAGAGGCTTCTAGAACGGATGCATCTAATGCCCATAGAAGTTCTTGCGATAAAAAATTACGGATTCTTTTGGAACAGCAAAAAGATCTCTGCACGGCAATTGATGAGTTGTTGGAGGATTTTGAAAAGGGCGATAAATACATGAAGGTATATAAGCAGATGAAAATGTACAATGATGATAATTTAAATCCTGTGCTTCGTGCCCGAAAATGAATTGAAGCAACCTAAACATATCCTGATCATGCGATTGTCGGCCATTGGTGATGTAGCCATGACCGTCCCTGTAGTTTTGGCACTTCGCCAACAATACCCTGAGTTGAAGATCACTGTTGTGTCAAAACCTCTTTTTAAAGCTTTTTTTTCTTCTATACCCGACGTGAATTTTTATGCTGCTGATGTTGAAAATTCCAATTCCGGGCTATTTGGTTTGTATCAGTTGTACAAAAACTTATCCCTGCTTGGGATTGATGCTTTTGCCGACCTGCATGATGTTCTGCGATCAAAGGTTATTAAAACTTTTTTTAAATTAAACAGGATTCCTGTATCATCCTTAAATAAAGGAAGGTCAGAAAGGAAAAAATTAACGGCCCTTAAAACAAAGGAGATTTCCCCCATAAAACCCATCTTAGAGCGCCATGTACAAGTATGCGAAAAATTACAGCTTCCCATATCGTTATCTGATGTAACGTTACTGGATAAAAGAAAAATGCCCCTTGACATTGAGCGAATTACCGGTGAAAAAGTGTCAAAATGGGTGGGTATTGCTCCTTTTGCAACGTATCAAACCAAAATGTATCCTCTAAATTTAATGAAAGAGGCCATCGATATAATCCTTCAGAAGAATTACCAAATTTTCTTGTTCGGTGGAGGCGACAAAGAAGTAGAACAATTAGATAATTTGGCCTCCGTTTCCGATAATTGTATCAATATTGCCGGTAAACTTACTTTTGATCAGGAACTGGCTCTTATCAGTAATCTTGACCTGATGATAAGCATGGATTCCGGAAATGGTCATATGGCTGCCATGTATGGAATTCCAGTGATTACCATGTGGGGGAATACGCATCCTTATGCTGGTTTCGTTCCATTTAGACAACCTCTTGAAAACAGTTTGCTTCCTGATGTAGAAAAGTATCCTTTCCTACCTACTTCAGTTTATGGAAATAAGATTGTTACAGGCTATGAGGAATGTATGAAAACAATTAATCCTGAGATGGTTGTAGAAAAAATATCAATGGTATTAAATAAGTAAAACCCCCCTTATATTGAAGAATTGATTCGCTTTGGATCAATATCTTTTTACAGTATCTTTACTGCATCAAATGCAAACCATGATAAAAATTAAAACCCGTGAGGAGATCGAATTGATCAGAGAAAGTGCCCTTATCGTTTCGATGACTCTTGGCGAAATTGCAAAAGTGATCAAACCAGGAATCAGCACTTTGGAGCTTGATAAAATTGCTGAAGAGTTTATCAGAGACCATGGCGCGGAGCCTGGGTTTTTGGGTTTGTACGATTTTCCCAACACGTTATGTATGAGTCCGAATGAACAAGTTGTTCATGGTATACCTAATAAAGAACCGCTGCAAGAAGGAGACATTATTTCCGTTGATTGTGGTGCTCTGAAGAATGGATTCTACGGTGATCATGCCTATACTTTTGCAGTGGGAGATATTGACAAGGACACGAAAAAACTACTTGAAGTTACTAAAGAAAGTCTCTATCTCGGTGTCAGGCAATTTAAGGCCGGCAGCAGGGTTGGTGATGTAGGTAATGCAATCCAGCAATTCACTGAAGGCCATGGTTATGGAGTTGTAAGAGAGCTTGTTGGACATGGTCTTGGAAGAGAGATGCACGAAGATCCCGAAATGCCGAACTACGGCCGACGGGGCAAGGGAAAGAAATTTCTGGAAGGGATGGTAGTCGCCATTGAACCTATGATCAATTTAGGAACGCACAGGATAAGGCAATTTAGCGATGGATGGACGATCAAAACAGCCGATGAAAAACCAAGTGCACATTTTGAGCATGATGTGGCTATCGTAAACGGCAAACCCGAATTACTATCTACCTTTGACTATGTTAATAAAGCTTTGGGTATTGAAACTAACGAAGAAGACGAATTCAGGGCATCTTAAGCTAGCATTTCATGAAGATCTTTAAATCTGTTCTAAATACTGTTCCTCGCCCTTATTTGATCAAATTGAGCTATTTGGCCAGTCCAATTCTCTCTATCTGGTTGAAAGGTGATCGATATACTGATCCTATTGACGGAAAAAGTTTTAGACGTTTTTTACCTTATGGTTATGGTGAGCAAAGACCCAATGTATTGTCTCCAAGCACACTTTCTTTAGAGCGTCACCGTCTGCTTTGGTTATATCTTAAAAACGAGACCCCTTTTTTCACAAAGCCCCTAAAGGTTTTGCATATGGCCCCTGAGCAATGTTTTTTATCTCTTTTTAAAAAGATGAAACACCTTGACTATACAACAGCTGATCTTTATTCTCCTATTGTGGATGTCAAGGCAGATATTCTCAAGCTGCCATTTGAAGACAATCAATTTGATATCATATTCTGCAATCATGTGCTGGAACATATTGAGGATGACGCTAAGGCAATCAAAGAACTCTTTAGGGTTATGAAATCAGGAGGAATGGGAATTTTTCAAGTTCCTCAGGAAACAGCGAGGGAAACAACCTATGAAGATCATACTATTCAAACACCCGAAGAGAAAGCAAAACATTTTGGGCAATATGATCACGTCAGAATTTACGGTAGAGACTATTTCAATAGATTAAGAGCAGCAGGGTTTAAAGTGGATGAAATAGACTATTCTAAAAAATTGCCCCCTGAACTTGTCGAAAAATACCGTTTAGCAAAAGGAGAAATTTTACCGGTTTGTTTTAAACCTTGATTTTGGATGAGTCAAGGTTTGACTTAAGCGAGCCCTTCACTTAAGTGAAGGGCTCGCTTATATCACAAATATTTACAAAAGTTAACAATTCAAATAAATTTGAAAAAGGAATCTAATTTATTTTAGATTTCTTTAATCGCTGTTGCATTGATCCAGCCCATTTTACCATCCGCGATCCTGATCTTTTTCCAGTTGTCAAGAGATTCTAAAATATGAACCTTGGTTCCTTCATGAAGCTCAAAATAAACTTCACTTGAATTTGTGGGAGCGCTTTTTACCTCAACTTCTGTTGAAAATACGATCGCTTCCGTAGTGCTATCAACATGATGTTTGTTTCTAAAAGCAAAAAACAAACTTATAGTCACAAATATCACTGATAAAATACTGGTAATAAAATATATGCGTTTCTTCCTTGTACTATATGAAAAGTGGTACATCAGAAACAAAACTGCAAATGCAAAAGCCAAACTTACAGCAGTTTTTGCCCAAGTCTCATAGGTAAATCTTAAAACAATTCCATCCATAAACTTTTGCCAAAGACTCCTGGGAAGGGGTTCGATATTATCCAGAATCGTTCTGTTGGCAAATTCCAGATTAAAGAGAATATCCTTATCATTTGGAGCCAGTTTCAAGGCTTTCTCATAATAATAGATCGCAGGGGCAACCTGATTCGATCTATAATAGATGTTCGCCATATTAAAATAAAGAGAAGCAGACTCAAGATCCTGCTTTTCAATTTTCTGATATGCCTGTAATGCCTCTAAATATTTTTCTTGCTGATACAATTTATTTCCTGCTATAAACAAACTATCCGTAGCCTGAGCATGAAGTTGCATTCCGGAACCCGCTAAGGTGCAGAAAGCAACAAGTACAATGTAAAATAAACCTTTCAATCTTCTATTTTTAAACATTTCTCAACTACAATTGTTTATCAATTTTCGCAATAACTTTTTTCGCATTTTCATATTCCAGCTTCATCAATACATCCGTTGATGGCGTATAACGGGCATAGTCGCAATTCTCCAATACCTTACCAAACTCCTCTATGGTTAAGGCATCCACTTTTCTCTTATTCAGAATATCCGCAATTTTCTCCCTTGAAATCTCTGAAGTTTCAACATGCAACTTCGCTTTGAGATAATTGTGAAGTGCCCTTTCCAAAGCTATATAAAATGCTTCCTTCTTCCCTAGCTGTTTTCGAGCCTGTGAAAGATATTTTCTTGCCAACCTATCAGCCTTTCTCCTCTTATTTCCTAAAATATCACTGTCTCTTTGACGTTTCTTTTTTCCTATAAAAATACCCAATGGAATCGATAATAAGGGCAGGATCATCAGAAGGTAAAAAAGATCGGATGGAAAGAAATCCTCATCTTTCATGGTTGAAACAAAGTCAGTTTTTAGTTGAATATATCGAATATCTCCCTCGTTTATAATAACCTCCTGTCTGCTGGAAACCACAGTTTCATCAGATATATCTCTACCCTGTAATGCGTTCAACATGATGGGTTCTGTTTCAACGGAATAATACTTCTCTTCTTTAGGGTTGAAATATGAAAACGAAACTCCAGGAATTTTGAATTTCCCTCTTGACTGAGGAACAACGGCATATTGATCATATACGCTTCCAGAAAGTCCATTTACGGTGGTCCTAATATTTTCCTTGTGCTCGGGTTCGTATACTTCCAATCCGTTTGGGGTTGAGATTCCTGGTAGTTTGACAAGTTTTAGATTTCCTTCACCACTTAATTCAACCTTTATCTGGGCTGACTCATTGGCTTTCAAATCAGTCTTGCTCGGGGTCACTTTGAATATGTAATCACCAACGGCCCCTGTAAAGTTAAACGGTTTGTTTTCTGATGGCAACTCCTTGACCCTGATATTCCTTTTTCCGGAAGTCAAGGTAAAGCTTACATCATTCATCAACATATTTCCAAAAAAATCTCTTCTTCCGATTGGAACACCTGCTGTTATTTCCATTTCCAAGGGCTCTATTTCGAGATTTCCAGATTTATGAGGAATTAAAACTGTCTTTCTAACCACAACATAACGATGCGGTTTGCCTCCATAAGTACCATTCTTTGCAACCCATTTTTTGACTTCAATATTCTGGTTCCAGAAACCATTAAACGATGGAGAGGAAGCTTCTCTTGTGTTCTGAACGTTTACCTCATTGATATCCACATACAATTTAAAAACAACAGTAATGCTTTCACCCACGTATGGAGTCATATCAGAAACCTCTGCTACCAAGTGTACATTTTGCTGGGCAAGATACCTTGGATCGCTCGGATCCTCTGGGATTTCAATGGCGTCAGAAACGCGTATCCGAACGGTGTTGGATTTGATCACTTGATTGTCATAAGTGACAGTAGCAGATGGTATGGTAAAGTTCCCCTTGGCGGTAGGTTGCAGGATATAAGTATAGGTTAATTTATAGGAAGTTTTTCCATTGATGGATGAAAAACTACTCGATTGACTCGGTCCGGCAAGTACTTTGAAATTCTTAAAATCCGGTGGTGTAAAATCATCTCCCCCCTGACGGTCAATGGAGAATTCGATTCTCAATCTTTCATTAAGCCCTAGTTCAGATTTGCTCACAGTCGTTTTAAACGTTACCTGTGCGATGACGTTTTGCGCTGTTATCAGTAGTATCAATATGGATAAATACTTCCCTTTCATTTTTTAAGCTTGCATTCTCGGTTCCTCATAACGATAAAAAGTAACTTTTATTTACCAGTCTTTTTCCTGGTTTACTTTTTTCCCTTTAGCCTTTTTGGCATTTACTTTTTGTTGTGTTTTGTTCTCTTCATTATTCATGGCTTCCAGTAATTGTTCAATCTGTTGTTGACTCAATTGATTTGGCTCAGGCTGCTTTTGCTGTTCCTTTTTATCACCTTCGTTTGGCTGATCATTCTTTTCATTATCATCACTTTCATCATTCTTATTGTCTCCTTCATTTTTGTCTTGATCTTTCTTCTCATCTTCACCCTGATCTTTCTTCTGATCTTTGTTCTCACTATTCTGATCCTGATTCTCGTCTTTATTCTCGTCTTTGTTCTGATCTTTGTTTTGATCTTTATTCTCTTCGTTCTGCTGATCTTTCAGCAATTTCTGAGCAAGGGCCAAATTATATCTTGTTTGCTCGTCATTAGGATTCAACAGCATAGAATTCTTGTACGCGGCAATAGCTTTATCATACTGCTTCTGCTTCATCATCACATTACCAATGTTGTGAAATGATTTCTCTCTGGTATCCTTATCACTTGCGCTCTTGGCAACTAATTCATATTGAGGCAGCGCTTCTTCGAATCTATTCTGTTCATATACTGCATTACCGAGATTATAACCTGCTGTCTCATAACGAGAATTTTCCTTTAGGGCCTTTTTATACTTCACTTCAGCGTCAACATATCGCTTTTGTTTAAACAAATCATTTCCCTTTCTAAGGATCTGCTTTTCAGCCAGTTTTATTTTAACAGGCTCCTGCTTTTTCTTCTCTTTATCCTGGGCAAAAAGCACCATGGGTAAAAGCATCCAAATAAAGATGATATTTTTCATTTTACCTTTCATTAAACAAATTCAATTTTTGTACCCATTTGGTTTTCTTATTCAACAAGAATGCGTCTAAAACCAAGAATAAAAGACCAAAGCCAATAAACCATTGGAACTGATCCTTATAATCGGAAAACTGTTTAGATTCAAACTCTTTTTTATCAGCCTTTAACAAAAGTTCTTCAACGTATTCAATGGTCTTTGAGGTTTTGTTACCATAGATATACTTTCCTTCTCCATTTTGTGCAATATCCTTAAGTGTCTCAACATTCAGTTTTGTGATCACAACTTCGTCTTTGTTATCTTTCTTGTAACCCTGAAACTTTCCATTGATATTGACAGGTATTGGGGCCCCTTTATTCGTTCCTATACCGATCGTATAAGTTCTAATTCCTATATCAACTATTTCTTTCGCAATTTTTCCTGAATTCTCTTCGTGATCTTCACCATCCGATATCACAAAAAGAAATCGATTGGTTTGCGTATCATCGTCAAAAAAGGTTTTAGACAATTCCAAAGCCTCGTTAATTGAAGTTCCCTGCGAGGACACCATGTCAGGACCGGCATTTTGTAAAAACATCTTCGCAGCGCCATGATCTGTTGTGATGGGAAGTAAAGGATAGGCATTACCTGCATATATAATAATTCCAACCCTGTCACTACCCAATTTATCAATGATCTTAGATATGATCTGTTTGGATTTTTCCAATCTGTTTGGAGCAATGTCTTCGGCTAACATACTTTTTGACACGTCAAGCGCGAAAACAATATCAACACCCTGTCTTTTCACTGTTTTAAGTTGAGTTCCCATCTTTGGGTTGACCATGGCAATGATCAAAAATGATAAACTCAATAGCACAAAGATCATTTTTAAAACCGGTTTAAAAACAGATTTTTGCGGACTTAATTCATTCATTAAGGAACTATTGGCAAATTCCTTTTGCTTCTTCTTTTTCCAAAACCAAGTGAAAAAATAAAACAGCAATAGGATCGCAACAGCGATAAACAAGTAAAAATATTTTGGTTCCTCTATTTGATACATATGCGTTAACCTAGATAAAACTTCTATAAACCGTAAATCTCAACAACATCTCCAGTAAAATTAAAAATCCTGCAAACATCAATAACGGTCTAAATTTTTCCTGATAATTATAATATTTAAATTCTTCGATTTCAGTTTTTTCAAGCTTATTTATTTCGTCATAAATGGCTTCCAACTTTTTATTTCCAGTCGCTCTGAAATATTTCCCCTCTGTTTCAGAGGCTATATACTTTAACAGATCCTCATCAATTTCAACAGGAGCGTTTCTAAAAATAAGTTTGCCATTTAAATCTTTGGCTACAGGAAATAGCGCTGTTCCATTCGTCCCTAAACCTATGGTATACACTTTGATGCTTAACTGTTTCGCCAATTCGGTTGCTGTTTTTGGATCGACGAACCCTGTATTGTTAACCCCATCAGTCAAAAGGATAATTACTTTACTTTTTGCCTTGCTGTCTTTTAATCTGTTCACAGCAGAACCAAGCCCCATACCAATGGCTGTACCATCCTCAATCTGACCCCATCTTATTTTCCTGATGGTATTCTGTATGATCGCCTTATCGCTGGTGATGGGAGTTTGTGTAAAACTCTCTCCTGCGTACACAACAATTCCTATTCTGTCATTGGGCCTTTTCTGAACAAATTTACTTGCTACTGCCTTCAATGCTTCAAGTCTGTTTGGTTTTAAGTCTTTTGCAAGCATACTGGCAGAAACATCTATCGCCATTACTATATCTATTCCTCGAGTCGTTTTGGTTCTTTTACTTACCTCAACGTTACGTGGACGCGCCAATGCAACAATAAGGAATGAAATTGCCAAAAGTCTCAACAGATACAATAAGGGTTTTAATTTGGCCCATATATTATTATGTTCAAAACTGGCAATACTTGGCATATGTAAAACTGCGCTGTCTTTCTTTCGTACAAAAAAGTACCAAAGAACCATTACCGGAATCAATACTAAAAACCACAGATATTCTGGGTTTGTAAATTCCAAATTACTGCCCATCATCATCTACTTCTTTTGGTTCTACATTAACGGGATGCAGGATGTCTATAATTCCTTCTGCATCTTCCCTGTGAATTGCAATTTCATTTTGAAGCGGCTTTGATTTGGCAAACTTCACCAAATCAGCTTCCTTTAACAATTTTTGCAATTTTACCAGCGTATTTTTCGGAATATTCAAATTGCTGCTACTGTTGAAATCAGTTATGGTTTCCAATAACTCATCTGTTGTCGATTCTAAAGCGGGAATATTTAATTCACGTTCAATAAAGGTCCTTACAATATCTGTTAGTTCAACATAATACAGTTTGACTTTGTTTTGTGAAATGAGGCCCTTCTCATCCAATTCTTTCAACCTAATTTTAGCTGCATCAAAAGGCGGAATTCTTGAAAAAAGTTCCTCTTCAGTCGGTTTATCCCTTAAAACAAAGTACAGAATCAATCCTATAACAATCAAAAGTGCAATCAGCCCCCAGAAATAGTTAAGGTAATCACTAAACAAATAAGGCTCAGTCTTAATCTCCTTAATGTGGTACATTGGCTGCTTTATGGTGTCAACTGCAACAGTAGACACATCAATAATCACCTGATCAGTTAAAAAGCGCTTATCCTTTATAAAAATTTCCTGACCGGGCAATACATAACGACCACTGTCAAAACTTGTGAGTGTATACTTTTTGATCAATTGATTCTTTAAAGAATCAATCTTATGAGAAGTCACAACCCCAATTCTATTCAAACTATCTGATTCGAACTTTGGAAACCGCACATCTTTGGTCTCATCAACGATGATCTCATAATTGATCTGTTCTCCTATCCTGATCTGGGTAGTATCTATTTTACTCGACACCTGAGCATAACTTGAAAAACTCAGTAGAAAAAACAAAACCACGAAGCACTTTCTAAAAAATACCGCAGAGCGAAAGTTCTTTGAATCTTTAAACGATTCCTCGATTTTATATGTCAGATACACTAAATATCTCATTCTAGAATTTTCATTTTTCAGGTCAATTTTTTTTAATACCTGTTAAGCTCTTCTTTTAAAATATCCCAATAACTTTTTAACGTAACTTTCATCAATCCTGTTATTGATTACGCCCGACCCGCTTTTTTTAAAGGAATCTTCGAAGTAATCAACGGTTTTAAGATAATGTGCGCGATAATTTCCTCTTACCGATTTGGAGTTTGTATTTACAAGCACAATCTCTCCACTTTCAGCATCTCTCATTGGTACCATTCCCAATTTTGGTAATTCTGTCTCAAGTTTATCATATACACGAATACCCGTTACATCATGTTTCTTGCCTACAATCTTTAAAGCATTGTCATATCCGGTATCAATAAAATCAGACAAAATAAACACAATTGCCTTTTTCTTCATCACATTAGAAAAGTAACGTAAGGCATGGCTGAGGTCAGTTTTTTTACTTTTAGGTTTGAATTCGATCAACTCCCTGATGATTCTCAAGACATGAGTCTTGCCTTTTTTCGGAGGAATAAATAGTTCTATCTCATTGGAGAATAGTAATAATCCTACTTTATCATTGTTCTGGATAGCTGAAAATGCAAGTGTCGCACTTATTTCTGTCAAGATATCTCTTTTGAATTGCTGCGTAGTTCCAAACGATTCAGATCCGCTGATGTCAACGACCAGCATCATGGTCAGTTCCCGTTCCTCTTCAAATACCTTGATATAAGGTTCATGATATCGGGCAGTAACATTCCAATCAATTGATCTTATGTCATCACCAAACTGATACTGCCTTACTTCAGAAAAGGTCATACCACGTCCCTTAAAGGAACTGTGATATTCTCCTGAAAAAATATGATCAGACAATCTCCTTGTCTTAATCTCTATCTTTCTTACTTTTTTAAGTAATTCTTTAGTATCCACTTACCAGTATTCTAATTAAAATTCTCAACCCTTCATTCCTTTCTGATGATATCCATCAAGAGCGGTATAGTTGCTGATCAATAAAGTGATTAAGGCACCTCAACCTCGTTAACGATCTTGTTAATGATGTCAACAGAAGTAATATTCTCGGCCTCGGCTTCGTAAGTTATTCCGATCCTGTGGCGAAGTACGTCATGCACTACTGCACGAACGTCCTCCGGAATTACATATCCTCTTCTCTTAATAAAAGCATAACATTTTGCCGCCATCGCCAAATTGATACTACCCCTAGGAGAAGCTCCAAAGCTAATTAGTGGCTTGAGGTCAGCTAAACGATACTCTTCCGGATATCGGGTAGCAAAAATAATGCTCAGTATGTATTTTTCAATCTTTTCATCCATATAAACTTCCTTTACAGATGCTCTTGCCCGGATAATTTGTTCTATAGATACTGCAGGGTTCACTTTATCAAATCCTCCTGCAAGATTTTGTCTCATAATTATTTGCTCATCAGCCATTTTGGGGTAATCGATCACTGTTTTCAGCATAAATCTATCAACCTGTGCTTCCGGTAAGGGATAAGTTCCTTCCTGCTCAATAGGGTTCTGAGTGGCGAGTACCAAAAACGGTTCCTGCAATTTGAAAGTAGTATCCCCTATGGTTACCTGATGCTCCTGCATAGCTTCAAGCAAAGCTGATTGAACTTTAGCAGGCGCCCTGTTGATCTCATCCGCCAAGACAAAATTGGCAAATATGGGACCCTTTTTAATAGAGAAATCATTCTCCTTCATATTAAAGATCATGGTACCAATAACATCTGCAGGTAGTAGATCTGGTGTAAATTGAATTCTGCTAAAAGATCCTTTTACAGCTCTGGCCAACGTATTAATTGCTAGCGTTTTAGCCAATCCAGGAACTCCTTCCAATAAAATATGACCATCTCCAAGCAATCCAATAAGCAATCTTTCAAGCATGTGTTTTTGCCCTACAATAACCTTGTTCATTTCAAGTTGCAGCAGGTCGACAAATGCACTTTCTCTCTCTATTTTTTCGTTGATCAATCTGATATCAACATTCGTGTTTTGTGTATCCATTTATCTTTTTAAATTTCTATTCATTTTTAGACAACAAGGGCAACAAATCTAAGGGTTAGCTGAGTTTTTTCTTGTTAAAATTTGGTTAAAAGTTAAAATAAAAAAACTCGCCAATATGGCGAGAGTTGTACATTAATACTGTTCTTCCTTATTTGGAAAATCACGAGATTTAACATCCGAAATATAGCTTTTGAAAGCATTCCCCATTTCAGTGTAAAGATCAAGATACCTTCTAAGAAATCTTGGACTAAATTCATGGGTCATTCCCAGCATGTCATGTGTAACTAAAACCTGACCATCAACACCGTCTCCTGCTCCAATTCCAATCACCGGAATACTAACACTTTCTGCTACCTCCTTGGCCAACTTTGCAGGCACTTTTTCAAGAACTATTGCAAAACATCCCAATTCCTCAAGTAGTTTGGCATCTTTTTTTAGTTTATCAGCCTCTTCTTCTTTCCTGGCTCTAACCGAATAGGTACCAAATTTATAGATTGATTGAGGCGTTAAACCCAAGTGTCCCATAACCGGAATTCCAGCCGATAGAATTCGTAAGATGGATTCTGAAATTTCAGCTCCACCTTCAAGTTTAACCGAGTGTCCTCCTGATTCTTTCATGATCCTGATCGCAGAATCCAATGCCTGTCTGGAGTTTCCCTGATAAGTACCAAAAGGAAGGTCTACCACCACCAGAGCCCTTTCAATTGCCCGCACTACTGAAGAAGCATGATAAATCATCTGATCTAGGGTTATGGGCAAGGTCGTTTCATGACCGGCCATAACATTTGACGCAGAGTCACCTACCAAAATAATATCTATTCCTGCATGATCAACAATCTTTGCCATGGTATAGTCATAGGCCGTCAGCATGGCTATTTTTTCACCTTGCTTTTTCATCTCAACCAATGTTTTGGTTGTAATTCTCTTGTACTCCTTTTTCACTGTGGACATAATTAAGGTTTAGCAAGGCAAAAATAACGATAATTTCCATTCAATAACCGAGCCATTTGAAGATATTTTATCATCTTATAATCTACCCGATCAAGATTATTCTATTTAACTACTTTCACCAAATTCGGAAATATGGCCGGAGCAAAATTCTTAACGGGTTCATATAAAACCGATTTTTTGACCTTTTCTTTTTCAACAAATCGAAGTGACGTGTTGATTTCGTTATAAACGATCAATACAATACTTAAGATCAAGGCGTACTTTAAAAACCCGAAAATGGCTCCAACCATTTTATTAAAAAACCCAAGAGCTATGGTCTCAGCAACTTTGGTCATGGCTTTACCCAATAAAACTAAGGCTATCAATATGATCAGGAATGTACCGGCAAAGGAAACAACCTGAATCATAGATTCGTCCCAACTCACACTATCTTTGAGGAAATCTCCCAAAAAATAGGAAAAATGAATAGCTCCGAAAACTCCTAGAACCAGTCCAACCAGCGTAGTGACCTCTACAAATAAACCCTTTCTAAACCCATTGACCGTACCAAAAATCAGGATAATCCCAATAATAATATCTATCGTATTCATATCTGTATTTAACTTTTCATAATTGTAATGTTCTCATCTATATAGACCAGAATTTTGTCAAGCACCTTGTAATTCAATTTTTGTAAAACTACGGCATAATTATCGATTTGAAGCTGGTGACTTTTATTAGGTTTGCCCGTTTTATAATCAATCACTGTTACATTTTGTTGTTCTATTATCAGCCTGTCCGGAATAATTACCTGCCCCGATTCAGTCAGGATCTCTCTTTCGTTAATGATCATGAGACCAGGCTCAAAATATGGCCTGAGTATGGGGTGTTGAACAATACTCAAAACCAGATTACGAATGTTGTGTAATTCTTCTTTTCGCAATATTCCTTTATTGACAAATTGTTCAAGTACTTGTTCTACATCATTCTCCTGTTCAATTCTCTCCATCATTTCATGTATCAGATTTCCGTATCCAATAGCTTCAGCCCGTTCTGTATCCCATAGTAATTCTGAGTTGGCCACAATATGAATCTGATGATCGCTCCATGAACTACTTACAAATTCCTGCTGAATTTCAGCCAGTCCTGTCAAGGTCTTCTTTGTCACATTCCTTTTTTTATCACCAAACTCATACGCTAAAAGGTTTTCTTCCCAACGTCCCTCATGTGTCAGAAAATCTACAAACAACTGTGTACTTGTGCCGATTATATCATTCGATTTTTTTAGCTCCGAAATAACATATAGCTGTTCAACGGCTCTGGTCAAACAAACATATAAAAGATTAAAGCTGTCCAGTTCCTTTTCCTTCCGCTGCTCTTCAAAAATACTTGTTCCATGTTCGCCAGTCTTTTTGATACCTGAGGAAGCATCGACCAAAATACTATCAAAATCATTAAAGTGCTCCTCTTTCAAATCTGAATACCACGCTTTAGGATCTCTTTCATAATAGAGATCAAGGTTATATGGAAAAATCACAACTGGAAATTCAAGTCCCTTTGACTTGTGAATAGTCATAATTCGAACGGCTTGCAAGTCGTCTGAGCTAACAATGTTCAATTTCTCCTTTTTCTCCTCCCAGTAAGCTATAAAAGAAATACTTTTCTGAGACTTCCTCTGCGTATAGTCGAATACAAAATCCATAAAGAATTGTATAAAAGCATCTGAAACAGTCGTTAATCGAAAACTTCTGATTATATCTTCCACCCCTTCAAAAATCGAATACTCATTGAATCTACGGGCATTGTAAAAAACCTGGTACCGTTCGAGCTCCTTAAATATTTCATCTGATCTCCTTTGTATCAAATTTGCCAAAAAATCATGCCTTTCTGACGTAATTCCCAAATGGTCGTACAGAAAATTTAATACGGTAAATTTCGCGTCATCATTATTGTCATCAGCAAGCATTTGTAATAAACCAATGATAAAATTGACCTTTATATTGTTCTTTATCAGTAAAGTCTCAGAACTTACAATATCCATTCCATGATCTGTGAGATACCTGGCAATAGCAACACCTTCCTTCTTCTTCCTAACCAATATGCAAATTTCATTAGGATTAAATTGTTCTAATAGTTCAACAATAGTTTCATGCACCAATTGAGGATAAACTTCATCTCTCAATTCGGCATTTTTCAATCCTTCCATGAATTGAAGACTAACATAACCACCCTTTTTCGAGTTTGTCTTTTGAGTATTTCCCAAGCTGTACAAATCTCTGTAAGTTTCGTTGCCAAAGTGCTGTGATATACGTGTAAAAAAACGATTATTGAACCCTATTATTTCACTGAGGCTACGGTAATTTGTATCAAGATTTTTCGCAATTTTTAAGGTTTGAAAGGGGTTGGCACGATAGTCGTTCTGATCTGAAGATAAATCGATAAACTGCTCCGCTTTACCACCTCTCCAACGATAAATTGCCTGTTTTGCATCACCCACCAACATTAATCCGGCCCCTTCAGAACTCAGGGCATTATCGATTAAAGGAATCAAATTTTGCCACTGTAAGACCGAGGTATCTTGCATTTCATCAATAAAAAAATATTTGAATCGTTCTCCTAATTTTTCATAAATAAACGCTGCGGGCTCATTGACAAGGTGCTCACTAATCATTTGATTGAACTCAGCATTTAATCTGATATTATTGTTTGTTTTGATCTCTTCCAGGGCTTGATGAATCGTGTTGATCACCGCTAGTGGAACAAGGTTTTTCAATATGAGTTCATTCAATTTAAATTTTTCGAAAATCTGACAGGCATTTCTGTAAAGATCTATCAATTCATCGGCAATACTCTCTATCGCTGAGCTAATACTTACCGGCTTGTTTTTGCCATAGAAGTTTCTTTGTGCAATATTCCTTGCCAAACTGCTCTCTTTATTAAAATCAAGATATTCAGGCTGTTGCATCATCTTAAGAAAAAATTTAGGAAACTGTGATCTTTGAAAGTCTGAATGATCAATGCCCTTATCTCCTATCAAATTCAACGCCTTAACTGCGATATCCTCAAGAGACTTTTTGTATACCCTTTGTTCCTTTCTCAATTTGCCTGAGAGGCCGGAAAAAGATGACAGATTATTTTCAGCCAGCTTATGAAGTTCTTGAGCATGATTTTCATTCAAAATAAGTTTTGAAATATCAAAAAGATCCCTGCTTACATCCCAAGACTTGTCTTCAAGTGTCTTCTCTTTTGAAAATGACACCAAAAGTTTTGTCAACTCCATATCAACCCCGATTCGCGACAAAACTGCATCAACGGCCTCCTTTAAAATAGAATCAGTATCAAGCTCTACCTCAAAATCAGAAGTTAGCCCAAGATCAAAAGCAAAAGACTTGATCAGTTTGTTGGTAAAACTATCAATGGTTTTAATATGAAAAGACGCGTAATTTTTCAGAATATCCTGCAGCCTTTCCTTTGATCTGAGTTGTAACTTACTACGGTCAAGTCCTGTTTCAGAAAGCAGCACAAGCAACATATCATTTTGCTCGTCTTCTTTATTCATGATAGAAAATCTTAGCAAATTCTCAAGTATCCGGTCCTTCATTTCAGTCGCGGCCTTATTTGTAAATGTTATGGCAAGTATCTGCTGATACAATCTTTGATCAGGATTCTTTAAAATAATCTTTAAATATTCCTTAACCAGTGTAAAGGTTTTCCCACTGCCAGCAGAAGCATTATAGACCTGAAATGTAGAAGCGTTGTTCAACAAGTATATTTTTGAATAAAAGTAATGAAAATGGCCTTAAACAAGACCGGTTTACTTTAAAAATTCTAGCTGCTTTTGCTAAAGTTATGACCTGTTTATATCAATTGGCTTTAGGAGCAATGTTCCAACTAAATCCCGCCGAAATATAATTCATGGTATAATTAAGGCCCGTTCCAAATGAAAAATCAAGCTGAAAATTATCTTTCAACAAATACGTAATTCCAGAGTCAATATTAGCAAGAGGTTCATCAAAAAGGCCAATATTACCATAGGGTTCAATATATATTCCTGCCTTCCTCGTAATTTCAAGACCTAGTGCCACAGAATATGTTAGAAAACCATCATCATATCCAAAATAATTAAACCCAACATTATATCCCAAACCTACCTTATCACTTAATTGATGAGAAAAGCATAATTTATTTATGGTTCCCACCTTCTCAAAAGATACTTCCTTAGTGCCAATAGGTAGTATTACATGAGACAATAATGCAATTTCTATATTTCTGTTTTCCTTTTTAAACAACTGAATTTTTGCCCTAATTCAAGATCTGTAATTCCCGAAATTTCCTCTAAAGTTTTTTCATCCTTTATATTCACATATTGATTCACCACTCTTATTTCTATTCCTTTTGTAATTCCATATCGGAATAAAGTGCTCGGAACAGCAATTTCACGTAAAGAAATTTCATCTTCTTCTGCATATTTGAGCAGCATGCCGCTTTCAATTTGTAAATCAGTCTCCGTTTGTTTATTTATTCAGCGAGTATCCTCCAGATTTGAGCTACTAAAAAAGTGATTATAAAACCCATGACCACTGGTAAAACGGAGGCGACAATTGTCCATTTTGCGCTTTTGGTTTCCTTGTATATTGTATAGATCGTGGTACTACATGGATTGTGTAATAAGCTGAACAGCATTAGATTAACAGCTGTTAATAAGGTCCATCCACCAGCTCTTAGAATCTCCCCTGTGTCAGAAATCGAATCCAATTCAAACATTACTCCTGCTCCTTCTCCTCCTGTCATACCAGTAACCAAAACTGTTAGCATCAAAATAGTTGGAATGACAATCTCATTGGCCGGAATAGCAACTATATAAGCCAATAGTATGACTCCATTTAGTCCTAGCAAAAATCCAAATCCATCCAAACTTTGAACCGTCCATCCCGCCAAACTTAAATCACCAATATGAATATTGGAGATGAGCCAGATCAATGCTCCGGCAGGAGCGGCAAAAACAATCGCCCTCCAAAGAACAATCATTGTTCTGTCAATCAAGGAGGTATAAATGGTCTTCCAAAACCTTGGAGGTCGGTATGGAGGCAATTCTAAATTAAAAGTAGAAACTTCTCCCTTGAGCACTGTTCTCGATAGCCCCCAGGAAACCAGGAACATAAAGGCGATTCCAAGTACAGCAATTCCAACCACCGCCAACAAAGAGGCAAGACTTGAAAAAGATTTTGGAACCAGTGCTCCAACAAAAATTGTCGCGATCAAGATCTGGGTTGGCCAGCGGCCATTACACAGTGAGAAGTTATTAGTGATGATAGCGATTAATCGCTCTCTTGGACTATCAATTATACGCGTGGCAACAACACCTGCAGCATTACAACCGAATCCCATACTCATGGTAAGGGCTTGTTTACCATGGGCTCCTGATTTTCTAAAGAGGTTGTCCATATTGAACGCAACTCTGGGCAAATATCCAAAATCTTCCAACAAAGTAAACAAGGGAAAGAAAATAGCCATTGGAGGAAGCATCACTGCGATCACCCAGGCTACCGCCAAGTATACCCCATCAAGCAAAAATCCATCAAGCCACCAGGGTATCCCTATGGCGGCAGATAAATTTTTAAGGAAGGGATGGAAATCGTCCAGTAAAATATTCGCAAGCATGGCAGAAGGATAATTTGCTCCTTCAATGGTCAGCCAAAGAACAAGGCCCAGCAGCAATAGCATGATGGGAAATCCCCAGATTCTGCTTGTGACGATCTCATCAATCTTCCGATCGATCCTAAACTTGTTTTTTTCTGAAGTCTTACTGACAGAACTTTCAGCAATATCAGATGCATCTGCATAGATTCCTTCAGCGAGAAGGTCGTGAAAATCTTCACCAATCTTCCACCTCAGCTCATTCGTTAAATTTAAAATTCTATTAGCAGCTCCTTTTTCCATATTAAACTAATTCTCCTGTTTTTAAAGCCTCAATGATCCGGTTATCACCTTCGAGCAAACGTAAGGCTATCCAACGGCTGTTGGGAATATTTGGAAACTCCGATTCGATTTCTGCACTCAATTTAGTAACCGCCTTTAGTATTTTATTCGGTACATTCTTAATTCTTCTGGGCTTACACACAAGCTTACCAGAAGCAATTTCATCAACCGTTTGAATAAGATCAGGAATACCCCGTTGATATCTTGCACTGGTGGCAACAACCGGAATTCCCAATTCACGGGACAACATTCTTGTATCAATTTCAATCTCATTTCTTTCTGCCTCATCCATCAAATTAAGACATAAAACAGCTTTGTCTGTAATTTCCAGAATCTGCAATACTAGATTCAGGTTGCGCTCTAGACGACAGGCGTCAGCAACTATTATGGTCACATCAGGTTTCCCAAATAGAATAAAATTTCGCGCCACTTCTTCATCCTGCGAAGTTGACAAGAGCGAATAAGTACCCGGGAGATCCACTAATTTAAATTTTTTGTCGGCATAGAAAAAGGCTCCTTCTGCTCTGGCGACAGTTTTTCCCGGCCAATTCCCGGTGTGCTGTCTTAGTCCTGTCAAAGCGTTAAATACCGTGCTTTTCCCAGTATTAGGATTTCCGGCAATAGCGACAACATAATCAAAATTACTTGTGTCAACTCCAAGTTTCTTAAGTCCTTCTGAATTATAATGGGCACATGAGTCACATGCGAGATCTGTTTTTTTAGACATAACTATAATTTATTAATAAGAATTTTTGAGGCCTGATCATTTCTCAGTGCAATACTGGTTCCTTTAACCGCATAGGCTACGGGATTTTTCATGGGACTGTTAAGATCTATTTTGATTTCCGTTCCTTTAACAAATCCAAGATCCAGTAATCTCCTTCTATTTTCTCCACGGCACTCCTTAGACATCCCCACGATCTTTGCCGATTCACCTTCCAGTAAACTGGACAATCTAACTGTGCCCTCATCTTTAACAACATCCTTTTTCAGTTCGGCAACAGTTATATTAGCGGCAACAATAGGAGCCAGAACGAATTCTTCTCCTTCCGCATAAAAAACGATACGTTCGTTATTTCTTTCCTCTAATCTGATGATCGAGCCAATATGAATATTTTCGGCAAGAATCTGTCTGTAAATAACGTCTGGTTCATCTTCAATATGAACGATTCTACCTAGGCTATTTACCGACATGGATGACAAGGGTTCCCCTTCAATTTCCTTCAGTATTCCAAGGGTGTTCGGAATTGGATCTCCATGCGGATCATACATCGGATTTCCTAATTGATCAGCCAATATATCTGTTTCTTCATGACTCAAAACATGTTCCATTTCTTCAGCCCTGTCATGCCATTCAGTTTTATCAAAGCCAGTCTTTTCGGCCAGGTACTTTTCCCATAACCTATGCACCCTAATTATTTTTAGGGCATACTGTCTTCCTTCTTTTGTCAACCGAAGCAAATCACCTTCAACCTTAACCAACTCATTGACCGACATTTTATGAATGGCTTGTATCACATGGCTGTCTTTTATCTTAAGTGAATTGGTAAGTACAGTGATGTCAATTTCGGCTCCATAACTCTCCAGGCGGTATAACTGCTTGAGAATGTCTTCCATTACTGTCTTTTCGTTTGACTGCCAATTGATTTTTAGCAACCAGTACCATCCTTTGACCGGTCGAAAAAAAGCCCAGATCAATACTGAAAATCCTATAAAAATTAAGAGAGCCGTTAGCGGGTTATAGGTCATCATTTGACATTTTTTAAACAAAGGTTGTCGGCTATATTACTAGTAATTACCAACCTATGTGTTTTTGTTTCTATATGATACGAATTATCAAAAGGTTCTATGTCGATCACCCTGATCTTATCACCCAAAGCCAGGTTTTTCTTGTTAAGATATTTCAGAAAAGTTGCTGATGAATCTTTTACACCAACAAAAGTTCCGGCAGAACCAATCTTCATATCTGATATGCTCATTGATTTACTCAGAATGATCCTTCCGTGAGCATCGGGAATAGGATCTCCATGAGGATCGAGTTTAGGATACCTTAAAAAGGCGTCAAGCTTATTTATGAGGAGTTCTGATTTCACATGTTCCAATTGTTCAGCGATGTCATGCACCTCATCCCAATTAAATTGAAGTTTTTGAACCAAAAAACACTCCCACAGCCTGTGCTTCCTGATTACCTTCAAAGCGCTCAACCTCCCCAATTCAGTTAGGTAGACGCCTTGATACTTCTTATACACCACAAGGTCTTTATTGGCCAGTTTTTTTACCATATCAGTTACCGAAGATGCTTTGGTCTTGATTTTACTTGCGATAAGATTGGTGCTGACTTCATTTGAAAAATCCTTTTCAAGAGCATAAATAGTCTTCAAATAATTCTCCTCTGCCTGTGAATACATGTTAATTTTTTTGGCAAATATAAATATTATTTTAGATATGTCTAAATATTCTTGATTTTTTGATGTGGGGAGCCTTAAAATGAAGAAAAACTCCATTGCTGAAATTCTCATATAAAAAAGAAGAGTAATTGATCAGTAATGAGCCCATGATATGAGGGTATACTAATCATAATAGGCCTATTCAAATGATTCATTGAGGCTCAAAATTGGGTTATTGCATCTCAAAAATAATTATTTTAAGTGCATTACTTTGAGAATGGCTTTTGTGAAAGTCTCCTGATCTGTTGAATCAGTATCAATTGTTATTGATTCATCTACAATTCGATCTACCTCATGCAGTGGGAAGGCCAGGCCGGTAGCTATTTTCCTCAACACGGAGACCTCCTCAATTTGAATGTGATGATCTGCCTTGATCATAATTAATAAATCATACAATCTTTCAATCCGTTCTATACAGTTGATATGTGCAATGGTGGGGACACTTTCAGGGAATTTCAAGATCTTCTTAAAATTTTCATCAGTGATATTGTACTTTTTAGATACTTTCGTGAGAAACGCTATTTCTTCGGGTGAAATTTGATCATCAGATATTGCAATGCGAACAATGTTCGCAAAGTGACTGATGTTTCTTCTATGCCCTATGCCTAGATATAGATCAGAAATACCCATAAAATAACTGTTAAAGATTACCTCTAAATATACAAAATTTTGATCGAAAAATTGTAAGTTTTCGTTGAAAATTCATTTAATTATCTGATCCATTACACCTATCTTTGCCGAAAATACATCATCTTGAGTAAGCAGGTCATTGCTGATCTTTATAAAAATTTTGACAAGGTCAAGGAAATTGTAACCGCTGTCAAAAGTGACGACAAGCAAATTGAAATTACCAATTTGGCAGGATCATCATTGTCTATGGTGATTTCATCCGTGTATCAGGATAGCCAAAAACCCTTGTTAATGATTTGTAATGACAAGGAAGAAGCAGCTTATTATTTAAATGACCTTGAACAATTATTGGATGCCGGAAACGAAAGCAGAAGAGATGATGTGCTATTCTACCCTGGTTCATATAGAAGACCGTATCAAATTGAAGATACAGATAATGCCAACATACTTTTAAGGGCTGAAGTACTTAACAGGATTAATTCTCAAAAAAAACCTGCCCTTATTGTAACTTATGCTGATGCACTTTTTGAGCAGGTTATCACAAAGAGTGAATTAAAAAGAAATACCCTTAAGCTGGCAGTTGGCGATTCACTTTCGCTGGACTTTATGCATGACTTGCTACATGAATTCAAATTCAACAGAGTTGACTTTGTGATCGATCCTGGCGATTTTGCAATCAGAGGAGGTATCATTGATGTATATTCCTTTTCGAACGACCAACCTTACAGAATTGAATTTTTTGGTGACGAAATTGATAGCATCAGAACCTTTGATTTGGAAACTCAGCTTTCAATTAACCGATTGAACAAGATCGATATCATGCCCAATGTTGAAAACAAGTTTCTCGAAGAGAAGCGGCAAAGTTTTCTCAAATACATCTCCTCTAAGACAGTCGTCTTTATAAAAAATCCGGAGCTGAACAATGCCCGTCTTGACAAGTTATTTGACAAAGCAAAAGAGGCCTTTGCAAACCTTAAGGGCGAGATCAGACATAGCAATCCGGAAGAATTATTTAGTACAGGTAACCTGATACAGGAACAATTACTCGATTTCTCATGTGTTCTAATTGAAAATAGATCGGGTACAGAATCGAAAAGAAGCATAAACTTCAATACCATTCCACAACCTGCATTTAACAAACAATTCGATCTGCTTATTGAAACTCTAAATGAAAATTCTGCAGATGGAATTACCAATTATCTCTTTTGTGATAATGAAAATCAGGCCAAGAGGTTCCATGACATCTTTGATGATCTGGAAAAAGAGGTTGTATATGAGACCATCACAAACCCTTTGTATCAAGGCTTTGTTGAACGTGACCTGAAAATTGCCTGTTATACTGATCACCAAATCTTTGAGCGTTACCACAAATTCAGATTAAAAAGCGGATTTGCCAAAAAACAATCTATTCAGTTAAAGGAATTGACAAATCTTGAAATTGGTGACTATGTGACACATATCGATCATGGAATTGGTAGGTTTGGTGGTTTGCATAAAATTGATGTGGAAGGTAAAAAGCAGGAAGCCATTAAACTAGTCTATGGCGAAAGAGATGTGCTTTACATCAGTATTCATGCCCTGCACAAAATAACTAAATATAACGGTAAGGAAGGGAAGGCTCCAAAGATCCATAAACTAGGTTCCAATGTTTGGAAAAACCTGAAACAAAAAACCAAGGCCAGAGTCAAGCATATTGCCTATAACCTTATTGAATTATACGCAAAAAGAAAATTGCAAAAAGGATATGCCTATCAAAAGGACAGTTATTTACAGCATGAACTGGAAGCAAGTTTTATTTATGAGGATACACCTGATCAGCTAAGTTCCACTAAAGCCGTAAAAGCAGATATGGAAAAAGATCAGCCGATGGACAGGTTGATTTGTGGAGATGTTGGATTTGGAAAAACGGAGATTGCGATCAGGGCAGCATTTAAAGCTGTTGACAATGGCAAACAAGTAGCAATTCTTGTACCCACTACAATTTTGGCCTTTCAGCACGCCAAAACTTTTAGGGAAAGATTAAAGGATTTTCCTCTTAGGACTGATTATTTAAACAGGTTCAGAACAACCAAGCAACGAAAGGATGTTTTGGAGGGCTTGAGTGACGGAGGCATAGATATCGTAATAGGCACGCATCAGTTGGTGAGTAAAAGCGTAAAGTTCAAAGATCTTGGCTTGCTTATCATTGATGAAGAACAAAAATTTGGCGTCGCCGTAAAAGACAAACTAAAAACCATAAAGGAAAATATAGATACACTTACCCTGACAGCAACACCTATTCCAAGAACATTACAATTCTCTCTTATGGCGGCCAGAGATCTTTCGGTGATCAAAACACCTCCCCCAAACCGACATCCAATAGAAACCCATGTGATTCGATTTAGTGAGGAGACGATCAGAGATGCTGCTCGTTATGAAATTCTAAGAGGCGGACAGGTATTCTTTATTCATAACAGAATTGAAAATATCAAGGAAGTTGCCGGTCTTATTCAGCGACTGGTTCCCGATGCTAAAGTGGGTATAGGTCATGGCCAAATGGAAGGCAAAAAGTTGGAACATCTCATGCTTCAATTCATCAACGGAGAATTTGATATTCTGGTAAGTACAACAATCGTTGAAAGTGGGCTGGATGTACCAAATGCTAATACCATTTTTATTAATAATGCCAATAATTTTGGATTAAGTGACCTGCATCAAATGCGGGGCCGGGTTGGACGGTCAAATAAAAAGGCTTTTTGCTATTTGATCACTCCTCCTTATCATATGATGACCGATGATGCACGAAAAAGGATCCAGGCACTTGAGCTGCATTCAGAATTAGGAAGTGGTTTCTATATTGCCATGAAAGATCTTGAAATACGCGGTGCAGGAGATTTACTAGGTGCCGAGCAAAGTGGCTTTATCAATGATATAGGATTCGAAACCTATCAAAAGATCCTTAATGAGGCCATTCAGGAACTTAAGGAAAATGAATTCAAAGAACTCTATCATCAGGATGAGGATCAAATCAAGGAATATGTCAAGGAAGTGCAGATTGATACAGATTTTGAGATTCTTTTCCCAGACGACTATATCAGCAGTATTTCTGAAAGGCTAAGCCTTTATAAGGAACTCAGTGATCTTGAAACAGAAGAAGAGATAGAAAGTTTTGAAAAGAAATTAGTAGATCGCTTTGGAGAACTTCCCATTGAAGCCGTTGATCTTCTAAATTCTGTAAGGTTAAAATGGGTGGCTCGAACGCTTGGTCTCGAAAGGGTCATTCTAAAACAGAAAAGAATGATGGGCTATTTTCTTGCTGACCAGCAAAGTGACTTCTATCAAAGTCCATTCTTTACGAAAGTGCTTTCTTATGTTCAGCAGCATGGAAAAACTTGTGTGATGAAAGAAAAACAAACTAAAAAAGGACTCAGATTGCTAATCACTTTTATTCGGATTGACAGTATTGAAAGGGCCTTAGAGACACTTCTTGATATTTAGTTAACTTCTTGTTAATAAGTCGACTCATATTTTAAAGATTGACTCTTTGTTAAATCCTAAATTTTCGTACTTTTTTAAAAAAATTAGAAGTAGCCATTGCAAAGCTGCCTATGAAAAATTAACCATTTCAAGATTAATTGATATGGTCTCGCCTAAAAAAGACTTATGAAAAAAAGCACGACAAAGAAAATTTACGTCTTAGACACTTCTGTTTTACTATTTGATCACAATTCCATCACCAGTTTTGAAGAGAATGATGTTGCCATTCCGATTACGGTGCTGGAGGAGTTGGACCAATTCAAAATCGGGAACGAAACCAAGAATTTTGAAGCCAGGGAAGTGATACGTTTTTTAGATAAGCTTTCAGGAAATAATGGTCTAAATACCTGGATTAGCCTTGGTAAGGATAAGGGTAAGATTAAAGTGATCATGGATGAGCTCACTTTGGATAGACTGGACGCAGAAGAGATTTTTGGGAGCACTAAAAATGATCACAAGATTATTAATGCTGCAATCTCATTGCAAAATGAAGAAAAAGAGCATACGATTATTCTCGTTACAAAGGATATCAATTTAAGGATAAAGGCGAAGGCCATTGGTATGGTTTCTGAAGATTACGAAACTGGAAAAGTGAAAAACATTAAAAAATTCTCCGAAGGTCTCCCCGTCATTGACGATATAGATGCAAGTATTATTCAAAATATCTATCAGAAGAATCAGGTAAAGGAAAAAGGTATCTTGGGTAAGGAAAAAATAACCAACGGGTATTATATTCTTAATAATTGCACAAATTCTGTTCTTGCAAGATACAATGGAGTTACCGACGCCATTGAAAAAGTCGATAAAAAATATGTTTTTGGTATCAAACCCCGTAATGCTGAACAAACCTTCGGGCTAAATGCCTTGTTAAATGATGAAATCAAGCTAGTAGCTCTTGAAGGTGTGGCAGGAACTGGTAAAACACTACTTGCGCTGGCCTCTGCTCTGGAGCAAAAGAACAAATATGATCAAATCATACTTGCCAGACCAATCATTCCGTTGAGCAATAGAGAAATTGGATTTCTACCTGGAGATGCTGAAGATAAGATCTCTCCTTATATGCAGCCTTTATGGGATAACCTTACTTTTATAAAGAATCAATTTAAGGCCAATGAGAAAAAAAGTCGTGTGTTACAGGAATTGCAGGAATCCGGATTGCTAACCATAACAGCACTTGCTTTTATTAGAGGGCGTAGTTTAACCAATGCAATCTTTATTGTCGATGAGGCCCAAAACTTAACACCTCATGAGGTTAAAACCATCATTACACGTGCCGGAGAAGGCACAAAAGTAATCTTTACAGGAGATATTAATCAAATAGATACCCCGTATATGGATGAACATAGTAACGGACTCACTTATTTGATCGACAGGTTAAAAGGAAAAGCGCTCTTTGCCCACGTCAAACTGGAAAAAGGAGAACGATCTGAATTGGCCAATTTAGCAAATGAAATGCTTTAACAATTTTCCTGACTCAGGGGTTCACTTGGAGTGAACCCCTGAGTCTTTTTATACTTTAGAACATTTTTTGTTACAAAAAGATCATTGATTAGTCATAAGAGAAATCCCTATCATGAAAAAAATATTTTTGTTATTGATCATTGTTACTTTCTCTTCTTGTGCCATAAACTCTTCTTTTAATACTTTTTATCAAGATCATGAGGATGACTCAGAATTTTCCTTTGGCCTTAACAGCTCATTGATAGCGAATTTCTTACCGGGTGATAATATTGAAGATCTCAAACCCTTATTGAAAAAAGCCAAGCATATTCGTATTCTTGTGTTTTCAGAACATGCAGAAGATAAAACTGAAAAATTCGACAAATTCATCAATAGGTCTAAATTTGAAAAAGCAGTCAAAGTAAAAAGTAATGATGATAAAATTGGTTTTTTTATACTTAAGAGAAACAAAAAAATAAAAGAAATAGTACTTGAAATTTCCTCTGGAGATAAACTCGTATTGATTGGCTTAAAAACGAATCTGACCCAAGAAGATTTGGAGAAAATAATCAACGGTTCAAAGTCAGATAAATCGGTTATGTAACATCAACTTTTCTAACCATTCTTTAAAGGAGCAAGGGGGAAAATCTTTTGACGTAAACTGCGAAAACTTCAAGGGCTCCACCTATTACAACTTCCTGTCTCTTTGTATAAATGGATTTAAGCGCCCATTTTGCAAAAAATTCAGCTCTTAAACTGTCAAAAAACCATGTAATGCGTGTTTAGATGCCGAATAAGAAGAACGCCAAGGTGTCCCTATTTTTACTACAACGCTAGTGATGGCAACAATATGTCCGCTTTTTTTTAACAAAATAAGGCAGCAATGCTTTTGACAAAGCAATTGTTCCAAAATAATTGACACTAATATTCATTAGGCTTACGCAGGCGAAACAGATGAAATCAAATTTTGAGATAAATTGTACCTTTGTCAAAAATATTACATGAAGAAGATCCTTTTTTTTATCACATTTATATTTTGTTTTTCACTTCAGGCCCAATTTTCCATAAAGGGAACCATTGATCCTGATCATGACTATTCATGGATTCTGTTGTATAAAATGGAAAATGGAGACCAGACTTATGTTGACAATGCTGACGTGGTGGAAGGACAGTTTAAGTTTGAAATCAACGACAGTGAACCCTCAGGAATATACAGGGCCTATTATCAAATTGAAAACAGTTTATACGTAGAGTTTATTTATAATAAAGAAGAAGTGGAATTTTCTTTTGATCCGAATAATCCTGATAATTCAATTTCCTTTTCTCAGTCAAAAGAAAATAATATTTATCAAAACTATTATAATGAGATAAAGTCTAATCAGCAAAAGATTGACTCCATCCAGGTATTGTATTTTAAATCTACCGAAGAAAGCCAAGATTTGAACTTAGTGAAGCAATATAAAAAATTTCTAGGCGATTTAAATAAGGTTCAAAGTAGGTATGAAAAAGAATCCAAGGGAATGCTCGCTAACCATTTTATAGTTTCCAGTACCCAATATAACGCTGAAAATCCTCATAAAGAGCCTGATAGTTATATGGAGGCCATTAAAGAGCATTTTTTTGACAACATGGACCTTTCAGACGAAGAATTAAGTCACTCCACTTTTGTCAGTGACCGACTGCATGATTATGTCTTTTATTTGAACCAGGCAGAAGATCAGGTTTCAGAGAATGCACTTCAAAAAAATGCTATTGAAAAAGCATTGCAATGGATCGGAACAGACATAGAATTGTTAAGCAGTTTTGAAGGAGACTTGTTAGAAGGATTTCTTTTGAATGAAAATGTTGAAATGATCAACTTTGTCAATGAGAATTATTACAAAAATTTACCTGCTGAAAATCAAAGTGATGTATTAAATAAAAAAATTGTGGGTACCCTTAAAACCGCTATCGGGATTACCGCAGCTGATTTCAGCTGGAATGAGGAGGGTGTGAATAATTCTCTTCATACGCTAACCGGAACCGATTACTATATTGTTCTATTCTTTAGCTCAAATTGTCCGCATTGCCGGATGGAAATTCCAGAATTTTACAAGTTTATCATCGGGATTGAGAATATAAAAGTGGTTGCAGTTGGTCTTGAGGATGAAAAGGAAAGTTGGGAGGCCATGACCAGCACATATGTTGAATTCATTAATATTCTTGATCTTGACAAATGGTCCAGCCAAAAAGTGAAAGATTATGGTGTTACCGCAATTCCTACATATTTTGTATTGGATGTTGACAAAAAGATTTTGGCCAAACCCGGAGATTTTGAGGAGTTGAAATCAATGTTTGAAACAAGATAGAGTGGCTTATAAACTTAAGGTTACCAATCAAAAGAAGATAAAAAGTCTTTAGAAATGGTAGAACGCATCTTCCAAATGAATGATTGAGGTCCTTAGGTCATTTTTAATGATTCCTATCACATCAAAACGCACCTCCACATCAAGTTCTTCCGTCTCAACATAATGATCTATGGCCTTCGTCAGTAATTTGATTTTTTGAGCTTTTACAAAATCCTGAGGTTCGCCAAAGTAATTGGTCGATCTGGTCTTTACCTCCACTATAGCCAGAACACTTTCTTTTTGAGCAATGATATCTACTTCGGCCTTTTGAAACCGCCAGTTCTTTTCTCTTATCACAAAACCCTTTTTGACAAGATAATCCAATGCCAGTTCTTCTCCAAGAATACCGAGTTCATTATGAGAAGCCATACTTTATCTAAATCGTATTCTAGCCTTCGTATTGCTAACCTTCATGTCAACATAACTTCCTAATAATAAGGTTCTGTTATCATCCACATGACCCGCGGGAAAATCGAATACAATTGGAAAATCTGTTCCTTCTGCGGCTTCAAGGACAATTTCTTCAAGAGATTTTCCAAAGGGGTTGCCTTTATTCGGTTTTAGCTTAAATTGTCCAACAATTATCCCCGAACAATTCTTAAAATAGCCGGCTCTTTTTAAACTGATCATCATACGATCTATATGATATAAAGCCTCCCCAACATCCTCAATAAACAATATTTTTCTATTCATGTTCAAATTAGTGTCAGAAGCCAGCATGCTGTAAACAATTGACAGGTTCCCCCCAACTAATTGTCCTGAGCTTTCACCCGTTCGATTGAATTTTGACGAGCTCAGTTTGTATTGTAATTTCTTTCCGAACAGGGTTTGATAGAGGGTTCGAATGGATTCCTTTTGCACAGGGTCTTCCAGATCCAGTGTCAAGGGCATCTGTGCGTGAATTGACTGATATCCCAATTCGTGTAGCTTGTTGTGCATAACAGTGATATCAGAATATCCAATGATCCATTTTGGATGCTGCATAAACTTTGAAAAATCCAGATCATCAATAATACGGACCGAACCGTAACCCCCTCTTGCGGCCCAAATGGCTTTGATACTGGGATCGTCTAAAGCCTTTTGCAAATCCTCCAGTCTTTCTTTATCAGTTCCTGCAAAACTGTTGTTCTGTGAAAGTAAATGGTTCCCAAAAAAAACAACCAAACCCCAGTGATTCGCCAACTCTATCCCAGGGTCAATTGCAGATCTCTCTCTAACTTTTCCGGCAGGTGACAAAATAATGATCGTGTCTCCCTTTTTTAAATAAGATGGCCTTATAAGATCTCTTGTGATGATCTTTTGTTCATCATTCTGAGCCTGGCTATTAAAACTAAAAATTAAAAGAAATAGAAGAGGAAACAGTTTTGGATTTAATATAGATAGCATCTTGAATTTTTTGATAAAAATAGAATTTAAAATCTATTTTTTGCCTATCCCCATTCAAGTATTGAGCAAAGCCCTGATAAATGAAAATAAAGGATGACATGTTTTCCCTTTTTCTTACTTTTGTGGTCTTAATTTTTACAGATGCAAGATCCTAAGAGATATACGATAACTGCCGCATTACCCTATACAAACGGACCTGTTCATATAGGTCATTTGGCAGGCGTATATGTTCCCGCCGACATATATGCCCGATACCTTCGCCTTAATGGCAAGGATGTAGCATTTGTTTGCGGATCTGATGAACATGGCGTTCCCATTACCCTTAAGGCTAAAGCCGAAGGCATTTCACCACAACAGGTAGTGGATAAATACCATAAAATCATCAAAACATCTTTTAAGGAATTTGGAATCACTTTTGACAATTATTCCCGAACGTCCGCTCCGGTTCATCATGAGACCGCTTCTGAATTTTTTAAAGACCTCTACGATCACGGAAAGTTTATCGAAGAGACTTCAGCACAACTTTATGATGAAGAGGCCAAACAGTTTCTAGCCGATAGATTTATCATTGGAACTTGCCCGAAGTGCGGTTATGCAGAAAGTTACGGAGATCAGTGTGAAAATTGCGGAACAAGTCACAATGCCAAAGACCTGATCAATCCTAAATCTGTCATTACGGGAAATGTACCTTCACTCAAGGAAACGCGGCACTGGTATCTTCCTTTGAATGAATATCAAGACTGGTTGGGTGAATGGATTTTAAAGGGTCATAAAAATGATTGGAAAGCCAATGTGCTTGGCCAGGTAAAATCATGGATAGATGATGGTCTAAAACCAAGAGCTGTAACCAGAGATCTCGATTGGGGAATTCCAGTTCCGGTCAAAGGAGCTGAAGGAAAGGTTTTATATGTGTGGTTCGACGCTCCCATTGGATATATATCATCAACCAAAGAATGGGCAGAAAGAACAGGAAAAAACTGGGAGCCCTATTGGAAGGATAAAGACACGCAACTCATTCATTTTATTGGCAAAGATAATATCGTTTTTCACTGTATCATCTTTCCCGCCATGTTGAAGGCACAAGGGAGTTATATTCTTCCCGAAAATGTGCCGGCGAATGAATTTTTAAACCTTGAGGGCAACAAGATCTCAACCTCAAGAAATTGGGCCGTTTGGCTACATGAATACCTTGAGGATTTTCCAGAAAAACAGGATGTTTTAAGATATGTGCTTACAGCAAACGCACCTGAAACAAAAGACAACGACTTTACCTGGAAAGATTTTCAGGCAAGGAACAATAATGAACTTGTAGCCATCTTTGGCAATTTTATCAACAGGGTGGTCGTACTAACCAACAAATATTATGAGGGAGTCATTGCTTCCCCACATGGATTTACCGAGACAGATCAACAAACTCTTGAACTAACATCTAAGTATCCAGGTATCATAGAAAAGTCGATCAAAAGGTATCGATTTAGAGAAGCTCTGTCTGAACTTATGAATCTGGCAAGGCTTGGTAACAAGTATCTCGCAGATGAAGAACCCTGGAAGCAGATCAAAACGAATCCCGAAAGAGTTGACACCATTATGTTTGTGGCCCTTCAAATCGCCGCTGCTCTTGCTGTTCTTTGCGAACCTTTTTTACCCTTTACAAGTAAAAAACTAAAAGGGATTCTAAACATGGAAGACCTTGAACCCTTGAACTGGAATTCAATCAACCCAGAAAAAAATCTGTTGTTGTCAAAGCATCAAATCGGTAAGGCCGAATTGCTTTTTGCCAAGATCGAGGATAACGACATTCAACAACAGATCGACAAGTTGGAAGCCACCAAATTAAGCAACGCTGAAGTGATACTCGAACCTCAAAAGGAAACCATAAATTTTGAGGATTTCACAAAGCTGGATATCAGAATAGGAACCATCCTCCAAGCCGAAAAAATCCCAAAAACAAAAAAACTTTTAAAACTAACAGTGGATGTTGGCATCGATGTAAGAACCATAGTGAGTGGTATTGCAGAAAGTTTTGACCCGAAAAAAATCATTGGTCAAAAAGTGACGGTTTTGGTAAATCTGGCACCTCGAAAACTCAGAGGCGTGGAAAGTCAGGGGATGATCCTGATGAGTGACACTCCCCAAGGAAAACTTACGTTTATAGAGCCCGATGGAGATACAGTTGTTAATGGAGAGAAAGTGAGCTAAGATTTCAACCGTTTCACATTAAATCATGAAGCAAGCTATTTGTTTCATGTTTTTTTATGCCCTAAATTGAGCTATCTAAAAAATCCTTGTCAACCTTTTTAGTAATTTTTACGTCTTTATATATATAAGGCCTTTTAGAAGCATGTCAAAAGTCATTAAAATAAATAACGATTCACATTTAATCAAGCAGTCGCTTCTTAAGAAAAGAAAGGCGCAAAAACTGTTGTTTGATAAATACGCGCCTAAAATGCTGAATTTATGCGCCTATTATATTAAAGACTTACGACAATCTGAAGAAATCATGTTGAGTGGTTTTTTTAAGGTGTTTACAAAACTAAATCAGTATTCAAATAAAGGAAGTTTTGAAGGTTGGATCCGAAAAATAATGGTGTTTGAGTGTATTTCTTATTTACGTAAAAAGGATGAACTCATTTTCACCGACAAAATTGAAATTTTTGAAACTATAGTTGAAAATGAGGTTGAACTAAAAATTGCCGTTGAAGATCTCCATAACTATATAAATGAACTACCTGAAGCTTGCAAAATTGTTTTCAATATGTATGTAATTGAGGGATATAAACATAGCGAAATAGCAGAGATTTTGAAGGTTACTGTTGGAACTACCAAGACTCAGCTATTTAGGGCAAGGAAGGCATTGAAAGAAATGATCTCCTTAAATCAAAAAAAAGTACTATGAAACAACATAATTACAAGGAACAACTTCAAAACAGGACCATCAAACCATCTTCAGATTCCTGGGAAAAGTTAAATAGAAATTTAACTGAGCATGAAAAAAAAGAGAAAAGAATAAATCCAAGGTTTTTCAAAGTTGCTTCAGTTATATTGATTTTTATCTCAGTTGGATTTTATTTTTTGAAACCCGATAAGGAAATAATTAATGCTCCAATCATTGTTTCTCCATCTTTAAAAGAGAATTTGAACAATCTTCCTGAAATTAATGATGTCATTGACACTGAAATTGCTGTTTCTCCTGAAATTTCAACAATCAAAAAGCGGCCCATACTTGAATCAAATAAGAGTGAAGCCAGTGCAGAAGAGATTGCTTTTACTGTGCCTGCTGATAAGAGTAAGGTTTCAATAAATAAAGTTAACGATACAGTAACAGAAGCCATTCTAATAACTGAAATACTTAATTCTGAAGAACAATTTATCGATGATGAAGTTGAACAATTATTAAATAAATCAAAAATAAAATTAACTGTAAACGGTCAAATTTCATCAAAAAAAATAGTAAGTGCCAATGCTCTATTGAATTCTGTTGAAGAGGATCTATATAAAGATCTAAAACAAAAATTGATCGAGAAGATAGCAAAGACTCTTAAAAATCCTAGAGAAGTAGTCACATCACGAGAAAATTGATTAAATGATAACCCCATTATGAAAAAAATACTGCTTATAGCATTCTTAATTAGCCAAGTTTTTGTGTGTCCACAAATTTTGGCGCAAGAAAAAGAAAAGACATATGAAAAAGAAGAAGCTTTAGAACAAAAGAAAAAGGAAATAATTTCTGAAGAAAAAGAAGTACTTAAAGAGGAAGTAATAGCGATAAATAAACGATTCAATCATGGCGATATTACATCTGAAGAAGCCACTAAATTAAAAGAAGATGCTTCTGAAATACATGCCTTAAATATTGAAAACAGAATAGCAATCCTAGAAAATGAAGCAGCCTTATTAGCTAGAGCCGGTGCCACCAAGAAGAAAACCGATACAATTATCGTCGTTCACGAAGATATCTCCCGTGTTGAAATTAAAATTTTTGACGATGAAGACCCTCTGGTTGATATCTATTATGGTAAACAAAAAAAATATGACAAAAGAACACATTCGAATCTATTAGTTGCCTTTGGTTTTAACAATGCTATTATTGAAGGGCAATCTATCGACAACTCACCCTATAAAATGGGGAAAAGTAAATTTTTTGAAATGGGTTGGACATGGACCACAAGGGTCCTTGAGGCATCTAATGCCATTCGTTTTAGGTATGGCTTTGCCTTCCAGTTCAATGGCTTAAATCCAACGGATAACATGTATTTCGTTCAAGATGGAGAATTAACTTATTTGGAAGAGTTTCCTGGAAGTTTAACTAAATCAAAACTTCGAATGGACAATTTGGTAGTACCCATTCATTTTGAATTTGGTCCTTCTAAAAAAATCGATAAAGGAAGTTATTTTCGATTTTCCACAAGAAAAAAATTCAAATTTGGTATTGGAAGTTATTTCGGATTTAACATGCGAACACGCCAAAAATTAAAATATTCTCAAAATGGGTCGAAGCAAAAAGATAAGATTACACAAAGCTATAACACAAGCAATCTTATTTACGGTTTAAGTAGTTATATCGGTGCTGATGATTTTTCTTTCTATGTGAAATATGATTTGAACAAAATTTTTAACGATCCAAATCGCAAGGAAAATAATATTGCTATTGGTTTGCGACTCGATTTATAAGAAATACAAGCTAAAGACCCAATGTTTAATTTTTCATTGGGTTTTTAAATTTCCGCCTTATTTTATCTCCTTGAAACTATACCTTTGTGTTTTCCAATTTTGACACATGCAATTATTAAGTTTTATAACTTCAAAAACGAACCTTCTCTCAAAAGGAGTTGAGAATACCATTCAATTATTAAATCAAGATTGTACGATTCCGTTTATTTCCCGTTATCGAAAAGAGCATACAGGAAATTTAGATGAAGTTCAAATAGGCGACATAGTTAGGTTTAAGCATCTCTTTGAAGAATTAGAAAAACGTAAGATCTCTATTTTAAAAACACTTAAAGATCAAGAAGTTTTAACAAATGAACTTAAGGCTAACATTGAAGCCACAGGTGATTTAAATACTCTGGAAGACCTCTATCTTCCTTTTAAAAGAAAGAGAAAGACAAAGGCTGAAAAGGCCCGAATAAATGGATTAGAACCATTGGCCAAGATCATCATGAGTCAAAAACCTTTACAATTAGACGAAATTGTAAGAAAGTATACCTCATCTGAGATCGACAGCACAGATGCTCTTGAAGGGGCACGACATATCATAGCCGAATGGATCAACGAAAGAACCAGTGTTAGAAATCGAATTCGTTGGCATTTGAACAAATTTGCGAAGATCCGAACCAAAGTAGTGCAATCAAAGGCAGACAGTGATAAAGCCATAAAATTTAAAGATTATTTTAATTGGGAAGAAGAACTAAACTCTTGCCCTTCCCATCGTTTACTCGCCATTTTAAGAGCAGAAAGAGAGGGATTTTTAAGAGTCCATATTGAACTTGATAAAAACCGGATCATTGATGAAATCAAAAGAAGAATCATAACGAGTACAGACGAATGTGCAAATCAAATTTCTCTGGCCGTCGAAGATGCCTACAAAAGATTACTTTTCCCTTCTCTTTCGAATGAAATTCTCCAAGCAGCAAAAGACAGGGCAGATGACAACGCGATCAAGGTTTTTTCCAAGAATTTGAGGCAGCTGTTATTGGGGGCTCCATTAGGTGAAAAAAGGATTTTGGCCATTGATCCTGGTTTTCGATCGGGCTGTAAATTAGTTTGTTTGAGTGCTCAGGGAGCACTTGAGTACAATGAAAATATCTATCCTCATGCACCTACAAACGACAGTAAAGGAGCCATCAAAAAGCTAAGTTCATTGGTTGATGCCTATAAAATTGATGCCATAGCCATTGGAAACGGTACAGCTTCACGTGAAACTGAAAGTCTGGTCAAAAGAATTCGTTTTAATAAAGAGGTGGAAGTATTTGTGGTCAATGAGGCCGGAGCTTCTATTTATTCAGCTTCGAAAATTGCCCGTGATGAATTTCCGAATTATGATGTTACTGTAAGAGGTGCGGTTTCTATAGGACGGCGGCTTGCTGACCCCTTGGCCGAATTGGTTAAAATCGATCCAAAATCTATCGGGGTTGGTCAATACCAGCATGATGTGGATCAAAGTAAATTGAAGAACAGTTTAGATATGGTTGTGGAAAGTTGTGTCAATACCATTGGCGTCAATATTAATACTGCAAGTGTTTCCTTGCTAAGCTATGTTTCTGGCATCGGTGAAAAGCTGGCCGAAAATATTGTTGCTTACAGAAAAGAAAAGGAATCTTTTATATCACGCTCCGACATAAAAAAAGTAGCGAGATTGGGCGAAAAGGCATTTGAACAAAGTGCCGGCTTTCTTAGAATCAAGAACGCAAAGAACCCCCTTGACGACTCCGCTGTTCATCCTGAACGTTATGCACTTGTTAGTCAAATTGCGAGGGATGCGAACAAAAGTGTAGCCGAACTTATAGCTAATAAAAATATTCTCCAGCAGCTCGATCTTACAAAATATACAACAGATGAGATAGGGCTACCAACTTTAAAAGATATTGTAACAGAACTGGAAAAACCCGGGCTCGATCCGAGGGAAAAAGCAAGAGTATTCAGCTTTGACCATAATTTGAAAACCATTGATGATCTTCGGGAAGGTCAGTTGCTCCCGGGAATTATTAATAATATTACAAATTTCGGTTGCTTTGTGGATATCGGGATCAAAGAAAACGGCTTGATCCATGTCTCTAATCTGTCAGATACCTTTGTCAAGGATGTAAATGAAATCGTGAACCTTAATCAGCAGGTGATTGTAAAGGTCTTGGAAGTCGATAAAAATCGAAAACGTATTCAATTGTCATTACATTCAAAAAGATAATCACTACTTACAGATCGGTTAAAGCAAGTTCCACAGCTTTTTCAGCATGAATTTTAGTCGTATTAAATATGGGAAGATCTAGATCTTCAGGTTTGATTAACAAAGGAATCTCTGTGCATCCTAAAATGACGCCCTGAGCTCCTTTCATTCTTAGATCTTCAATAATGCGTAAATAAATATCTTTGGATTCCCTTTTTAAAACTCCTCTGACCAATTCCTTGTAAATAATGTCATTTACCAGTTCCCGATCCTTTTGTTCCGGAACCACTACCTCGATGCCATGACCCTTGAGTATGTTTTTAAAAAAATCCCTTTCCATGGTAAATCTTGTACCCAGTAAAGCTACTTTATCAAGCTGTGCCTTTTTGACTTCATCTGCTGTGACTTCCGCAATATGTACAATCGGTATTTTCGTGTGTTGTTCTATGGCCCCGACACTTAAATGCATCGTATTTGCACATATCAAGATGAGCTCCGCTCCAGAGGTTTCTAGGGATTTAGCTCTTTTGATCATAAGATCATCCAGACTTTTCCAATCATCTTTCCCTTGTAAATATGCAATTTCAGAAAAATCAACTGATTCGATCACACAATTTGCCGAGTGCAATCCTCCCAGCATAGCTTTTACTTTTTTATTAAGGAGCTGATAATACAAAAGGGTCGATTCCCAACTCATGCCACCTATTAATCCTATTTTTTTCATCGCTTCACCGTTATGGTTAATCCAGTACTAAATATAAATGAAATTTTTAGCATGACAAGCATCTGATCGGGAGTTGTAAAATAGGTGCCAGAAACAAAAAAATAAGTATCTTGTTGCTTTTAAAACCCTGTATATGAAGCGCCGATTTGTCAAAGTCCATTCTGTCTTCCTGATATTTTTATTCTTCCTTAGCGCAGTCAACGCTCAAGAGCCAACTTCTAAAAAAGACAGTGTTCCTGTTGTTCAAGACCTGATCAGCATTGGCGAAATTTCAGAAGAGTCAGAAAAACTGGGGCAGCGACTCCTCAAACTAAAAGGTGCGCTTGACAAGAGCGAAAGAATTTCCGAAATAGATTCAATTGTAGAAATTGCTTCCCCTGAAATAAAGGAATTAGTTGACTCCATCATTTTAAAAAGGGAAGATATTACCCTTAGAGATCTAAAGGTTCGGAAAGTTGAATGGGCTAATTACAAGTCTGTATTGAGTGAATACCAAACTGTTGTAAAGAATCGGTCTGAAGAAATTAGTAAAATTATTAATGATCTATTTTATGATTTAAATCGTTGGGAACTTACTAAAAAGGAACTTGAAGAGAGAAGCGAATCTAAAGATGTAGGTGAAAGTATCGATGGCATCCTTGAATCCCTGACAGGGATCATGAAATCTGCCCATAAACGGCTTGACTTGATCTTTTTGACTCAGAAAAAAATTACGGATCTGGTATTGATTGTTGATGAGGAGATCGCAAATATCGAATTTGCCGAAAATCAAAGACGAAAGGATTATTTCGCTCTTGACAGTCCCCCTATTTGGAAGGGTGGTCAAAGTGTTGAAACTAATGACAGTATCGCTCCTGCAGCATTAAGCTCCGGAGAATTGATAAAACAAGGCATAAAACAAAACAGAAAACAGTTTCTTGGTTTTTTTCACTTAAACATTAAAACTTTTGTCTTACAAGTCATCTTCTTGATCCTCTTACTTGGGTTTTTAATGGCAGCAAATATCAAGTTGAAAAAAAATATTTTAACCTTACAAAGTCCTATTGAGCTACAGGCCAAAACAATTCTTAAGAACCCCATTTTAACAACCCTTTCGGTTGGCATACTGGTTTCTGCCTTTTTCTATGTTTCCATGGTTCCTGCTTATGCAGAATTTCATATACTGATTGTTTTATTTGCAACAGTACTGCTTCTTCCCAAAGTCACTGACCGTAAATTCAGTACCTTTCTCTGGTTGCTTTTTGCGGTTTATCTATTGAACACTTTTGAAGCCTTTATAGGAGTAAAAGCCAACTTAGTTAGATGGCTTCTCATTCTTGACGCCATACTTCTTATTATGTCTTTATTTGTTGGCAGAAAAATAGTCATCTCGAATCCGGAAAAATTCTCTCAAATCTTCAAACTCTTTAAGTTTATTTCGGTTCTTTATATGATCCTTCTTGTACTTTCTATTGTCGCGAATCTAATTGGAATGGTAGCCTTATCAAATTACATCACCAAGGCTGTGATCCTATCACTAACATTTGGAATGATTATTTACCTGGCCGTAAAGGTATTCACAAGTATTTTCATTCTTATCTTCAAATTCAGAACTTCGACGAATATTCAAACGATTACGGCAATGGTAAATGCCACTCATCAGAGAATCAGGCCATTATTTAATTTCGTAGGGATTGTTTTCTGGTTGTTTTTTACCATTTCTGGTTTTGAATTATTTGACGTTTTGGTGAATTGGTTCGAAGAATTAATGGCCCTGCATTGGCAAATCGGGGAAATGAACATATCACTTGGGGGTATTCTGTCTTTTATTGGAATCTTTGTTTTAACCTTGATCATTGCAAAGATGGCCGCAGCTCTGTTTCAGGATGAATGGATGGTCAATGTTTTACCAAGAGGTATTGCTCCTGCCATTTCACTGGTATTGCGCATCGTTGTTATTGTGGTGGGGCTATATGCAGGGTCCTCTGCCGCAGGAGTGGATCTAAGCAGTCTTGGCTTTATCCTTGGAGCTCTTGGAGTGGGTATTGGGTTTGGATTACAGAATGTGGTCCTTAATTTTGTTTCCGGATTAATCCTCGCTTTTGAAAGGCCGATCAATTTAGGGGATACTATTGAAGTTGATATGGAAATGGGGGTTGTAACCAATATTGGTGTTCGGTCAAGTAATATCAGGGCTTATTCTGGTGCTGAAGTCATTATTCCAAACGGTGATCTGATCTCTAAAAAAGTGGTCAACTGGACCTTATCAAACAGGAATCGAAGAAGTAAGATCCCAATGAAAACATCTCCTGGTGCAGATCCGGAAAAGGTAATCGAACTGTTCAATAAAATTGCTTTAGATCATTCCAACACCAGTGCTGAACCGGCTCCCAAAACTTATTTCTATGGGTATGGGCCCGACGGTAACTTAAATTTTGCTTTGTTATATTGGACTACCTTTTCGGATACCTTAAAGACAGACAGTCATATCGCCTTGCAAATATTTAAAGCATTGAAAGAAGCAGGAATTCAGGCACCTGCACCTGTGAGGAGGATAATTACCAACGATTGATTCTTTTTCAATAAATGCCTTCCAGTTTTGGGTTCATAAGGCTGAACCACAAAGGAGGAATAAAAGCCAGTACCATCATTCCCGGATACCCTGTTGGCATTTGAGGACTGTTGGGAAGTGATTCCAACACCTGGTATTTTTTACTGGCTTTATAATGATGATCTGAATGCCTTGAAAGATTAAAAAGCATCAATCTCCCAATCTGATGATCTGAATTCCAGGAATGCTGATGTTTGACTCGCTCATATCTTCCCTTTTCATTTTTAGTTCTTAATAAACCGTAATGCTCAATATAATTTACTGTTTCCAGCAACAATATGCCTATCACAGCAGCAAGGACAAATGCCAAAAGCACCTTGGCGTCAAAAAAGTAATAAATTGCTAAAAGCAACATGATATTTGCAATGGAATAAGAGATCATTCTATTCGATAAAGAAAAAATGGATTTACCATTTCGTTTCACTCTTTTGTTTTCAATCTTCCATGCTTTCGCATAACTCCCAAAATGGGAAGTGATCCAAAAAGAAAAAAGAGATTGCCCCCTTTTAGCTGTAGCAGCATCATTAGGTGTTGCAACTTCCCTGTGATGTCCTTCATTGTGATAAGGAAGAAAATGTGTATTGAGTGACGTCAATAGCAAAACCTCCCCTAAGAATTGTTCCCCTCTCGATGCACGGTGTCCAAGTTCATGACCTATGTTGATTCCCAGAACACCACATAACAGCCCCATGGCAAAAACCTTACCAACAAAGCTCACCGAACCCATTGGAGTGAGTTCAATAACAAATAGAAATGAAGTTAGCATTAACAATTGCACAGGAACCGATACATACAATATCCAATCATAGATCCTGCTATTCTTTTCTTTGAGCAGTGTTTCCTGATCAAAATTTTTCCTGTTGGGGGTTAAAAAAAGTTCGAAAAGAGGAATGAGAACAAACGAAAAGATAATCGGAGAAAACGTTCTCCAGCCATTTCTGTTAAAAGCAAAATACACTCCCAAGGGAAGAATATAAACAAATAAGTATTTAAGTTTTCTCATTATTTCTTTAAGAATGACTGGAACCCATAATCTACGGACTAAGGTAAAAATAAAAATTCAAAGGGTTCTTATTGAAATTTCGATCCATTAACTCATACCATATCCCTGTATATTTTGTTTAGCGTCTTGTTTTTCAAATGGATATGTCGTACCTTAGAAAGGTGAAAAGTTATAAGAATATCAATGACCCTCAACGCAGTTTTGTGGCCCCTTATGTGGATAAACACAGTGGGAAAAATGAATTTTTTGCTCAGCTCAACGAACTTATCAATTGGGACCCTCTTTCTAGAAAGCTTAAAATGATCTATACCAAGGGACTTACAGACAGAGGAGCCAAAGCTTATTCGCCACTTTTGCTTTTTAAAATGCATTTGATCTCCAAATGGTATCAGCTATCAGACACCCAAACAGAGGCCATGGTCTATGACAGTATCTCGACACTTAGATTCTGTGGATTGACTATTGAAGATAGTGTTCCCGGACATAGTACCTTGAGCAGGTTTAAAAAAGAACTACTGGATGATGGAGCCCTTAAAGATCTTGAGAAGGACTTTGAGGACCAATTAAAATCAAAAAATCTTATAATTCAGCTAGGAAAAGGAAGAGTGGATGCCAAAATTTCATAGCAAAACAAAGATGACAACAATAAACCCCTATTTAACTTTTAATGGAAATTGTGAAGAAGCATTTAACTTTTACAAATCAGTATTTGGTGGAGAGTTTAGACATATTGGAAAATTTAAAGATATGCCTAAAGACCGAAAATACCCTATTTCCGATTCAGATAAAAATAAAGTAATGCACGTTTCATTTCCCATCAGTAAGGAAACTATTCTAATGGGCAGTGATACCAGTGGAGAATGGAAAGAAAGGTTTAATCAAGGAAATAATTTTTCGATTTCAATCGAAACTGATAGTAAAGACGAAGCTGATAGGCTCTTTAATGAACTTTCTCAAAATGGACTCATTATTATTTCAATGAATAAAACCTTTTGGAATTCCTATTTTGGCATGTTTACAGACCAATTTGGAATCCAATGGATGGTGAGTTATGATCAATGATTTAATGAAAAATACAATAGAGTGTTAAGATCCTTGTAGAGTCACTACAATTCTTCTCAATCCACCATGATTTCTATGCTCACACAAGTAAATTCCTTGCCAGATACCCATATTCAGCTTTCCATTTGTAATGGGTACTTGTAATGAAGCTCCCATCAATGAAGCCTTGATATGGGCCGGCATATCATCAGAACCTTCATAGGTATGTACATAATATGGCGCATCTTCTGGAACCAATTTATTCATATGACTTTCAAAATCAGTTCTCACCGTTGGATCAGCATTTTCATTAATCGTCAAACTCGCTGACGTATGTTTGATAAACAGCTGCATCCATCCGATGTTGATTTTCTTTATTTCAGGTACTTCTTCCAAAATTTGACCTGTGATCAAGTGAAATCCGCGAGGATGTGGATCTAAACTGATCTCTTTTTGAAATGATTTCATAAATGACTCTTTTAGGTACCCACTAAAATAAGGAAAAGGAGTTTAAACATTTAATCTTATAATGCCTGAATGCTATAATGATTGAATAGGCTATTTCTATTTACAATTTTCAAGAATCCTCTCATTGTATCATTATAGCATTCTAGCAATATACTTAGCCCTTAGCTCCTAAAAACAGAATCTCATTACAAACAACTTCTGTGATATATTTTTTATTGCCCTTCTCGTCATCCCAGGATCTGGTGGTGAGTTTTCCTTCCAGGGCCACTTCCTTACCTTTTTCCAGATAAGACTCTACAATATCGGCTGTTTTATTCCATGCAATAACATTATGCCATTCAGTTTCATCAATTTTTTCACCATTTGCATTTGTGTAACTGTCATTTGTTGCCAATGAAAACTTTGCCAGTTTTCTTCCTGAATCAAGAGTCTTTACCTCTGGGTTCATTCCTAAATGTCCAATCAATTGTACTCTGTTTCTCAATTTGTTCATCTTGTTAATTTTAATGCCCGTTTATTATGAGCGGTTAAACTTCTTGCAAACCTGAACTGATTCGCTTCTGCAAATTTGTGACTAGATAATCAAAAAGTTTGCCTGATAAACATTTACTTTCGTATGTAATTGAATGTAGTCGTTTGTAAACGAATAATTTAACTACCTTTAAAGAAATCAATCCAGCCTTATGACACGATCCTGTATCCTTTTACTATTTTGCTTTACAAGTATCACCTTTTACGCTCAAGAATACACCAAACAAGATACCTTAAGAGGGAGTATCACTCCCGAAAGGGCCTGGTGGGACCTTTCTTATTATCATCTTGACATCGCCGTTGACATCAATAAACAAAGCATTCAGGGTACCAATACAATTACATATAAAGTCCTCAACTCAAATGACCTTATGCAAATTGATCTACAACCGCCTATGCAGATCTCCAAGGTAACTCAAAGTGGTAAAGAATTGAATTTTACCAGAGATGGAAATGCATATTTCATTCAAATGGGAAAAGAACAAATAGCAGATCATATGAATGAAATCAAAATTCATTACAATGGCAAGCCACGCGTTGCTCCCAGGCCACCCTGGGATTCGGGAATGGTCTGGGAAAAAGACAGTTTAGGCAATCCTTTTGCGTCGAGCATAAGTTGGGGAGCAGGATCGAGCCAGTGGTGGCCTTGTAAAGATCATATGTATGACGAAGTGGACAGTTTAAAATTCAGTATCAACGTAGATCGAGATTTAGTTGCAGTTGGCAATGGTAAACTACTGAACGTTGAAAAGAAAAAAAATAAAACTAAAACTTATCATTGGTTTGTTTCCAATCCAATCAATAATTATGGAATTAATTTCAATATTGGTAATTATGCGAATTTTAAGGAGGTTTATCAAGGTGAGAAGGGCCCATTGGAATGTAGCTATTATGTATTAAAACAAAATTTAGATAAAGCCAAAATCCATTTTAAGCAGGTGCCTTTAATGCTTGAAGCCTTTGAGCATTGGTTTGGCCCATATCCTTTTTACGAAGACAGCTACAAACTCATAGAAGTCCCGTACTCAGGCATGGAGCATCAAAGCGCCACAACGTATGGGAATCAATATACTAACGGCTGGTATGGAAAAGATTTTAGGAAATCTGGATATGGCGACAAATTTGATTTTATCATTATTCATGAGTCAGGTCATGAATGGTTTGCCTGTAATATCACATTTAAGGATATTGCAGACATATGGATTCATGAATCATTCACTACCTATTCTGAGGGCCTTTTTGTAGAATATCACTACGGGAAGGCTGCTGGTGATACCTATCAACGGTCAGTAAGAAATGAAATATCAAATGACAAACCAATCATTGGGAAATATGATATTAATGACATTGATTATTCAGGTGATGTTTATAATAAGGGTTCTGCCGTTTTACACATGCTCAGGCAACTGGTAGACGATGATGAAAAATGGAGAAACATTCTTAGGGGCCTGAACAAGCAATTCTATCATAAAACAGTCAGCAGCGAGATGGTTGAAAACTATATCGCTACCGAATCCGGGTTGGAACTGGATGTTTTCTGGGATCAATATTTAAGAACAACACAGGTTCCGGTATTCGAATACCATTTTTTTAAGGGTCAATTTTCCTATAGATGGACCAACTCTTTAAAAAACTTTAATATGCCCTTAAAAGTTTTTCTAAACGGAAACGAAATGTGGTTATCTCCCTCAAACAAATGGCAAAGCAAAAAAATAGAAATAGATAAACTAGACTTAAAAGTTGATCCGAATTTTTATGTTCCAGTCTTTTACAGCAATGCTGAATAAAAATTTTGAACCATAAATTGACTTCTGAAAGACACCATATCATCATTAATTCTGCGCTATGCTACGTGCTGGCATTTCTCTTTACGACCATATTCCATGAATTTGCACATGCCCTTGCAGGGTTATTTTCAAATAGTGCCCCGGTAATGCATCATAATTATGTTGAGCACTTATCTACCGCTCATTTGAGTATTTCGCAAAAAACAGGAATTGCCTTGGCTGGTCCTTTTATTAGTTTAGTACAAGGTATTTTAGCTGGAGGATGGTTTCTATCGATCAAAAAAAGAGGTCTTCCTCAACTTTTTATTTTATGGTTATCTATCTTAGGATTCAACAACTTTCTTGGCTATGTAATGACCGCACCTCTTTTTCAGGAGGGTGATATTGGTAAAACATATCTCTTGCTGGAAACTTCTCTGTCAGCACAACTGCTTTATGCCGTCACAGCCGCCGCAGGCCTACTTATAGTTGCTAATAGAATGTCAAGACCCTTTTTGGAATTTTCTTATAAAGAAAGCTGGATCAAACCTGAAAAAGTCGCGAAGAACTTTTCATTTTCCATCATCATGATCCCTTGGATCATTGGCTCTGTTATCATAACCTTTCTCTATTTACCCATGATCAATATCCTAAGTATTATATATCCCATATTGAGCGGCATGATCTTTATTTATCCATGGCAAAATGCTGTTCGTATCAAAAACGTTCATTTGTCCTCTGATCATAGAACAGGCCGTTTATCCTGGATTCTTCTGGGTTTACTCATACTTTTAATTAGTATCTTCAGATGGGTTCTTCCTCCTGGAATCCCCTTGTCTTAATCACTTTTATCCTATAAAAATGTGAAATCATGAAAACTATAAACCTCCTTTTTTTTGCTTATCTACTGATAAGTTGTCAAAATGATCCTTTTCATACTAATGAAGAAGATAAAGAAGCCATAAAACAAACTTTGATCGGGATGTGGGATGCTGTAGAAAAGGAAGATATGGAATCATATGCTGCTTATATTCATCCTGATTTTACACAATTCGGGGAAACCGATTCTGTATTAAGCGTTGGGAAATCAGTGGAAGTCGCTGGTGTCACTTCCTGGCTTGAGAACTCATCCGATATTCATACTGAAATGCATGAACCTATAGTCACTATTAAAGGTCAGGTCGCCTGGATCGTTTACTATTGGAGCGATCGCGGCATCACAGATGGTACCGTATTTACCTCAAGGGGTAAATCAACACGAATATTTGTAAAAGAAGACGGGAAATGGCTCTGTATCCACGGACATTATACCCTTTTACCTTAACAAAACCCAAGTCTACTCACATGGAAAATAAATTATGTTTAGAATGCGGAGAGCGCATTCAAGGAAGAAGTGATAAGAAATTTTGCAGTGATTATTGCCGCAATTCATATAATAACAAGGTTAATAAAGACAGCAAAAATCTCATCAGAAATACGAATAATCGATTGAGAAAAAACTATAAAATCCTTTCTGAACTCAATACAAAAGGAAAGACCAAAGTCGTTCGCAATACCATGAATAATCACAATTTTGATTTTTCACTGTTTACTTCCATTTACACAACCAAAACAGGAAACGTATATTACTATGTATATGATCAGGGCTATCTGGAACTAGACAATAATTATTTTCTTTTGATCAAAAGAGAATAGTATATGAATAAGGTTCCTTCCCGAATATGTGCCCCTTTGTAACAATATACGTGTTCATTCGTCGAATAAAAAAATTATTCTATGCGACTGAGTTCTATACTTGTGTTTATCGTATTACTGCTAATGACTAAAATGAATGCACAGGATACTAGTGTAATCACGGGAAAGGTCATAAATGGAGAAGATAAAGAACCCCTGTCTTTTGCATCCATACGATTAAAAAATCATCCCATCGGCACCATCAGTAATGAAAATGGAGAATTCGATTTTTATATCCCCAAATCAAAAAGAAACGACACCTTAAGTATCAGTTTTATTGGCTTTAATAGCTATGAAGTGCCTTTGGTCAATATCAATCGCAAGCTGGAAATCATTCTTACACCAAGTTCGAATGTTCTGGATGAAGTGATCCTTACAGAGAAGAACCCCCTCGACTATATCAAAAAGGCATTGGAAAGACTTCCTGATAATTACCCTCAAGAGGAGTATCAAACCCTGGCCTACTACAGGGAAAAATTCATAGAAAACGGCGCAGTGGTTAACAAGGAAGAAGGTGTGTTTAAAACCTATTATCCCAAGGTAGGGGATTCAGCTAAAAACCAGCACCAGTTGCTCCTGTACAAACCTGAGGAAAACCCTCAGCAATTTCAATTTATGAGAGAATGGTTTGAAGCAAAACAGGAAAAAAGAAAAAAGAAAGCCATCAAAAAAGGAGAGGAATTTGATGAAGAAGAGTTTGACAGCGATATGGATATGAATCTTGGTGGACCCGAATCTGTAATCAATCTCGACATCAATAATGAAAGAGATACTTATCTAAATCCTAAACATTTTAGTAAATATGAATACAGTTTTGGTGAAGAGACCTCCTTAAATGGTGAACGACTGGTCTACATCCTGTTCAAGGCAAAAAGGACCATTGAACATAAAAAAGATTCAGGGAAGATCCTAATCAACACTGAAGATTATGCCATAGTGTCAATCGAGCAAACAGGAAAATTCAGTGTTCCCTTACTCGTAAAGCCAATTCTTTTTGTGATAGGACTTAAAATTGAAAACCCCACCTTCAATACGGTAATCAGTTATCAGAAATATAAAGAAAAATGGTATCCTCAACTGTTCAGATGGGATGCCAAAATAAATCTTACCAAGAGGCATACGTTTGAGGCCAATGAAAATTCTGACATCAACATCGGCCAGGTTTTCTTCATCAATGAGCTTGATTCAATCGCAAATCCAATAGATGAATCTCATCGATTCAACGAAGATGAGGATATGGCCGAACAGGTTTATAATGACTTGAATCTGGAATGGGGAGAATTGAACGTGATCAAGGATTAGCTTTAATCTAATGACTTTTTGACTCTTTGAATAATACCTAAAAAATTAGCCTAATTATTGCATATAATTGGGTCAATAAGTACATCTTTTTAGTATATTTGTGATCCATTTTAAAAAGGATATGAAACATTCATGATGACATTTGAACCCAATATTTGAATGTTCCATCTGACCTGTGAAAAACAATTGAAATAAACAGATGAAAACAGTAAACGATTTTAATTTCAAGAACAAAAAAGCTCTGATCAGAGTTGATTTTAACGTACCTCTTAATGAGGAATTACAAGTAACGGACGCAACCAGAATTGAAGCCGCGAAACCAACTATTCTTAAAGTTTTGGAAGATGGCGGAAGTGCCGTATTAATGTCTCACCTGGGACGACCAAAAGGAGTTGAAGAAAAATTTTCTTTGAAGAACATTGTTGATTCGGTAAGCGATATTATTGGAGTGCAGGTAAAATTTATCGACGACTGTGTAGGAGAAAAGGTTGAAAAAGCCGTCGCAGAATTACAGGATGGAGAAGTATTACTATTGGAAAATTTGAGATTCTACAGCGAAGAAAAGGCGGGAGATAAAGAGTTTTCCGAAAAATTAGCTAAGAATGGTGATATCTATGTAAACGATGCCTTTGGTACTGCTCACCGGGCACATGCTTCTACGACAATTATTGCAGAATTTTTTCCCGACAATAAATGCTTTGGTTTGCTGCTTGCGAAGGAAATCGAAAGTCTTGGAAAAGTATTAGGATCAAGTGAAAAACCTGTCACTGCCATTTTGGGGGGTTCAAAAGTTTCTTCTAAAATAACTGTTATTGAAAATATTCTAGATAAAGTAGACCATTTGATTATTGGAGGAGGTATGAGTTTTACCTTTATCAAGGCCTTAGGAGGGCAAGTTGGTAATTCAATTTGTGAAGATGATAAACAAGAACTTGCGCTTAGTATTCTAAAACAAGCTAAAGAAAAAGGTGTAAAAGTGCATTTGCCTGTTGACGTGATTGCTGCTGATGCTTTCAGTAATGATGCGAATACTCAGGTAGTTGATATTTATCACATTCCTGACGGGTGGGAAGGTCTTGATTCAGGTCCTAAAACGAATGTTGGCTTTTCTTTTGTTATAGCACAGTCGAAGACTATCTTGTGGAATGGTCCTGTAGGTGTTTTTGAAATGAAAGCTTTTTCAAAAGGAACCATTGAATTGGGTAATGCAGTTGCGGATGCTACTGCAGATGGATCGTTCTCACTTGTGGGAGGTGGCGACTCAGTTGCCGCAGTAAAACAATTTGGTTTCGCCGATAAAGTAAGCTATGTTTCAACCGGAGGTGGAGCCATGCTTGAGATGCTGGAAGGAAAAACATTACCAGGAATAGAGGCAATATCTAACTAAGAATATTCAGTTTAAATTCATGAATTTAAGGGTCTAAAATCGAACTGAGATTTTGACCCTTTTTTTCTTTTTATTAATCTTTAATTTTATCATATTTAATTCTTTTATGAAATACACAAAGATTCCTCAAACTGATATAAAGGTGAGTAAAATCTGTCTGGGCACCATGACATATGGACAGCAAAATACTGAGGCGGAAGCTCATGAACAGCTGAATTATGCGATTGAAAAAGGTATCAATTTTATAGATACCGCTGAAATGTATTCCATCCCAGGCAAAAAAGAAACCCAAGGCAGCACCGAGCGTTATATAGGAAGTTGGCTGAAAGCGCAAAAAAGAGAAGCTCTCGTGGTGGCCACAAAAGTAACCGGGCCCATGCCCTATTTCGATTTTATCAGGCCTAATTTAGGTTTTTCAAAGGAAGTTGTTCATGATGCCCTGAATCAAAGTTTAAAACGCCTTCAAACTGACTATGTAGATATCTATCAACTGCATTGGCCCGAAAGAAGCGTTAATTTCTTTGGGCAAAGAAACTATAAGCATAATCCTGATGAAAAATGGGAAAATAATTTTAAGGAAATCATCGAAACACTTGATGGTCTAGTAAAAGAAGGTAAGATAAGGCATTACGGGGTCTCGAATGAAACTTCCTGGGGAGTCATGAGACAGGTTAGTGAGAGTAAAATACACAAATTGACTACCTGCAAGACCATACAAAATCCCTATTCTTTGCTGAACAGAACCTTTGAGATCAATCTTGCAGAAGTTTCTCTTAGAGAAAATGTGGGATTACTCGCGTATTCACCTCTTGCTTTTGGCGTGTTGTCGGGTAAATACCTGAACGGGCAAATGCCTGACAAATCGAGATTAAACCTTTTTCCGGCATATTCAAGATATAGCAATCCTCAAGCGATGAAGCTGACTGCCGCTTATTCTGAACTCGCTCAAAAAAATGGATTGAGTTTGACTGAAATGAGCCTTGCTTTTGTAAACCAGCGTCCTTTTGTGACAAGTAATATTATTGGGGCTACCAGCATGGACCAACTGAAAGAGAATATAGGCAGTATTGACGTGACTTTATCTGAAGAGTTATTGAATGAAATTGACAAGATTCAGGATTTACAGCCTAATCCGGCGCCGTGACAATGATGTAATGATGTAATGATGTAATGA
>CAZQRD010000003.1:0-75529 GCA_964595535.1 uncultured Flavobacteriaceae bacterium | reverse complement strand
AGGAAGACAGCAAAACAGAAGAGTTGAAATCTTCTCTGAGTACGCTGAAAGATAATCTAACTTGTTTTTAAAAAATAAAACCATCCGTCAACTGACGGATGGTTTTTTTTATGCAATAATGTTTACATTTGGTCCATGCAGTCTTTTCTTTCAAAAGTAGCCTCCGAAGTGTTACAAGGTGATACTCCTTTGTCAACACTGACCTTTGTACTGCCAAACAAAAGGTCAGGCTTATTTTTGCGTGAAATTCTAAAAGATCAACTGAAACATACCACCTTCCTTCCCAGAATACTTAGTATCGAAGAATTTGTTAAAGAAATCACAGGTTTTGAAATTCTCGACACCGTAAGTCTGATTTTTGAATTTTATACTGTCTATAAAGCACAATCTCCAGAGGCCGAAACAGATAAATTTGAAAATTTTTCCAAATGGGCAACAATCCTACTTCAGGATTTTAACGATTTAGACAGTAACCTCTTTGATACGGTTTCAATTTTAGCTTATCTCAGTGATACAAAACGAATAGAACAATGGGAACCTGCTACCCAAGCCGGAAGCCCTCTGCTAAAAAACTACCTCTCCTTTTTCGACAAGATCATCATGTATCACAAGGCCTTTAAAAATCATTTGATTGATAAAAAAATGGGCTATCAAGGGCTTGTATACAGAATTGCATCTGAGTCTATGGCTTCCTTCAGAGAAAAACACAAGAATGAAAAATTTGTTTTTGCCGCATTCAATGCATTAAGCAAAGCGGAGGAAACTATCTTTCAGGAACTATTGATAAACGATCTGGCTGAAGTATACTGGGATCATGACGAATTTTATACTAAGTCAAACAATCAATCTGAACAGTTTTTTAAAAAATACGAACGATCCTGGCCCTATTATACATCAAATGAATTTTTGTGGAAAGAAGACAATATTAACAAGCCGAAAACCATTCATTTTCATGGATTGCCAAAAAATATTAGTCAAATCAAACATGTTGGTTCTCTGTTAAAGACCCTCAATGAAGCTCAGGGAATTGAGGATACAGCTGTGATACTTGGTAATGAGAAATTGCTGCCCTCTTTGTTGAATTCCTTACCCAAAGAAATTACCAAAGCGAATATTACTATGGGTTATGAATTGCAGAATGTCTCAATAAGCACCTTTTTTCAGGCGCTTTTTAAATTGCATTTGAATAGATCTAAATGGAAAAAAGAAAATTCGTTTTACCACAAGGACCTATCTGCCCTTCTGAATGATCCTTTTTTACAAAGTCATTGGATTCACCATGCTGAAATTAAAAATGGCTTGAGAGAGATTCTGTATACTGACAAAACAATCTTTATTTCTGAAGAACAGTTAATGACCCTTGTTCATGGCTTTGATAAAGTCTCTGCTCTGTTCAAATTGATATTTATAGGATGGAAAAGCAGTATCGATGTAATCATTGATAAGTTTATTGATATCATAGAGCAATTGAGAAAATCGAAAGAGCTCAATAATCTTAATCAGGAATATCTCTTCAGATACTTCAACATCTTTGTACAGCTTTCTAACCTTAACAAAAATTTCGGATATATTGATGATCTTGAAACTTTGTACCAAATCTTTCAACAAATACTTAAAACCGAAAAATTATCGTTTCAGGGAGAACCTCTTGAAGGTTTGCAGATCATGGGGCTTCTTGAATCAAGAGGGCTTGATTTCGAAAACCTTATTATCACATCAGTAAATGAAGGCTTTTTGCCTGCCTCTGGTTCTAATAATTCATTTATCCCTCTCGATATCAAATTGGAAAAGAAAATTCCAACTTTTTTTGAAAAGGATGCTATCTTTTCATACCATTTTTTCAGATTGATGCACAGAGCAAAAAACATTTATCTGATCTACAATAACATTACGGATGACTTTGGTTCGGGTGAACCCAGTCGCTTTATCAGACAACTTGATGCTGCCAAGGCTCTCGGGCAACTAGATCAGGTAATTTTTAAGAAGAAGATCATCAGCCCAAAATTACATGTTTCGGCACCTACTCTGCATAGCATAGATAAAACAGATGGGATAATTCTCAAGTTAAATGAAATTGCCCAAAAAGGATATTCCCCTACGGCCTTCATTAATTATATTAGAAATCCTCTGGACTTTTATAAAAGAAGTATCCTAGGTTTGAAAGAATTCAGAGAAGTGGAAGAAACTATTGCGGCTCACACTTTTGGAACAATTGTGCACGATACTCTGGAACAACTTTATTTTCCTTATCTAAACAAATTTCTTGAACGCAACAATGTGAGACTTATGATGAGCCATCTGGAAGATGAAGTAGAGCGTCAATTCAAAAAGAGCTATTCTTCAATTTCCATTGCCTCAGGAAAGAATTATTTGGCCTTCGAGATTGCCAAACAATTCATTTTGAATTTTCTTAATTACGAATTAAACGAACTCGAAAAGGGAAAAAAGATTAAAATACTTGGACTTGAGGTCCCCATGGATATGCAACACTCGGTTAACGGTCTGGATTTTCAAATAAAGCTGAGAGGAAAGATCGACAGAATTGACGAAGTTAATGGTGTTTCAAGGATTATGGATTATAAAACAGGTAAGGTAGCTTCTGCTCAGCTAAAAATAAATGACTGGAGTTTGATAAGTACTGACGAAAAGTTCTCGAAGAGTTTTCAGGTGTTGACTTATGCATATATGTATCTCAATACATTTAAACTCTCATTAAACGAACTTTCCCTGGAAACTGGTATAATATCATTTAAAAACCTTAAAGAAGGATTTATGTCCTTTAATGGAGGAATGTTAACTGAAGAAATAATCGCATCCTTTATAATTGAACTGGATAAACTCATCTTAGAAATTTTTGACAAAGACAGGCCCTTCCTTGAAAAAGAGCTGCCTGTTTTCAACTATTAAAAAACATTTTAAAATCGCCTATGCAACGAATCAAAAACATAGAAATTAAAGGTAAACACAACAGACCAATTCTAACTGACCTGTTTTACTTGGAAAACGGATCCCCAAAAGATGTTGTTATCTTTTGTCACGGATATAAAGGATATAAAGACTGGGGAGCGTGGAATTTGGTAGCAGAAACATTTGCCAAAGAAAACTTTTTTTTCCTTAAATTTAATTTCTCACATAATGGTGGCACTAGTCAGCAACCGATAGATTTTCCCGATTTGGAAGCTTTTGGCCAAAATAACTTTATCAAGGAACTGGATGACCTTGATAGTGTATTGTCGTGGGTTCACTCTGCAAATGACTACAAAAATGAACTTAATGTTTCCAAAATAACGGTCATTGGCCATTCCAGAGGAGGTGGTATCGTAGTATTAAAGGCAGCTTCAGACAATAGAATAACAAAAGTTGTCTCATGGTCGGGTGTTTCAGATTTTGGTAGTAGGTTCCCCAAAGGGGAGGCCCTGGATTTATGGAAAAAAAATGGGGTTGCTTATATTACTAATTCACGAACTAACCAGCAAATGCCTCACTATTTCCAATTTTATACCACTTTCAAAGAAAACGAACAATCCCTTACTATCAGCAGTGCAGTCAAAAATTTAAGCACTCCATACCTGATAGTTCACGGCAATATGGATGAGACCGTAGCGCTGGATGAGGCGAAAAAGCTACATACCTGGCATGCAGAAAGTCAACTCGAGATTATCGATGGAGCCAATCATACGTTTGGAAGTTCACAGCCATGGAATAAAACATCTTTACCTGCCCATTTACAAGTTGTGTGTAAACAATCTCTGAGATTCATAAAATCCTAACTGTATAATTTTGTGCGATTTTTATTATTCTTATAAAATTTCTTCATTTCAATGTTAACCTTTGATATCTCTTTGTCATCAATCGATATAAAGAAATTAATAGCTAATAATATAAACGACAGAGTATTTTGGATGTATTGTTTCTCTTTTTAAAAGAGAACTATCAAGAAAGGGCCTTTAAAAAAAGGCCTTTTTTGTTTAGAATAACCACCACTTTTCGTTAATTTATAGAACGTACCCCACCCCAAAAATAAGTTCATTATGAAAATTTTTAAATACATATCATTTGCCATATTGATCAGTTTTTTAACCTTAGTAAATCGTTAGGGGTAAACACTTTTGATGACATCCCTAAAGAAGCTCAAGGCTTTATGATGGAAATGAACTTCGAAAATTTTTCGAATAATGAAAAAGGGAACATGCTAGTAATTGATATTGAAAACAAAGACAAAACAATTCTTATGGACGATTATCAACTTATGAGCCTTGGTCAATTCATGCAAAAATAATTTTTTTTCAAAAAGTAACTGTTGACATCAAAGCTAAACATCTGATCTGTTTCATGGTACCCTACATGATTACCAAAAGAAAAGAGCTGTTAAAAATACTTCTTAACCACTGTGTTAAAAACTTTCGAGTCAATGTGAATAACTAAGATTTTATTTTCAAACAAATAGTCGAATCTTTGCCTCGTATTTTCCCCATATATTTATTCATTTTTCAATAAACAATACACCAATTATGTCAAATATTGAACCTATTTTACGTCCAAACAAAGACCGTTTTGTTATTTTCCCAATACAACATAAAGATATTTGGGACTGGTATAAAAAACAAGAGGCTTCATTTTGGACCGCCGAAGAAATAGATCTGGAACAAGATGTAATTGACTGGGATAACAAATTGACTGATGATGAAAAATATTTCATCAAACATATCCTGGCATTTTTTGCTGCATCAGATGGAATTGTAAATGAAAACCTGGCAGAAAACTTTGTAAGCGAAGTACAATATACCGAAGCTAAATTTTTCTATGGGTTTCAATTGATGATGGAAAATATCCATTCTGAAGTGTATTCACTTTTGATCGATACTTATATTAAAAATGAAAATGAAAAAAATGAACTTTTCAAGGCCATAGACATATTTCCAGCAATCAAGAAAAAAGCCGATTGGGCGCTTAAATGGATAGATAGCGATAGTTTTGCCGAACGTTTAATCGCGTTTTCAGCTGTTGAAGGAATTTTCTTTTCTGGTAGTTTTTGTTCTATCTTTTGGATGAAAAAAAGAGGATTACTGCCTGGATTGACCTTTTCTAATGAATTAATTAACAGAGACGAAGGACTCCATTCTGATTTTGCTGTTTATTTGCATCAAAACCACATGATAAATAAGGTGCCTAAAACAAGAATTACCGAAATTCTTGTTGATGCACTGAATATTGAGAGAGAATTCATCACAGAATCTCTTCCTGTAAGTTTAATTGGTATGAATTCAAAACTAATGACGCAGTACCTTGAGTTTGTAACTGACCGGTTATTGCTTGAATATGGCTGTGAAAAAGTATACAATGCTACCAATCCTTTTGATTTTATGGAAATGATCTCTTTGGAGGGGAAAACCAATTTTTTCGAAAAAAGAGTGTCAGAATACCAAAAGGCAGGTGTCAAATCAGGGGGTACGGGAAGTATTTCTTTCGATGCTGATTTTTAAAATTTTAGCTCCAATTTACTGATAATCAATTTAATGAATAATTATTAACGTTAAATTGTTAACAATATCTAAAAGATTTTTATAAAACGACTTTAGTTTTACTCTATTTTAGAACAGATAAAAAGTCTATTCAATTCCATTATAATATCGCGTTCTGATATTATAATTTTTAACGAGTAATGTGGACTCATGACAAGGGCATGAGAATAACTAACCTTAATAAACATAATAAATAAATGTATGTAGTAAAAAGAGACGGCAAAAGAGAACCGGTAATGTTCGACAAAATTACCGCAAGAGTTAGAAAATTGTGCTATGGATTAAATGATTTGGTTGATCCCATCAAGATTTCGATGAGAGTGATAGAAGGAATATATGATGGAGTAACCACTTCGGAATTGGATAACCTTGCAGCAGAGATCGCTGCCACTTTAACAACTACACACCCTGATTTTGCAAAAGTAGCAGCCAGAATAGCTGTTTCCAACTTACATAAAAGCACTAAAAAGTCTTTTAGTGAAACAATGAAGGATCTTCATGACTATGTAAACCCCAGAACGGGTAAAAAGGCTTCGATGATCGCTGAAGATGTGTATAAGATCATTGAAGATAATGCAGACAAGCTGGATTCGACTATTATTTATAACCGTGATTTTGGTTATGACTTCTTCGGTTTTAAAACCCTTGAAAGGTCGTATCTTCTCAAGATTAACGGTCATATAGTAGAAAGACCGCAGCATATGTTAATGAGGGTTTCTGTAGGTATTCATAAAGATGATCTCGATGCTGCTGTGGAAACATATGAACTGATGAGCAAGCGTTATTTCACTCATGCTACTCCTACTTTATTCAATGCAGGTACTCCAAAACCACAGATGTCTTCATGTTTTCTATTACAAATGCAGGATGACAGTATCGAAGGAATCTATGACACCCTAAGACAAACGGCTAAGATTTCTCAATCTGCTGGTGGTATTGGGCTTTCTATACATAATGTAAGAGCTACAGGATCTTATATCAGAGGTACTAATGGTACTTCTAACGGTATTGTTCCCATGCTTAGAGTTTACAACGATACAGCAAGATATGTTGATCAGGGAGGGGGAAAACGTAAAGGATCATTTGCTATTTATTTAGAACCCTGGCATGCTGATGTTTTTCAATTTCTTGACCTGAAAAAAAATCACGGTAAGGAAGAAATGAGAGCAAGAGATTTGTTTTTTGCCATGTGGATTCCCGATTTGTTTATGAAACGGGTTGAAGAGAATGGAGAATGGACCCTGATGTGTCCTAATGAATGTCCACATCTTTTTGACACCTATGGAGATGAGTTTGAAAAACTATATACCAGTTACGAAAAAGTAGGAAAAGGAAGAAAGACTATTAAGGCCAGAGAGTTGTGGGAAAAGATTCTTGAAGCTCAGATCGAAACTGGAAACCCTTATATGCTGTATAAAGATGCCGTTAACAGAAAATCAAACCATAAAAATCTAGGTACTATTCGTTCTTCCAACTTATGTACTGAAATCATGGAATATACAGCTCCGGATGAAGTGGCTGTATGTAATCTGGCGTCAATCGCCATTCCAATGTTCATCTCAGAAAGTGTAGACGGTAAAAAATTCTTTGATCACAAAAAACTATATAAGGTGACCAAAAAGATCACCAGAAATCTCGATACGGTGATTGATGAAAATTTCTATCCTGTTCCGGAAGCCGAAAACTCAAACATGAGGCACAGACCTGTAGGCATTGGAATTCAAGGCCTTGCTGATGCGTTTATTATGTTGCGATTACCATTTACAAGTGAGGAAGCTAAAAAATTGAATCAGGAGATCTTTGAGACGATCTATTTTGCTGCTCTAACCGCTTCTATGGAACTTGCTAAAGAAAAAGAGCCTTATTCATCATATAAGGGATCTCCGATCTCTCAGGGTGAATTCCAATTTAATATGTGGAATATAGGCGAGGATGAACTAAGTGGAAGATGGGAATGGAAAAAACTGAGAGAAAGTATCATGGACCATGGCGTAAGAAATTCCTTATTGGTTGCCCCTATGCCTACAGCTTCTACCTCTCAAATTTTAGGAAATAACGAGGCCTTTGAGCCCTATACCTCAAATATTTATACAAGAAGAGTGTTATCTGGTGAATTTATTGTGGTAAATAAACACCTTTTGGAAGATCTTGTGAATCTCGGATTGTGGAACAATGACATGAAAGAAGACATCATGCGTGCTAGCGGATCAATTCAGCATATTGATTCTATTCCACAGGAATTAAAAGAGTTGTACAAAACTGTTTGGGAATTGAGTATGAAAGACATTATCGATATGGCCAGACACAGAGGTTATTTTATCGATCAGTCACAATCGCTGAATTTATTCATGCAGGATGCTGATTATTCCAAACTGACTTCAATGCATTTTTATGCTTGGAAATCTGGTCTAAAAACAGGTATGTATTATCTAAGAACTAAATCTGCAGTGAATGCAATCCAATTTACGGTTTCTAAAAAGGCAGAAGCCCTTCCTGCTGGGGCAGTTGAAGAACAGCCGTTAACAGGTGAAGAGCTTAAGGAAATGATCATCAAATCAAAAGAAAATCCAGATGATTGCCTTATGTGCGGATCTTAACCTGATTCACATATTTTAAAATAAAAAGAGGAATCTATACAGATTCCTCTTTTTTGCTTTCTACCATTAGAAAACTATGACTCCAAAATGTTCTTATATTGATTTAATTCTCTTAGTATAACTATTCGCCATCTGCTGCAGATACGAGGTCATAGCCTGGTTTTAATGCTCTAAGTACCACCGGATTCAACGTGACCATATTATTAGTTACTACAACATCCTCAATCTCTACAGGGTTATAGCCGATAAAATCAACTATAAATGTATAGTTTCCCTCTAAAAGACGGAATTCAAAAGCACCATCCATGGAGGTTTCTGCATTGATATCCAATCCCTTAACTTTCACACTGGCAAAGGCCAAAGGCTCTTCCCCATAAGCTCCGTCAAGCACAGTACCCTTTACATTAATATCCTGTGCAAAACCTATGCTGGATATCAGTAAAACAAATAGTAATGTCAATTTCCTCATTTCAACAATTAAAACACAAAGGAAAATCATTTCGATAAATTCAAGGTTAATCAATTGTTAAGGAATTATAACGAATTGGTTAATTAATTCAATTTCAAGGTTGTGAAATACTTAGGTAATTAGTAAGTTTATCTTGAATTATCACAATTATGATTAAAAGATGGATTTTCCTGATCGTCCTTGTAGTCCTCGGGCTTGTCTTGTTCTTTAATCCTAACTTCAAAACTATCGCGGCAGGTGTATCTATCCTGTTATTCGGAATGATTACTTTGGAAGAAGGATTTAAGGTCTTTACAAAAGGTCCGCTTAAGATCATTCTAAGAAAAGCTACTGACAAACTTTATAAAAGTATTTCCCTGGGGGCCCTGGTAACAGCATTTATACAATCCAGCTCCCTGGTGTCTGTGATCACTATATCATTTATTAGCGCGGGTTTAATCACCTTGGCGGGAGGTATTGGCTTAATCTTCGGGGCAAATATTGGGACCACTGCCACCGCTTGGCTCGTTGCCGGTTTTGGCCTTAAGATTAAGATTTCAATTCTTGCCATGCCCATGCTGATCTTTGGAATCATATTCTCCTTTCAAAAGAGCAGTTCGCTCAAGGGAATGGGAAACATCCTTTCCGGACTTGGCTTCTTTTTTCTGGGAATATATTTTATGAAGGAAGGTTTTGATGTTTTTAGTGAATATTTCGACCTTACCGTTTATGCTATTCCCGGTTTTTGGGGGGTTGTAATCTATACAGGAATTGGAATCTTTATCACAACCATCCTTCAATCAAGTAGTGCCTCTTTGGCCCTGGTTCTTACGGCTTTGTCTGCTGGTCAGATAGAATATGAAAATGCGCTCGCACTTGCCATTGGGACCAATATTGGAACGACCATTACAGCTTTGATTGGATCAGTAGGATCAAATATTGCAGGAAAGAGACTGGCATTGGCTCATTTGATCTTTAATCTGATTACAGGAATAGTGGCCCTTTCCTTAATTAACCCATTAGCCAGATTGGTCGACAAATTGGCTGAAGTTATTGGTATAAGCCCCGATGATTACACGTTGAAACTGGCACTATTCCATACTATATTCAACATTTTAGGTGTCATTATTATGATCCCTCTTATTAAGAAACTCGAAATATTACTCCTTCGTCTTGTTAAAGATCATAGAATTAAAGACATAGATGAACCAAAATTTCTTAATAGAGCTGCCCTTGAATTTCCCCAAACCGCAATTTCTTCACTTGAAAATGAAACAAAATATCTGTTCGAGAATGCCATCTATGAAATTGTTACTCACTCTTTAAATATCCACAGAAGCGATATCTTATCGGATATGAAACCAAAAGCACTTGTGAAAAAATCACAGACCGAGATAGATATCGACATAAGAGATATTTATGCACATAAAGTTAAGGCCATTTACGGTAAAATTCTGAGATATGCCACCATAGCACAATCTGAGCTCGAACTGAGTAAAGAACAACATCAAAGAATCTCGGAGATAAAAATTGCCAATCGAAAAATGGTGGAGGTTATTAGGGATGTTAAGGAACTTAGAAGGAACATCTCGATATATACTTATTCAGACAACAAATACATTAAAAAAGAATACAATAGTTTTCGCAGGATGATTGTTAAGGTGTTCCGGGCAATTTATCTTTTCAAACTTGATGACAATAAAGATGACCACTACGCTAAGCTCATAAACATGAGAAATAAAGCCAAGATAGAATCAAAATTGGGAAATAAGCACATCAACAAACTTATCAGAGAACACCGAATCACGAGTAACATGGCCTCTTCTTTGGTAAATGATCATGATAATGTTAATGATATGATCAAAAAACTTATTGAAGTAGGCGAATTACTATATAGTGAAAAAGACAGTATCCTGGAGCCATCCTAACAATTTCTACAACTAAATCAGATAAAAATAAATCTGGTGCTTGTTTATTTGCACTATCAAGGCTTTTGAATCCTATTATCATGTTCTTGGTAATAGAGGTTTAGGATATTGATACAAGCCAAAATTAAATCTTTGGTCTCCAATAGAATAACAAAGTAAAGTGTGGTGTTCTTAGGACTTGTAGAATCGCTTTCTCTTGTTCTTTCCACCTGCTTTTGAATAGATTCTTTTACCTCCTCTAAAAGTAATTTTTTTGAATCGATAATATCAGGCACAATTCTATCAAACGTCCGGGAATCAAAAACTTCCCTAATTTTGGCAAATAAGTTCAGTAATTTATCATTGATATCTAAAAGTTCTTCTGTTTGCTTATTCTTTAACTCTTTGTGATGATTGTTTACGTGTTTATGACTCACCTTGGCAATCAAGCCGGACGATTGGGCCATGTCTTGCAAGCTACCTATAACATCAATATAAAACTTACTTGCTCCGAGATAGGAGTCGTCAAGCTCTTTAATAAAGTAGAAAATATCATTTTGAAGATCTTCCGCTTCCGACTCCAGTTTCACAACCGTTTCTCTTGCTTTGGTTAGCTTTTTAATATCCTGATTAATCAAACCTTTGACGGAAGTTGAATAGATCTTTCCAACACGTTTCAAAGCCTTTGATATGTTATCTGCACTTTCTTCAATAACACCGTGAATTGAACCGCTTTCTGCCCTATTCAAGCTGTCCTCAGCCTTAACCTCTCTGGACTTTTTTGTGTGTTTTATATAGTTTCTAGACAATAATAGAACCGCCAGTAATAATAAAACCGCTATCATGGATGCCCCACCTAAGTGGATCAGATAAGCAACGGTTCCCGAGGCTACGAAGGCTACAATGGCAGTAAAGAACCAACCCCCAATCACATTCAAAACTCCTGCGACTCTATATACTGCACTTTCACTTCCCCAGGCCCTGTCGGCCAGTGAAGAACCCATAGCGACCATAAAGGTTACATACGTCGTGGAAAGAGGCAATTTCATCGAGGTTGCAATTGAAATAAGTACACTTGCCACCATAAGATTCACCGCGGCCCTCACCATGTCAAAGGCAGGAAGTTCATGTTTCTTGTCTTTCGATAGTTTGATGACAGGTTTTTGAAATTGATGCTCTATTTTTCTCTGCAATCCATCTGGTAAAACAGTAGACATATATTCTGAAACCATCATTGTGAATTTCACAAGGTTTCGTGATAAAAAATGAGGCTCAAATTTTTCCTTAGTATTCTCCTGACTTGACAGATCAATAGAGGTTTTTACAACATTTTTTGCTTTACTGGAAAACCATAAGGTGAGTACCATGATCAATCCTGCAGCCACAAGAAACAAGGTTGGTGTTGGTACTTTTTTACTTAACACATCCATACTGAATTCGGTTGCGGGAATTCCCGAAGACACCCAGGCTTCATAAGATTGCCATGCTGCTATTGGAACTCCTATAAAGTTTACCAAATCATTACCGGCAAATGCAAGAGCTAATGCAAAGGTTCCGATGATGATGATAACCTTGTAAATATTTAGTTTAAAAGTAACGACAGCTATGTATGAAAGTATACTCCAAATCACGAAACTTAGGCTAATGATCAATAAGGTCTTCCCCTCTATCATTGGCTTAATATTCACGTAGTAATCAGTTCCTTTCAACCCTTTTATAAAAATAAAATAGGTGATCGCGGCAAGAGCAAAGCCTCCAAAAATCGCACCTACCCATTTTGCCTTTTTTTCAAAATCAAATGAAAGTAAAAGCCTGGAAATATATTGAACAAAAGCCCCAACAGAGAAAGCTACTACAACCGACAGTAAAATACCCACTATAATTTCTGTTGCCTTTTCGGTATTGATATATTTTACAACATCAGAAAAAGAACCGTTATCGGCCCCGATTTTGATCATTGCCATGGCAACGGCAGCGCCTAATAATTCAAATACAATAGACACTGTTGTGGAAGTTGGCATTCCAAGTGTATTGAAAAAATCCAACAACAAAATATCTGTGATCATCACTGCGAGGAAAATGATCATGATCTCGTTAAAATAAAACTCTCCGGGTACAAATATTCCTTTTCTTGCTACCTCCATCATTCCACTGGAAAAAATTGCTCCAAATGTTATCCCCAGACTTGCCACAATCATTATGGTTCGAAAAGAAACTGCTTTTGATCCCAGGGCTGAATTTAAAAAGTTGACAGCGTCGTTACTCACCCCAACCACTAAATCTGCAACGGCCAAAACGATCAAAGCCATGATCATTAAAAAGTAAATGTTTTCCATTTTCTAAGGTCTAATTAGACAATAAATATAAAACAGAAATCATAATAATCAACAATAAATAAAAATATTGTTGAACAAGTATATTTATCCAAACTCTCAATCAGGTATAAAACCACTTTTTTAAAGTGCTAACTTTCCTCAAAATATGCAAAATAATGTATCTTTCCACACTTAAATATTAGACATGGATTGGGAAAAATTACTCTCTTTAAAAAGATATGGAGATCAGGCCACTAGAAGAAGAATCGATCAGGATGAAGCCAGACTGGGTTTTGAAGTTGATTTTGACAGGATTATTTTTTCCGATTCTTTTAGAAGCTTGCAAGACAAAACACAAGTAGTTCCTTTATCGAAAACAGATTTTGTTCATACCAGACTCACGCATAGCCTGGAGGTATCTGTGGTAGCAAGGTCTTTGGGCCGTATCGTAGGTAAATATGTGATTGAAAAATATCCTGAATTGGAGCAAAAAGGTTTTCGCTCAAACGATTTTGGAGCCATTGCGGCGGCGGCGGCATTATCTCACGATATTGGAAATCCTCCTTTTGGCCATAGTGGGGAAAAGTCAATCGGAGAATTTTTTTTATCTGGTAAAGGTCAACAATTTAAGAACCAACTGAGTCCAAAACAATGGCAAGACCTTATAGATTTTGAAGGGAACGCAAACGGTTTTAAGATCCTGTCTGAATCTGTAAATAACATTGAGGGTGGATTAAGGCTGTCTTACGCAACTTTAGGAGCCTTTATTAAATATCCAAAAGAGTCCTTGCCGAAAAAACCAAGCTTGCATATTGCAGACAAGAAATACGGAATATTCCAGTCGGAACTAGATTTCTTTAAGGAACTTGTCCATGAATTAGGACTCAACAAAAGGGGTAAAGAGACTGATGTTTCCTTTTCGAGGCATCCACTCGCTTATATTGTAGAAGCTGCTGATGATATTTGCTATACCATCATAGATTTTGAGGATGGAATCAATCTCGGATTGATCTCTGAAGATTATGCTTTAGAATATCTGATCAATCTGGTCAGAGAAACAATCAATACTAAAAAATACAATTCCCTACAAAATACTCAGGATCGTATTAGTTATCTCAGAGCTCTCGCCATAGGGAATCTCATTCAGGAAGCTGCGAGGATATTCATTGAAAATGAAGAGAGTATCCTTAAAGGGGAGTTCAACCATTCCTTGCTAGAAAAATGTAAATATGAGGCACAGATCAATGATATTATTAAACTGAGTGTTGATAAAATCTATCAAAGTAAAGAGGTTATTGAAAAAGAAATTGCAGGCTATCAGGTAATTGCAGATTTGCTGGATGTTTTCCTGTCAGCGGTAAACAATAAGCATGCTGACAAGCTCTCTAATTATAATAAACTGATTTTAATGTTGTTGCCTGACAGGTATAAACAAACCTCTGATGATCTTTATAAAAGAATCCTAAGCGTTTGTAATCTGGTCGCAAATTTCTCAGACAGTTCGGCCATTTTACTTCACAAAAAGATCAAAGGAATTGATTTGGTTTAAAAAACAATTTAGAAATTATAGATAATTCCAATACCCAACTGTTGCTTTAACTGCACTCTGGCTCCTAAGGTTTCAACGTCGCCATCTTCATTTGTCTCTTTGATTTTTATATCATTATCGTAAATCAGATGACTCCTGAAACTGGCTTGAAACAGTTTATTGATCTTAAACTGAAAACTCAATACCCAATCAACGTCGACGTTTCCAAATTCGTTGATATAATCGGTGTACAGGCCAAGATTGTTGACCATCGCCACATTTGGGAAAATCTCCTTCTCCCAATTGGTTCTTATGAGAATCCCTAATTCGTGCCTTGAACGCTCACCAGGTTCAACACCAAAAGCTCCCTCGTTCGATAATTTATCATCAAACACATAGGTGGTTTTCAAGGTAAGGGGCGACATATAAATAGAAAAAAGTTCTTCCTTTAAATTAAACTGGCTCCCGATTCCCAAAAGCAAATAAGCCGGAGCAAAGAATTTCGAAATTGGATCTTCGTCGTCAGGTTCACTATATCCGTCTGTAAATTGAGTCCTGAAATTGACTTGAGCAGTGAAATACCAGTTTGAAAGTGTGTCTTTTCGGTAACCAAAGGTAGATGTGAATCGCATCTCATCATCCGTTTTGATCAAACCAGTATTTTGCTGATTATTCAGACCATATCTTGCAGAGATTTCATTTTTCCATAAGGTGTAAATTTTTTCATAAATCCTTACAAATTCTACCTTAAACAATCCTGAAACCGAATTTTGTCCTCCCGAATTCCAATTGACAAAAGACACTTGATTCAAATCAAATCCAATACTGTTCTTGTGATCCCACCAGACAGGATCTTTTGCTTTTTTAGTTCTTTTAATATTTACAAGCTCAATCGCATTTGAAAACCCTATAGTATCAATACCATGGGTTTTTATTTTTGAAAAAAAATCACTTTTCTTGGGCAAGGGTATATAGGAGGTATCAGAAGTGCTTTCATCAATTACCATTCTGTACTTTGGTATAATGAGTATATCTCTGCCGTAAACATTGTTTTTTGTCGAATCTATTTGGATACTATAATAAGGTCTCAAGAGAGAATCTAAAAGTGCTCTTTCAATATAGAGCATCTTTGGTTCAATTAATGAATCAGACCTAAGACTGTCAAGTAATCTGTCATTTTCGGGATAATCTTTTGGCGCCATTAAAGTGCTGTCAACACTTTGAGCGATCAACATAGAATCAATGCTTGTTTTCACCTGCACAGAATCTTTAATCTGGGCATTGACTGCCGAGATAAACAAAAGAAAAAAAAGTAGTTTGATTAGTCTAATCATTCCTTCAAATCAAAACGCGAATTTAACCATTTTTACTATTCCTAATTCGATCGATCACCCTTTCAATACTCTTTTGATCCAAGCCAACCGCCTCATACAATTGTTGCATACTTCCGTGTTCTATAAATTGGTCGGGAAGGCCCAAACACTCTATTCGCACCTGTTCAGCACATTTTCTGTTTTTATAAGCCAAAACAGCTTGTCCAAAACCTCCCTTTAGTACTCCTTCTTCAATGGTGATGATCATTTTATAGGTCTCAAAGATCTCGTCCAGCAAATTCTCGTCAAGAGGTTTTACGAAACGCATGTCGTAATGCGCCAAAGTGTTATATTCTTGTTTCTTACAGATTTTTTTAACGGTTTCCCCAAGGGGACCAACCGATAAAATGGCCAAATCCTTTCCATTTTTGATTAACCGTCCTTTACCTGTTTCAATTTTACTAAATGGTTTTCTCCAATTTAAATGACTGCCTCTCCCCCGAGGATATCTTATAGCAACAGGGCCCTTTAAATCAAATTGTACAGTAAAGAGGATATCTCTTAACTCCATTTCATTCATTGGGCAAAAAATAACCATATTCGGTATGCAACTTAGATAGGCAAGGTCAAATACTCCGTGATGTGTTGGTCCGTCTTCGCCTACCAATCCAGCCCTGTCTATGCAGAAAACGACAGGCAAGTTCTGTAAAGCAACATCATGTATGATTTGGTCGTAGGCTCTTTGAAGAAAAGTTGAATATATGGCACAAAATGGCAGCATTCCCTGAGTGGCAAGCCCGGCTGCAAGAGTAACAGTATGTTGCTCAGCAATACCAACGTCAAAAGCTCTTTCAGGAAACTTTTCTATCATATATTTTAAGGATGAACCTGTAGGCATGGCGGGTGTTATCCCTACAATTCTCTTATTACTCTCTGCCAGTTCCACTAGCGTTAAACCAAATACATCCTGAAATTTAGGTGCTAATTCCAGCTCATTCTGATCAATTAGTTCTCCTGAAAACTTATTAAAAGGACCAGGGGCATGATACGTGATCTGATCGTCTTCGGCCTTGCTCAATCCCTTTCCTTTCTTTGTTATCACATGCAATAACTTTGGACCCTTTATAGTTTTAAGCCTTTTTAATTCATCAATAAGGCTATTTAAATTATGGCCGTCAACAGGACCAGAATAAGAGATATCAAGTGCCTCAAATACATTCTTCTGATGGGTATCCCGACCTAGTTTAACTGAAGCTAGATAATTTTTTAAAGCCCCTACATTCGGATCAATCCCCATTTCATTGTCATTTAAAATGATCAACAAATTGGATTTCGCAACCCCGACGTGATTCAATCCTTCAAATGCCATGCCACTGGCAATACTGGCGTCCCCTATGACCGCAATATGATGTCTGTCGTGGTCTCCTTTTAATTTCGATGCAATTGACATTCCTAACACGGCAGATATAGAAGTTGAAGAATGACCCGTTCCGAAAGGATCGTAAGGGCTTTCCCCAATTTTTGGAAAACCTGAAATTCCTCCAAATTCTCTGTTTGTATGAAATAAATTTCTCCTTCCCGTCAAAATTTTATGAGGATATGCCTGATGTCCGACATCCCAAACCAAAAGATCGTTTGGGGTATCAAAAATATAATGAAGAGCAATGGTTAATTCAACAACACCCAAACTTGCTCCTAGATGGCCTTTTTTAACAGATACCACATCAATGATAAAATCTCTAAGTTCTTGAGCCAACGGAATTAGTTCGTCAACCGATAATTTCTTAAGATCGCTGGAATTGTTGATATTTTCTAAACATTTTTTAATCACAAATACAAAACTACAATTATCTTTGGTGGAGCCAAAATAATAAGTTTCATATATTCTATGCGTTACAGCCCTATCGGAATTTTTGACTCAGGAGTGGGAGGATTGACCATTTATGAGGAGATCCATAAACTTCTGCCACATGAAAATATTATTTATCTGGCTGACAGCAAGAATGCGCCTTATGGTGAAAAATCCAAAGAAGAAATCATCAATATCAGTGTTAAAAACACCGAATTTTTGTTGTCGCAAGATTGTAAATTGATTGTTGTAGCCTGCAACACCGCTTCTACGAATGCTGTTAAATACCTAAGAGAACATTATTCTATACCTTTTATCAGGGTTCAACCTGCGATAAAGCCGGCGGCATTGAATTCAAAAACCAAAGTTGTGGGAATTCTCGCTACCAAAAGCACCTTAAAAAGTGAGTTGCTGTATGAGACCTCTCAAAGGTTTGCCCAAGGGGTGGAAGTCGTGGAACAAGTGGGTGAAGGTCTGGTTTCCCTTATAGAATCAGGTAAAATGCACTCTTTTGAAATGACAGATTTACTCCGAAAACATATCAACCCTATGCTTGATAAAAATATAGATCATTTGGTTTTAGGTTGCACACATTATCCTTTTCTAACAGACCAAATTAAGGAGATCGTGGGTAAGGAAGTGGCTATTCTGGATTCAGGAGAGGCTATCGCCAGACAAACCAAGGTCATCCTCGAACAAAAAAATCTAATTAATCCAGAACTGGGAGACATAAACAGGATATTTTATACGAATAAAGATCCGCAGGTAATGCAACAGATTCTTGATGAATTTGATGAGGACTTCAAAGCAATTAAAACCAATTTTTAATCATGGAAAGCCTGTTCACACATGACTATTTTATGAAAAAGGCCTTAATAGAAGCCGAAAAAGCCTATGATAAAAATGAAGTTCCCATTGGAGCTGTAATCGTCATTGGTGAAAAAATTATTGCAAGGGCGCACAATCTTACAGAAACATTGAACGATGTTACAGCCCATGCTGAGATGCAGGCATTTACTGCCGCTGCTGACTATCTAGGGGGAAAATATTTAAAAAAATGCACCCTTTATGTTACTTTGGAGCCATGTCAGATGTGTGCTGGGGCAAGTTATTGGACTCAAATTGATCAGATCATTTTTGGGGCCTCTGATCCTAAAAGAGGATTTCAATATTATAAAACCACTTTACATCCCAAAACAAATTTTACGGGTGGAGTTTTGAAAAGTGAATGCAGCGAAATCATTAATAGATTTTTTATACAAAAAAGAAATCTGAATTAGTCCTCCTTTTTTTTATCAGGTGGGTTTGCAAAATCCTTAAAGGAATAATTCCTAAGATCCTTGTTCTTGTATCGATGATAGATAAACAAAGGCATGAGTATAAATGCAAACACCAAAACACCAACACCAATAAATTTTTCTCCGGTCCCTATAGCAGACGAATTTAAATAGTAACCATATCCTATCAGGCCAAGAGCTAAAAAAAGTATCAATTTTAAGACCGTTTTCATACTTACAAATAATTTAGTTGCAAAATTACAAAATGTCTTATCTTTAATCTTAAATATTTTCAGATTTGATCAATTCATTGAAATATTTGTTTGTTTTATGCTTATTCTTGTCATTCTCGTGTACCATGTCGACTCATAATTTATCTGATAAAATCGTTATAGCTCACCGAGGTGCCTCAGGATATGTGCCAGAACACACTATGGAATCTAAAGCTATGGCGCATGCCATGGGTGCAGATTATATTGAACAAGACCTGGTCTTAAGTAAAGACAATGTTCTTATTGTTATTCACGACATTTATCTTGATGAGGTTAGCAATGTTGCCTTGCTATATCCTGAAAGATCAAGAACAGACGGAAGATTTTACGTCATTGATTTTACTTGGGATGAATTAAAGAAGCTTTCCGTTAATGAACGGATCAATCTTAGAACAAAAAAAGCAGTATTTCCAAATCGCTTTCCGCTTAAGGAATCTAACTTTAAACTACACAGCCTGCAAGATGAAATTGATCTGATTCAGGGCTTAAACAAAAGCACTGGGAAAAAAGTCGGAATTTATCCTGAGATTAAAAACCCTGGTTTTCACAATAAGAATGGGAAAGATATTTCAAAAATCGTGTTACAGGTTTTAAACGACTATGGCTACAAGGAAAAATCAGACCCCTGTATTTTACAATGCTTTGATGCTAAAGAACTTCAAAGAATTCGGCAGGAATTACATTGTGACCTCTTTCTAACACAGTTAATGGAATTCCCTGAAAGCCTTGACAACCTTGAAAAGTATGCAAGCTATGCAAACGCGATTGGACCTTCCATAGAGCAACTTGTATTGGCGTCTCATGGTAAATCATCACAAGACAAAAAAGATTTTATTAAACGTGCCCATGATTTGAATCTAAAGGTTCATGCCTATACCTTCAGAAAAGATGAACATCCTAATTTTGAGAATTTTGAGGCCTTGCTTCAATTCGGTTTGTACGACTTGGAACTTGATGGGGTATTTACTGATTTTCCTGATCTTGTTGTAAGTTTTTTACAACATTAAGTGTTTGTTACATGTATCAGCTTTCTCCTATAAGCTGTAAGTAATCTGGATTTTGAGATATATCCATAATATTTCCCTTTTTTTATAACCGGCAGATTCCAGGCTCCTGTTGTCTTGAATTTTTTCATGATCACCTGTGCATTATCCTTATCAATATTGATTATGCCTGCATCAGCATGCATCAGCTCTGAGGCTTTAACTTTATCATAAATTGTGGTGTCAAACATAATATGTCTGATATCATCCAAACGAATTACTCCAAGAAATTCATGTTCCTCATTTACAACAGGAAAATGGTTTCTAGATGACTTTGTAACTGCATTTTTAAGAATCTCTCCTAGCTTCATTTCGGGAGTTAAGACAATAAAATTAGTTTCTATAATTTTATTAATGTCTAACATCATCAAGACATTATTGTCTTTGTCATGCGTTATAAGCTGACCTCTTTTGGCTAATTCAGCTGCATAAATATTATGTGGGATATACTTTTTCGTTATTAAAAATGATATTGACGCGACAATCATTAAAGGAATAAAAAGTTCATATCCTCCTGTTATTTCTGCAATTAAAAATATAGCGGTCAACGGTGCATGCAATACTCCAGCCATCAAACCAGCCATTCCCACCATAGCAAAATTGGTTAATGACAATTGATGAGAGAATAAATTACTGTTATTAATCATCATTGCAGTTAAATAGCCAAAAACACTTCCTGTAAAAAGTGTTGGGGCGAACACTCCACCAATACCTCCGGCACCGAAGGTGAACGACATGGCCACAACTTTAAACAATACCAAACCCACCAGTAAAGACACAACAACCCAGATATTATCCGTTACTGTATGAAATATGTTGTTTTTAACAACAGCATCAATATTACCCTTAAGCACATTGTTTATGGTAACAAACCCTTCCCCAAAAAGAGGTGGAATAAAATAAACTACCGTTCCTAACAAAACACCTCCTATTAGTAAACGCTTATAAGGGCTTTTAAATCGTTTAAAAAAATTCCCTATCCCAAAATATACCTTGCTGAAATAAATGGAAACCATGGCAGTAGCGACTCCTAAAAAAATATAAAAACCAACATCTGCTAAATTAAACTTATCCTGTACCTGAAAATGCAGCAAAACATCATCTCCAAAAAAGAAATAGGAAGTTAAAACTGCAGTAATTGAAGCCAACAATAGCGGTATCAAGGAGGCCATGGTCAGTTCCAAGCTAAATATTTCAACAGCAAAAACGATTGCTGCTATGGGTGCCTTAAATATTGAAGCCATCGCTCCAGCCGCAGCTGCACCGATCAGCAAGGTTCGAGTTGTTTGATTCAAATGGAACAAACGAGAAAAATTGGATCCTATGGCAGCTCCAGTTGCAACCGTTGGTCCTTCTAATCCTACAGATCCTCCAAAACCAACGGTTAAAGGGGCCGTTAATAAAGAAGACCACATATTACGGCGCGGTATTAGTCCTTTTAATTTGGAAATGGCATATAAGGTAGAAGGAATGCCGTGTTCAACGGGTTTTTTAACAATGTATTTAATACTTATCAGCACCAAAAACAAACCTATAACCGGAAAAATAAAATAAAACACATTATGTAACTCCCTGATAAATTCTCCTTCAAGCAACTCTTGAGTCAAATGTGTTAAATTCTTTATTGTTACCGCAACCAATCCTGATAAGAAACCAATAACAGCACTAGCTATACTAATAAAATGTTTATTGGAAATATGCTTATATCTCCATTTTAAAAACTTAATTAAAAATCGTTTGCTTTCCGGCATAATTAACACTTGGTTGAAAATAACATGATTAAATCATCTTATTCATCTATTTTTCAACCTAAAAAATATAAAGTACAACTAGACTTACTATAAATCCAGTTTTAAATGCAACTCATTTAATTGGACTTCATCAATTCTTGAGGGTGCATCAATCATCACGTCTCTACCGGAATTGTTTTTAGGAAAAGCAATAAAATCTCTTATCGTTTCCTGTCCGCCTAAAATAGCCACTAATCTGTCAAGACCGAAAGCCAAGCCCCCATGAGGTGGCGCCCCGTACTCAAAAGCATTCATCAAAAATCCAAATTGATCCTTCGCTTCCTCTTTCGAAAACCCTAAAAGGTCGAACATCCTCGACTGTGTTTCCTTATCAAATATTCTTATAGAACCTCCTCCAATTTCATTTCCGTTGAGCACCATATCATAGGCATTGGCACGTACTTTTCCTGGTTCTGTTTCCAATAAATTCATATCCTCTGGTTTTGGAGATGTAAATGGATGGTGCATGGCATGATATCTTTGAGTCTCTTCATCCCATTCCAGCAAAGGAAAATCTACAACCCACAAGGGTGCATATTCATCAGGTTTTCTCAAGCCCAGTTCCTCGGCCAATTCCATTCTTAGCGCACTCAGCTGGGTTCTGGTCTTATTGTCTGCTCCAGCCATTACAAGCAAAAGATCTCCTTTTTCTGCATTCAACCGATCGGCCCAGCTTTTTAACTGTTCCTGATCGAAAAACTTATCTACTGAAGATTTAAAACTTCCGTCCTCGTTGTATTTGACCCAAATAAGGCCATTCGCTCCTATTTGAGGTTTTTTGACAAAATCCACTAGCTTATCGAGCTGTTTTCTCGAATATCCCGCACATCCCGGAACTGCTATCCCAACCACTAATTCCTGAGCATCAAAAACACCGAATCCTTTACCTTTAGCAAGATCATTCAATTCGCCGAACTTCATTCCAAATCTAATATCTGGTTTATCATTGCCATAGGTTTTCATGGCTTCTTCATAAGTGATCCTTGGAAATTCATTTATATCAACCCCTTTGATCTCCTTTAAAAGGTGTCTAACAAGGCCTTCAAAAGTATTGAGAATGTCTTCCTGCTCTACAAATGCCATTTCACAGTCTATTTGTGTGAATTCTGGCTGTCTGTCGGCTCTTAAATCTTCATCCCTAAAGCATTTTACGATTTGAAAATACCTGTCAAGTCCTCCAACCATCAACAATTGCTTAAAGGTTTGAGGAGATTGTGGTAAGGCGTAAAACTGACCTTCGTTCATTCTTGACGGTACCACAAAATCTCTGGCTCCCTCAGGTGTTGATTTTATAAGATATGGCGTTTCCACATCAATAAATCCTTCCTTTGTTAAATAACTCCTTACTTCCATGGTAACCTTTGAACGAAAAATCAGATTCTCCCGAACCGGATTTCTACGAATATCAAGGTACCTGTATTTCATTCTTAGTTCATCTCCTCCATCGGTTTCATTCTCAATGGTAAAAGGAGGCGTTTTCGATTTGTTCAGGATCTTTAAATCAGTTACTAAAATTTCGATGTCACCAGTGGGCATTTGGTCATTCTTGGCTTCCCGCTCTATCACCTTACCACTAATATTTACAACGAATTCACGTCCTAACGACCGGGCACTGTCAACTAGGTTGACATCTGTTCTTTCACCATCAAAAATCAACTGTGTGATGCCATATCTGTCTCTGAGATCGACCCATACCATAAATCCTTTGTCCCGCACCTTCTGAACCCAACCGGACAAGTGAATTTCCGTACCGACATGCTCCAATCTTAACTCTCCGTTGTTATGACTTCTGTACATAGTAATGTCCATTTTATTGAAGCTGCAAATTTAATCAATTAGCTAAGAGTTGTCGCCCTTTTTAAACAATTTTTAATTCGATTTGATCATGATTCCCGTATTGTAATTTTAGATACAGAAATGACTTGAACAATGTCATTTGCTTTTAATTAACTTTATATTTGCATAAAACTTAGTTTCGTGAATTCAGACAGTGCTCAAATTTCAAAACTTTATCTAGTGCCCACACCTATTGGGAATCTTGAAGATATTACCTTAAGAGCTATAAAAGTTTTGAAAGATGTTGATATTATTTTGGCCGAGGATACGCGAACATCTGGTAAATTACTCAAGCATTTCAATATTGGTACCCCAATGCTTTCCCATCACATGCATAACGAGCATAAAATGGTCGATCGTATTGTAGGCAGAATTCTTGCCGGGGAAAATTTTGCTCTTATTTCGGATGCCGGGACCCCGGCTATTTCAGATCCTGGTTTTTTACTTACAAGGGCTTGCATTGAAAAGGGCGTTGAAGTAGAATGTTTACCAGGTGCCACTGCTTTTGTTCCAGCCCTTGTCAATAGTGGATTTCCTAATGATAAGTTTATTTTCGAAGGGTTTCTGCCTGTCAAAAAGGGGAGGCAAACCAGGCTAAAAATGTTATCTGAAGAAACCCGAACCATTATATTTTATGAATCGCCCCATAAATTGATCAAAACTCTTCTGCAATTTGAAGAATATTTTGGAGAAAATCGCATGGTTTCTGTTTCCCGGGAATTAACAAAATTATATGAAGAGACACGAAGAGGAACGCTAAAGGTAGTTAAAGATCATTTTATTGAACATCCTCCAAAAGGTGAAATTGTGATCGTTCTAAAAGGAAATTCAAAAAATAATCATTAAAGGTTTTATGTTTTGCTATGAAACTCATTCTACGTACATATAATTTACAATTAAAACACACCTTTACCATCTCGCGGCAATCGTTTGACAGTAAAAAAGTGTTAATAGTAGAGTTAAAAGATGGTGAGTTTTCAGGTTTCGGGGAAGCCTCTGAAAACCCCTATTATCATCAAACCCTTGATGCAATGATTCATGACCTTAGCAGGGTAAAGCAGGAAATAGAATACGGGCTTAAAGAAACTCCGGAAATTTTTTGGGAAAGGATGTATCCCTTGTTAAAAGAAAATATGTTTGCTCTATGCGCACTTGACATAGCTTACAATGATCTCTATACGCGCAGGATTGGAAAAAAATTATATGAATACTGGAACTATCGGATCGATAATAATATCCTTTCGAATTTCACAATTGGAATAGATAAGGTCGAGAATATGCTCCTTAAAATGAAGGAAACCCCCTGGCCCATTTATAAAATCAAATTAGGAACCAAGGAGGATCTTGATATCATAAGGGCCTTAAGAAGGCATACCGATGCCATATTCAGAATTGATGCAAATGGCGCCTGGGAAGTTGAGGAAACACTACAGAATGCCATTGAATTAAAGAAACTGGGAGTTGAATTTCTGGAACAACCTGTTGCTGCTGAGAATTTAGAAGGTATTCGGCATGTTTTTAATCATTCTGCCTTGCCAATTATTGCAGATGAGAGCTGTCAAATTGAAGCTGACATTGACGCTTGTTTTGAAAAATTTCATGGTGTAAATATTAAATTAGTAAAATGTGGTGGATTAACTCCTGCGCGACGAATGCTGACAAGAGCCAGGAAATTAAATATGCAAACTATGGTAGGTTGTATGACTGAATCATCAATAGGAATATCTGCCATTGCTCATTTAGTACCTGTTCTTGATTATGTTGATATGGATGGAGCATTACTGCTGAGTAAGGATATCGCCACCGGGGTGACTATAAAAAACGGAACGATCTATTATTCCACCAAAAATGGAATAGGAGCTTCCCTTAAGGATAACGAACCGATCACTATGATCACTTAATCTATTTTTAAACAATTATTTTTATATAAAACAATATGGCACAGGAAATTAAAACACAATGGCTGGGAAACATGCTTTTCAATGCTGACACATTGGGAGGAAATTTCAAAATTGACGCTGCTCCAGAATCTGGTGGTGAAGGAAAAGGCGTTAGGCCAAAAGCCTTGATGCTAACTTCACTGGCAGGATGCACCGGAATGGATATCGTATCCCTTTTAAAGAAAATGCGAGCAGAAGTTGATGACCTGGAAATCAATGTAACCGGAGAACTTTCAGAGGAACACCCCAAGATTTATCACAAAGTGTATCTCGAATACATATTTTACGGAAAAGACCTGAAAAAAGATAAGATCGAAAAGGCCGTGAAATTATCTGATGAGAAATACTGTGGCGTCATGGAAATGTTCCGTCAATTTGCCAATATTACAACTGAAATAAAATATATAGAAAAAAAGAGCTCCTGATAGGAGCTCTTTTTTTCTAGTTAGTGTTGGAAGAATTGATTACCGTAATAGTCAAAGCCGCAACCGAGATCAGCAAGCCAAAAGCGGATAATAACACTCCTGTCTGAGCTCCAATAGCTGAATTCTTTGCTCTGGTTTTATTCGGTTCTACATATACTACATCGTTTTGAGATAAATAATACACCGGAGAATTAAATAATTCATCAGATTTTAAATTCACTCTTGTATACGTTTTCTTTCCGTCGTAATCCTGAATCACCAGAACATTTTCTCTTTCTCCATATATGGTAAGATCTCCCGCTAAGGAAATGGCTTCCAATATGGTTATTCTTTCATTAATTGCGGTAAAAGTTCCTGGTCGGAGTACCTCTCCCAAAACTGTGATTCTATAGTTCACCGTTTCTATGTCTACAATGGGATCCTTAATATAGTCTGATAACTTTCCTTGCATCATTTCCGTTGCCTGAGTTCTATTTAACCCAGCCATTTTCAATTGGCCCAATACGGGAAAATTAACATTTCCATCAGGATCAATTCGATAGGTCTGAATTCTTTCCCTTCCACGAGCATCAAGAGCATCAAGAGATACACTTACAGAAGACTTGTTAAACGGTCTGGCTGCCTCTGGATCCAGAGCGTTTACTATAATGACTAATTCATCATCTATATGATAGGTAGGCGAATAGCTGTCTAAACCAATTGAGTTGTCAGCACTGCTCATACCATTAAAATAAACGACGTCTTCTTTTGAGGCACAGGAATGCAACAATCCGATAAACAAAATTAAAGCAATAATTTTTTTCATAACTGAGGGTTTTATTTCAACGAATATACTTATTTATTTTAATTATCCAAATGTATACTTCTTATTTAAAGCACATTAGATGTTTGTCTTTTCGGCCCTTTTACCGATTTGATAATATTCAAAACCTTTGCTTTCCAATCTAAGATGGGAATACTGGTTTCGACCGTCAAATATGATTGGCTCAATCAATTTCATTTTTAATTCTTCAAAATCCGGCGAGCGAAATTCTTTCCATTCGGTCAAAAGTATCATGGCGCTGGCATCACCCAAGGTTTCGTACTTTGAATCATAATAGCTAATATTAGGTGTATCTTTTAAATAAAAAGACTGTGCTTCGTGCATGGCTTTTGGATCATAGGCTTTTATTTTAGCTCCTCGTTTCACCAATTCCTTAGCAATATAGATGGCAGGTGCCTCCCGCATATCATCTGTTCCCGGTTTAAAAGCCAAACCCCAAAGTGCAAATATTTTACCTGATAAGTCTTCTCCAAACCTTTTAACAACCTTTTCTGCGATCACTAATTTTTGCCTGTCATTTACGGCTTCAACAGATGAAATCAACCCTGCTTCATACCCCTGATCTTTGGCAATTTTCTTTAAAGCCTTTACATCTTTTGGAAAACAGGAACCTCCATAACCACTTCCCGGATAGATAAAACTATAGCCAATTCGCGAATCCGATCCAATTCCTATTCTAACCTGATTCACATCAGCGTCAACCAATTCACAAATATTCGCAATCTCATTCATAAAAGAAATCTTAGTTGCCAACATCGCATTGGCAACGTATTTGGTCATTTCTGCCGATCTCACATCCATCTCTATCATTCTGTCATGGTTGACGGTAAACGGCGCATAAAGGTCTCTCATGGCCTCAAAAGCCAAGTCATTATCAGCTCCTATCACGATTCGGTCGGGCTTCATAAAATCTTGAAGAGCGGCTCCTTCCTTAAGAAATTCTGGATTTGAGACCACATGAAATTCAATATCCTCTTTGCGTTTCTCAAGTTCCTGGCCAATGGCATCTGCGACCTTATCTGCGGTTCCAACAGGTACCGTAGATTTATCAACTACAATAATTGGTTTATGCATTTTTTGCCCAATCTCAGAAGCCACACTTAAAACAAATTGTAAATCTGCCGATCCATCCTCACCCATAGGTGTTCCTACAGCAATAAAAATCACTTTAGCTTTTTTCATTCCATCTTCCAGATTGGTACTGAAACGTAAGCTTCCATTTTTGACATTCTTTAAAACCATGGCTTCCAAACCAGGTTCATATATAGGAATAATCCCTTTTTTAAGTTTATCAATTTTGGCCTTATCTATATCAATACAAGTAACATGATTGCCCATTTCGGCAAAACATGTTCCCGTAACTAAACCGACATAACCGGATCCTACCACTGTAATGTTCATACTTATACTTTTACAATTTCCGCTTTTCCAATTTTTCTCAAAAAACTCAAAGGAATATTTATATTGAAACAACTTCCCAAAGAGTCAATTTTAACAACAACTCTATGGTTTTTACCCTCTCTTAAGCAGGTTGCAATTAATCCCATAAAAGGCCCGTTTATGACCTCAACATCATCCCCGCTAGAAAGATTTATAGAGCTTGAAATCTGATGATTTTCACCAGTACCACTTAAAATCCTTAAATTTTCGATTTCGACATCCCTGATCTTTGCAGGTTTTCCCAAATATTTTAAGACATTAACCGTTCCTTGTACAGGAAGAGTTTTATAAAGATCATTTTCAGGTAAATACACGAAAACATAAGAAGATATCAAGGGAACTTCAACCGTCTTTTTTCGATCACTCCATTGTCTTACTGTTTTAACCAAGGGCAAAAAAGCTTCAATCTGTTGATCCAGCATTCTTTGATGCACTTTTTTTTCTGATCTTGGCTTGGTGAAAATAGCGTACCAATTGGGATCTTCAATATTTTTATTCAAATTCATTGCTCAAAGTGTTAGTTGCTCAAAGTTCTTTTTTTCACGCTTTTTGATTAGACCAGCAAATATAATATTTAATATATTTACACTCACAATTATAATCTTTAAATATCTAAACTCTCAATCTTTACTAATTCCAGGCTTTTGAACAGAATCATCATATCTGTAACCAATGATTTAGCAACCGATCAACGCGTACTTAGAACGTGTGATTCTTTTAACGAGTTGGGATTTGATATATTGTTAATTGGTAGAAAATTGAAAAACGGTCTTGAAATCAATCTCCCGTATAAAACATATAAATTTCATCTTATATTCAATAAAGGATTTTTGTTTTATGCAGAATATAATCTGAGGTTATTTTTTAAATTGCTATTTTTAAAAAAGGATCTGCTTTACGCAAATGATCTTGATACTCTTTTGCCAAACTTTCTGATTAGTAAAATGACTTCTTGTAAATTAATCTATGACAGTCATGAATATTTTACTGAGGTTCCCGAATTGATATCAAGACCCAAAATAAGATCATTTTGGATGAAACTGGAGCGTTTCATCTTTCCTAAACTAAAAAATGTGATTACGGTGAATCATAAATTAGCCGATATTTATGGTTCAAAATATAAAGTACCGGTAACAGTGATTAAAAATGTTCCAAAAGCCATTGTGAAAAAAGATTTTGACCCTGTAGTAACTCTAAATAAAAATCAAAAAATGGTCCTGTATCAAGGAGCCTTGAATACAGGTCGCGGACTGGAGCTCATGATAGATACCATGCCCTATTTAAAAAATCACCTGTTGGTTTTGGCAGGTGATGGAGATATTATGGATCAACTCAAATTAAAGGTCGCCGCAAATCATTTACAAGATCGTGTCATTTTTCTTGGAAAATTACTACCGGAGAAACTTGTGAACGTTACCAAACAAGCTGATCTTGGACTAAGTCTTGAGGAAGATTTAGGATTGAATTACAGGTATTGTTTACCAAACAAGGTGTTTGACTATGTACATGCAGGAATTCCTGTGTTGGTGTCTGATCTTCCTTTACTTAAGGAACTTATAAGTGCATATGCAATTGGAGAATGCCTGACGCAAAGAAATTCTAAAAGCCTGGCATTGGCGATAGAAAATATTATTAAGCATAAAATTGATTACCAGGAAGCGTTAATCAGGGCAGCCCGGCAATTGAATTGGGAGAACGAAAAAAAAGTATTCATTGAATTTATCAATCAAATTGACTAAAAAACTACATATTATCTGTTTTGACGTACCCTTCCCGGCAACCTATGGAGGTGTAATGGATGTGTTCTGCAAGATCCAACACTTATCGAGAAGTGGCGCTGAAATCTACCTTCATGTTTTTAAATATGGAAGGAAAGAACAATCAGTTCTGAAAGACTATTGTGCCGAGGTGCACTATTATAAAAGAAAGACTTCGGTTCTTAAAGCCATAAGTCATTTGCCCTATATAGTGAAATCAAGAAGTAGTGACCAATTGGTCAAAAACCTGAAACGAATCGAGGCTCCCATTCTCTTTGAGGGCTTGCATACTACGCTGACAATAAGGAAAAAACTGTTTAAAGACAGAAAAAAACTCGTCAGAACCCATAATATTGAACATCATTATTATAAGCAGCTCGCAAGCAATGAATCGAATGTTCTTAAAAAATTCTACTATTGGTTAGAGTCGGTAAGGCTAAAATATTATGAGAATGTTTTGAAACATTGTGATCAGGTTTTACCCCTGTCAAAAGTTGAAGCCGCGTATTTTCAAAAACGTTTTGGTGAAAAAGTAACCTATTTACCCCCGTTTCATCCAAACCAAAACGTACATGAATTGTCTAAAAAAGGATATTTTGCCTTGTTTCATGGAAATTTAACCGTCACTGATAATATGAAGGCTGCCCTGCTTCTTATCGATATTTTTAAGACTATTCGCTATCCTTTGGTTATTGCCGGTCAAAGCACTGACAAAAAGCTGTTATCTAAGATAGATCAATATAAAAATATTAGTTTTATCTCAATAAAGGATAACAACCAACTTCTGGAATTATTTCACAGGGCTCATGTCAATGTTTTATTCTCTTTCAACAACTCGGGTGTAAAATTAAAATTGATCAATTCGCTTTTTCAAAGCAGGTATGTCATTGCGAATTCTAAAGTAACCGATGGCTCAGGTTTGGAGTCATTATGTATCCTTGCAAACGATAAAAAAGAAATAGCGAATCAGTTAATAAAAATTATGGACAAGGATTTTACAGAAAAAGAAATAGCCTTAAGAAATGAAATGCTTAGCGTATATAATAATAAATTAAATTCAAAAATTCTTTTAGACCTGTTATAATATCAAACTACCTCGAAGATCTTACCTCCTTCACATTTAATTGTTTTGTGAGGAAATTTCAGGATAAGGGCATAGTCGTGTGTCGCCATTAAAATGGTAATTCCGGCCTTGTTGATTTCCTCCAAAACATTCATAATCTCTACGGATGTTTTAGGGTCCAAATTTCCTGTAGGTTCATCGGCAAGTATCATTTCCGGAGTATTTAACAGGGCTCTTGCTATCGCAACACGTTGCTGTTCACCTCCAGAAAGTTGATATGGCATTTTAAACCCTTTTGTTTTCATATCTACTTTTTCAAGCACTTCATTGATCTTGACATCAATTTGATTCTTGCCTTTCCATCCAGTTGCCTTGAGGACAAACAAGAGATTCTCATAAACAGTTCTGTCGTTTAATAATTGAAAATCCTGAAATACAATGCCAATTTTTCGGCGCAAATAGGGAATCTCCTTTTCTCTCAATTTTCCAAGATCAAAGCCAACAATAGATCCCTCACCACTCTGTAATGGTAAATCCCCATAGAGTGTTTTCATTAAACTACTTTTTCCACTCCCCGTCTTTCCAATGAGGTAGTTGAATTCTCCCTTATCAATATCAAGATCTATATTCGACAAAATGAGATTTTCCCTTTGGAATATTGTGGCATCTTTTAATTGAAGCATTTCACTTTTATCAGTCATATAAAAACATACTATTCTCCTATTTCAAAATCGTTTTCAAACTAAAGAGGGACAAACTTAATGTTTAAATTTCAAATAGTAAAGTTCCTTATAATGGATTCCGTTGATTGTTTTTAAATCTGCCCAATATTTCCCTTTCCAAGAAAATTCGTTGAGACAATATTATGAGTCATTAAAAAAGATATTATAGAGGTCAGATTGCGACTCGTTTCGGTCAACAGGGAGGCAAAAACTTGATGATTTATCTTTTAACAAAGCTTTAAAGAGTAAAATACTTTTTGGTTTGAGAGGAATTGCTAATATTAGCGACTGAATTAAAGATCTGTACAAAGCAATGTGAAAACCATTATTAAAGCATAAAAAAAGTCAAAGAAAATGGAGAAAATTAAAATTCTTACAAAACAATATGTAATAAAAGGACTCGCCTTATTGGGAATTATACTGATTTTAGGCTCATGCGAAGAACCACTGCCAGAGTTAGGTTTAAAATCTGGCGTTTGGAGAGGAGAAATAATAGCTCAGGAAAACAGGATTCCTTTTAACTTTGAGGTGATTAAAAATGAAGGATCTTATAAGATTCAATTGATCAATGGTGCTGAAAGACTCGATATTGACGGGATCGATATTCTAGGAGATTCGTTGTTTTTCAACATGCATATCTTCGACATTAGTATTAAAGCCAAAATATATGAGGACAGCCTTGTTGGCTCCTATACCAAGAATTACGCAGATAATTATGTGCTGCCATTCAAGGCTATCTATGGCAGGGAAGGACGCTTTGACAATACTGAAAGTTCGAATATTTTTGACGGAACATGGGAAACTACTTTTAAAACAGAAGAAGGAAAAGAAAATTCTGCTATCGGAGTATTTAAATTAGAGGGAAAGGCCTTAAGAGGTACATTTTTAAGCAAAACCGGAGATTATCGTTACCTGGACGGATACACTGTAAAAGACACGATGAATCTGTATAGTTTCGACGGAAATCATATCTACAAATTCAGAGCTTTTAAGGAAAACGACTCCATTTTAAAGGGTGAGTTCTGGTCAGGCAAAACAAGTTATAAAACCTTTGTTTCAGTAAAAAATGATACGGCTAAGTTACCAGATGCGAACAGCCTGACGTATCTTAAAGAAGGTTATGATAAAATTGAATTTTCTTTCCCTGATCTCAATGGAAAAATGACCTCCCTTGACGACGAAAAATATAAAGATAAAATTGTTATTCTTCAAATATTAGGTACCTGGTGTCCAAACTGCATGGATGAAACCAAATTTTTGTCCGAATGGTACAACAAAAATCAATCAAAAGAAGTGGAAATTATAGGGCTGGCCTATGAGATTAAACCCGAATTTGAATATGCCCGGGACAGGGTTTTAACGATGAAGGAAAAATTAAATGTTCCTTATGATTTTCTTATAGCCGGAACGTCTACGACGAAATCGGCTTCTGAATCTTTACCCATGCTCAATAAGGTAATGTCGTTCCCCACTTCTATTATTATTGACAAGAAAGGCAAAGTAAGGAGAATTCACACCGGATTTTCTGGCCCTGCTACAGAAGTATACTATGAAGAATTCGTCGATGATTTTAACCAGTTTATGAAAGAACTTATTGACGAATCCTAGTCAATTTCAATAAATCAAAGCTACTTTTCAACAATCTGTTTAACTAATTAACAATTTTACAATTTATTAGTTTTTTGACGTTAGCTAAATAATCTATTGTGCTATTTTTGATTTTTATAAGGGATTCCATTCAATGAAGTTATTCAACATATTACTTTTTTTCACGCTATTTTCTGCTTTTCAAGGTTTCGCCCAGAAATCAGTTATTTACACCCATGACCTTGAACAATACAACCACGCCATGCAACTGTATTCAAATAGAGATTATGTTGCGTCTCAATTAATCTTAAAAAAAATAAAAAACACCTTTGACGGAGCCTCCGAATTAAAAGCCAGATCCTATTACTATGAGGCATTTTGTGCCATTCGACTCAAGCAAAAAGATGGAGACAAATTGATGAATGCTTTTTTCGAAAAGTTTCCAACAAGCACAAAAAGACATACTGCTTTTCTCGAAGTTGGTGATTATTATTTTAACAACCGCAGCTATGCCTATGCGCTGAAATGGTTCAATAAGGTTAATGACAGTCATCTTACTCTTTATAATCAGGAAGAGTTTACATTTAAAAAAGCTTATGCCTTATTCGCGGTGGGAAGTTTTGCCAATTCTCGAAAATATTTCTCACAACTCTTAAATTCAGAAAAGTACGGAGCACAAGCAAAGTATTATTCTGGATACATGGCCTATCAGGACGATGATTATGCAGAGGCTGATAAGTATTTGAATCAGATTGCCGATAATAAAAGTTTTGATGATGATATCCCATATTATATGGCTAATATTAAATTTAAGACCGGTAAATTTCAGGAAGCAATTGACGCTGCTACTCCTTTGCTCGAAAAATCAAATGGTATTCAAAAGTCTGAGCTTTCCAAAATTATTGGAGAAAGTTATTTTAACCTGAATGAGTTTGAAAAGGCCGTCCCGTTTCTGTTGGAATATCAAGGTAAAAAGGGCAAATGGAATAATACTGACTATTACCTTTTAGGTTACGCCTATTATCAGCAAGAAGATTATGAGGAGGCTCTCATCTGGTTTACTAAAATCATAGATGGTAATAATGCGGTTTCACAAAATGCCTATTATCATTTGGCCGAATGTTATCTTAAAAGTGAAAAGAAACAGGAGGCCTTAAATGCATTTAGAAATGCCAAGCAAATGAGTTTTAATGCTGGAATTAAAAAGGATGCCTGGTTAAATTATGCGAAATTGAGTTATGAAATTGGAAATCCCTATAAAAGCGTGGCTGAGGTCATTCAGGAGTATTTAGATGCTTATCCGGATGAAATTGACCAAACTGAAATAAAAGAATACCTGATCAGCGCCTATATAAAAGTCAACGATTATCAGGGTGCTCTTCAATACCTTAAAAATGCAAACTCAAAGGATAATGACGCTTATCACAAAGTTGCATTTTTATATGGGGTACAACTTTTTAAGGAACAGCAGTATACGGTGGCCATTGAGAATTTTAATCTTTCAATAGAAACCTCCTCCAATTCGATTTATCATGCAAGATCATTATTTTGGAAAGCGGAGGCTCTGTACAGATTAAAGAAATATGAAGAAGCTTTAAGTAATTTTCAGACTTTTCATTCAATGACCGAAGCCAAGGATTCAAAAGAATATGATATCATACTCTATCATTTGGCTTATACTTTTTTTCAAATGAAAGATTACAATCAGGCAGGAGGTCATTTTAACGAATATATCAGCGAGGGAAATGATCAAAAATTAATCAATGACAGTTACCTGAGGCTTGGTGATTGTTTTTTTGCTCTTAGCAGTTACTATAAAGCTATTCCTGCTTATGAAAAAGTAATAGAGGCCAATGAATTGGATGTTGATTATGCACAACTGCAAATTGCCTTTTGCTATGGTTATATGGGAGAAACTGATAAAAAGGTAAGCACCCTACTTGAGTTCACAGAGGTCAATCTGAAATCCACATTAAGGGATGACGCCTTTTATGAATTGGGTAATTCATATGTGAAATTGAACAAAACGGATGAGGCTATGGACGCTTATAATGAGGTTGTTACTAATTACAGAATGAGTTCGTTAGTATCAAAATCATTGTTGAAGCAAGGGCTGGTCTATTTCAATGCAGATCAAAATGACGAGGCCTTAAACAAATACAAAACCGTTGTGAATACTTATCCGGGAACGGAGGAAGCTAAAGAAGCCATTGCCAATGCCAAACAAATCTATGTGCAACAGGGTCGAGTTGATGAGTATGAACGTTTTATAAGAAATGTGGATTTTGTAAATGTGACCGATGAAGAAATCGAAAGCGCTATGTTCTCATCTGCTGAACAATTCTATCTGACAAATAATCTTGACAAAGCCATTGAATCCCTTAAAAAATATCTCGAACGTTTTCCTTCAGGGGCTAATGCGCTTACAGCAAATTTCTTTCTGGCCGATTCCTATAACAGATCTGATCAACTTGAAAAGGCCGTCCCCAATTACCAATTCATTCTCGATAAAGACAAAAACCAATACACCGAAAAGTCGCTGGTTAGCGTGGCCTATTTTTATCTTGATCAGGAAAACTGGGAACAGGCCGTTACAGTGCTTTCAAGATTGGAAAAAGAAGCAGAAACCGACCAGAATATCATATTTGCCCAAAGCAACCTGATGAAAGGAAACTATGCGCTGAAAAATTTCAAAGTAGCTGTGCAATATGCCGAAATGGTGATGCAACATCAAAAATTAGAACCTAAGATCATCTCAGACGCACAGATCATTATCGCGAGATCTGCCTTTGAAACGGGCGATTTTCTTAAGGCTCAGGACGCTTTTAAAGTAGTTGAAGAAACTGCAAACGGTGAATTGAAAGCGGAGGCAGTCTATTACGATGCTTTTTTTAAAAATAAGGAAGGCAATTATAAATTGTCTAATGTGTCAGTTCAAAAGCTCGCCTCAGAATTATCACCCTACAGATATTGGGGAGGTAAAGGATTAGTTATTATGGCGAAGAATTTTTATGAACTTGAAGACGCCTATCAGGCAACATATATACTTGAAAGTATCATACAGAAATTTTCTGACTTTGAAGACCTCGTTGAGGAAGCAAGTTCAGAATTGAATAGAATTAAGGCTCAGGAATCAAAAACCAATTCATCAGTTATAATTGAATAAGAATAAGTAAAATCGGAATCGAACAAATGACTAGATACATCATAATTCTTATCTTTTTAATGATCAGTGGCATGATTTTTTCTCAAAAAAAGAAAAAAGAAAGAATCACCACAGAAGAGATCAATGTGGTTAAGGCCTTTTCACCAACAGTATCTGAAGCGTTTAAGATCAATGCTGAACCTCAGATCGACAGTATTGATCTTGGAGGGAAAAAGGACATTTCCTATTCCATCAATTCGATCCCTGTAGCCTCCACCTTTACCCCTGCAAAAGGCAAGGCAAAAACTTTGCAAAGAGTACCGAAAGAGCGATTCTACAATAACTATATCTCCCTTGGTTATGGAAATTACAGCACCCCTATTGTCGAGATTTTTGCACATAGCAATTCCTCCAATTACAATGATTTCGGAGGGTTTTTTAATTATCATTCTTCTGGGGGAGGCATTGATGGAATTGTTTTAAATGACGATTTCAAAGATCTGAATGTAAATCTTTATTACAAACAATCAGAACGAACTTTCGACTGGAAAGTTGAAGGGGAACTGGAATACCTTTCCAACAACTGGTATGGTTTGTCTGATGAAATAAATTATTCAGAAACCACCATCAGTTCTATTGAAGAAAAACAATCTTATACAGACCTGTCATTGAAAGGCGAAATTGATTTCTTTGATGCGTTGATCCACAAAGGAGACGTTTCTATTAGCCGGTTTTCAGATAAATTCAAGAGCGGGGAAAATCATCTTGAAATCAATTCTGTGATCGATTTCCCTATTGGACAAGAATTAATGTCTTCTGAAATCAGTCTGGAACTACTAAATGGGAAATTTGAAAATGATTTTTTCCAGACCGAGAAACTGAGCTATACATATTTCAATATAGGGTTTAGTCCGAACTTTGAAGTTTTACGAGATAATTTAACCCTAAATGTTGGAGCGAGGTTCTATTACAGCATCACTAATAATTTTGAAGGAAGTAAATTTTATATCTATCCAAATGTAACGGCATCCTATAACATTAGCGAGGAAGCGTTGATCGCTTATGCAGGAGTGGTTGGAGATCTTCATCAAAACAGTTATAAAAATTTCGTTGAGAAAAACCCATTTGTGTCACCGACATTGTACATTCAAAGAACCAATCAACAGTATAACGCTTATGCTGGAATAAAGGGACTCTTAAATTCAAAAATACGTTTCAATTTAAAAGCAGCCTATATCAATGAAAAAAACAAACCTCTTTATAAATTAAATCCTTCCCTGACAGATGGAAGTAATGAGGTTGATAAAGGCTACCAGGCAGCTAATTCTTTTCAGGTAGTTTATGACGATGTGAATACTATCTATTTCAACGGAGAGATAATTTTCGACCTATTCAAAGAATTTAAGTTTGGGGGGAATCTCGATTTTAACTCCTACAGCCTTAAAAATGAGGATCAAGCCTGGAACTTACCTCTTTTGAAAGCTACTCTTATAGCTAAATACACGAGAAAAAAATGGAGTGCAGGAGCCGACTTTTTCTTTTCTTCAGACAGAAAAGACGATTTGTCCATAATTCCTGACATAAGCACTAGAATTACGAATTCAGCCTACTTTGATATCAACCTAAATGGCGTTTATACAATTGATGATAAATTCGATATTTTTATTAACGTCAATAATCTATTAAGCAATAACTATCAGGTTTATACCAATTTTAAAGTACAAGGGTTACAATTTTTCGGAGGCGTAAAATATAAATTTGATTTTTAGGAATTGACCTAATCGTACATTTTCTCGTAATAGTCCTGATAGGCTCCTGAGGTAACATTCTCTAACCACTCATCGTTGGCCAAATACCAATCCAGAGTTCTTTCAAGGCCCTCCTCAAAAGTCACGCTTGGTTTCCATCCCAATTCCTGTTCTAATTTACCTGCATCTATCGCATAGCGCCTGTCATGTCCGGCACGATCCTTTACATAAGTGATCAATCGTTCTGAACTCCCCTTAGGTCGCTCTAATTTTTCGTCCATTAGTTTACACAACAGTTTGATCAGATTCAAATTCGTCCATTCATTAAAGCCTCCAATATTATAGGTTTCTCCTATTTTACCCTTGTGAAATATCTCATCAATGGCCGTGGCATGGTCTTCTACAAAAAGCCAATCACGTGTATAATTACCATCTCCATAAACCGGAAGCGATTTGCTATGTTTAATATTATTGATAAACAAAGGAATCAACTTTTCAGGAAACTGGTTGGCGCCATAATTGTTTGAGCAATTACTTATCATAAACGACAGGCCATAGGTGTTTCCGTAAGCCCTGACCAAATGATCAGAAGCGGCCTTAGAAGATGCATATGGCGACTGAGGGTCATATGGAGTGGTTTCTTTAAAAAGTCCTGTTTTCCCTAAAGAACCATAAACTTCATCTGTAGAAACATGATAAAATAATTTTCCTTCGAAAGAACCGGCATGAATTTCCTTAAACGCATTGAGAAGATTAGCCGTGCCTAAAACATTGGTTTCAATAAAGTCATTTGGATTCGTAATCGATCGATCGACGTGACTCTCTGCAGCCAGATGAATTACCGTATCAAACTGGAATTTGCTGAACAAAGCCTTTAAAAAATCGCCGTCCTTAATATCGCCTTTGATAAATTCATAATTGCTCGCATCTTCAAGATCCTTGATATTTTCCAGATTTCCTGCATAGGTTAGGGCATCGAGGTTGAATATTTTATACTGTGGATATTTTGTTACGAAAAGACGTACAACATGAGAGCCTATAAAACCGGCCCCACCTGTAACGAGAATTTTTTTACTTGAATTTGTCATACTACGCATTTATATCAATAGATCATTTACTCCTTTATTGTTGCTTTAGCTGCCATTTCCAGGCAGAGGCCAAAGCCTCATCCAAGCCAAGGGAAGCCTTCCATCCCAATTCTTCATTGGCCAAAATTGTATTGGCATAAGCGGCGGTGATGTCTCCTTCTCTTCTTTCAACAATCTTATATTTAACTTTTACTTTATTCACCTTTTCAAACGTGTTGATTACTTCCAGAACGGAACTGCCTTTTCCTGTACCTACATTAAAATATTCCATTTTTGATTTATTTCTCCCTTCCAGCAGTCTTCGCATGGCGCTGATATGTGCCTTTGCCAGATCCACCACATGAATATAATCTCTTACAGCCGTTCCGTCAGAGGTAGGGTAATCATCACCAAAAACTGACAATTCATCCCTTATACCTTCTGCTGTTTGGGTTACAAAAGGAATGAGGTTCTGGGGAACACCTAACGGTAGCTCTCCAATAAGTGCGCTTTCATGAGCGCCGATAGGATTAAAATACCTGAGGGCTATGGCAGTAAGATCTTCAACCTTTGTTAGGTCGTGAATGATTTCCTCTCCAATTTGCTTCGTATTTCCATATGGAGATTCTGCTTTTTTTACAGGAGCATTTTCGGTAATAGGAAGCTCATCAGCTTGGCCATAAACCGTGCAGGAAGAGCTAAATATTATGTGTGGTACATTATTCTTAGCCATACTCTTTAAGAGATAAACCAGTGTTGAAATATTGTTTTCATAATATTTTAAGGGTTGCTCCACACTTTCTCCTACAGCCTTGGAGGCAGCAAAATGAATTACCCCGTCAATTTTATGTTCCTCAAAAAAAGTGGCAACCTGTTCCTTTTCTTTCAGATCCAACTTTACAAATTCGGGTCGTATATTGCTAATAGCGAAAATTCCATCCAATACCTCCAATCTGGTGTTTGAAAGATCGTCTATAATAACCACATCGAACCCTTCACTTTGAAGTTCGACCACGGTATGTGAGCCTATAAAACCTAAACCTCCGGTAACGAGTATTTTATTTTTTTTCATATCAATTCAATAAATCTTCATTTTTCTGGCATATAATCATAGTTTCCTAGACAAAATCCATTATTGTTTTAATGATCAGATCTTGCTGCTCTTTCTCCAATTCTGTATGCATGGGCAATGAAATAACGGTTTCGACCAGCTCGTTAGTCACTTTAAAATCTTCTTCTCTGTATCGATCATCCACATAAGCCTTTTGTTTGTGCAATGGAACAGGATAATAAATAGCATTCGGAATGCCTTTATCCATCAAATGCTGATGAAGGGCCTCTCTCTTACCATTGGTTATTTTTAAGGTATACTGATGAAAAACATGGCAATTACAAGTATCACATATTTCACCGCATTTTTCCGTTACCGGAGTTACGATATTAGGATTATCTCTAAAACCATTGTTATAATACCTAGCGGCATTTCTTCTGGACGCACAATAGTCATCGAGATGAGGAAGTTTCAATCTTAATACAGCGGCCTGCAAACTATCCAATCGAGAGTTAACACCCACAACGTCGTGATAATATCTTGTATACATCCCGTGGTTCACCATACCTCTTATGATATGAGCCAGTTCATCATCATTCGTAAAAATAGCACCACCATCTCCATAACATCCTAAATTTTTAGAAGGAAAGAAAGAAGTGGTTCCCACCGTACCTATAGTACCAGCCTTTTTGGTAGATCCATCAGTAAAGGTAAAATCAGCTCCAATAGCCTGAGCCGTATCTTCAATTATATACAAATTATGTTCTTCCGCAATTTTAAGGATGGCCTCCATGTTGGCACACTGACCGAATAAATGAACCGGTACTATGGCTTTGGTCTTGGGTGTAATTGCCTTTTTAAGCGCTTCAAGGTCAATATTGAATGTCTTGGGATCTACATCAACCAAAACCGGTGTTAATTTGAGTAAGGCGATAACCTCAACTGTTGCTGCAAAAGTAAAATCTGCAGTAATCACTTCATCGCCTTGCTCCAAACCAAGACCCATCATTGCAATTTGTAAAGCATCAGTTCCATTAGCACAAGGAATAACGTGTTTAACATCTAAATATTCCTCCAGATCAGATTGAAATTTTTTAACTTCAGGTCCATTGATAAAGGCAGCTGAAGCGATCACGTCATTGATGGCCTGATCGATTTCTGGTTGGATTTTCTTATATTGACCCTGCAAGTCAACCATTTGGATTTTATTCATTTTGGTTAATTTTAATTTCTATTTCACCTTTTAGCCTGACAAAAATACAAATATTTTGCGCGCTCTTCCTCTAAATTTTTAATTTAGCTGACAAATGAAATACCTTTATAATTTTGCCATTTCCCTTTTTGGAATCGTACTTAAAATTCTCGCTGGTTTTGATCAGAAGTTAGCCCTTTTTGTTGGTGGAAGGAAAGAAACGTTTCCCAAATTGACCTCTGCAATCGCACCAGAAGACAAAACTATCTGGGTCCATTGTGCCTCTTTGGGTGAATTTGAACAGGGAAGGCCCCTGATCGAAAATTTACGTAAATCGAGACCGGGATATAAAATAGTTCTGTCCTTTTACTCTCCTTCCGGTTATGAAGTTAGAAAAAACTATAAGGAGGTAGATATCGTTGTTTATTTACCGGTAGATACACCTGCTAATGCGAGAAAATTTATTGACCTGGTGCATCCAAGCCTAGCGATTTTCGTAAAATATGAATTCTGGCCCAACATACTTGAGGTTTTAAAGCAGCATTCAATTATGACGATCCTGGTTTCAGGTATTTTTAGGCCCGACCAATTATTTTTTAAACCCTATGGCGATTGGATGAAAAATTCACTGAGGTCTTTCTCCCATTTTTTTGTTCAAAATCAAAGTTCTAAAAAACTTTTGGGAAATATTGGTGTCACCGCAGTGACTATTAGTGGAGATACTCGTTTTGACAGAGTTGCGCAAATTCTGAGGCAAAACAATGAACTGGATTTCCTTGAAGAATTTACAAAAAATAAAATTGTATTGGTTGCAGGCAGTACCTGGGCAATTGATGAATCATATCTGGTCAATTTTATCAATCAAAATTCTAACAATGACATCCGTTATATTATAGCTCCTCACAATATAAATCCCAAGGAAATCGAAAAACTTAAGACGGCACTACTCTGTAAGACCTCTCTTTATTCTGAAGGACTTGTCAAAACCGACGCTCAGGTTTATATTGCAGATACCGTTGGCCTTTTAACCAAGATATATAGTTATGCTGATCTGGCTTATGTTGGAGGAGGTTATGGTAAGGAAGGGGTTCACAACGTACTTGAACCTGCGGTATTCGGAATCCCATTGATTATAGGTCCGGTTTACGACAAATTTGAGGAGGCCAAGGATTTAGTCAAAATCGGAGCTTGCCTGGTGGGCAATAGTGAAGAGGAATTAAGTATGCATTTCACAAAACTTATTCAGGACGAAAAATACCGACAGAAACTTGGAAATATCACCAAATCCTATATCGATGAGCACCAAGGTGCCACAGAAATTATTTTGAACTATATTGAGGATCAGCTTCCAGATATTTCATAAATTGTACCCTTAATTATCATAACTATGATCAGAGAAAAACTGCAAGAATATTACAGTGTTGTTTTCGAAAAGGAATTAATTGATGAAATTGCCGAAGTTGGTACGTATAAAAAAGTTCGGGAAAACGAATTGTTACTTGATATCGGAGATACGTTTCATCATATTCCTCTTATACTTACAGGGGCCATTAAAATAAGTCGTGAAACCAAGAAAGGAGATGAAATTGTTCTCTATTTTTTAGAAAGAGGTGATACCTGTACCATTACTTTTGGCAGTGGTATTCAAAGCACGAAAAGCAAGGTCAGGGGGATCGCAGAAAAAGATTCTGAGCTCATTTTTATTCCGGTGGAAAAACTGGAGGAATGGATGATAAAGTACAAGTCATGGAGAACCTTTGTAATTGACAGCTATGATTTACGTCTGAATGAGATGCTGGAAGCTATTGATGCCCTCGCATTTCTAAAAATGGACGAGCGATTATTCAAATACCTTGTTGACAAGGTACAGATTATGCGAAGTACTGAATTGCATACCACTCATCAGGAAATTGCCATAGACCTCAACACATCACGAGTGGTTGTTTCCCGTTTATTGAAGCAGCTTGAAAATGAAGGAAGGATCAAATTGCACAGAAACAAGATTGATATTTTGGATTTTTGATTTGTAACAAAAGTTACCTGACTCGGTAGTTAATAATTTATTTTTACCACTAAAGTAGATAGAATATGGATTTTATATTACAACCATGGGCATGGTATGTGGCAGGACCTATCATTGCGGTTTGCATGTTCCTCATGTTCTTCTTTGGAAAGAAATTTGGCGTTTCATCGAATCTTGAGACAGTTTGTGCTATGGGTGGTGCAGGTAAATTTGTTGATTTTTTCAAATTTGATTGGAAGAAAAACAAATGGAACCTCGTTTTTGTTATCGGTTTAATTGTAGGAGGTTTTATATCAGATCAATGGCTAACGCCAAATGACACGGTTGCCATTAATACTGAAACTGTTAAAGATTTGTCGGAAATTGGCATTCAAAATGCTGGAAAGACTTATTTACCGGATGAAATTTTTAGTATTGACGCCATGCTTTCAGTCAAAGGTTTTTTAATCTTGATAGTCGCAGGAATTTTGGTAGGTTTTGGCTCCAGATACGCCGGGGGATGTACCTCAGGGCATGGGATTGTTGGTTTAAGTAGTTTATCTATGGAATCCTTTATAGCTGTTGGCGGGTTCTTTATTGGAGGACTAATTATGACCTGGTTGATTTTACCCTATATATTCTAAATAAAACTAATAATGAAATATATCAAATATTTGCTGGTGGGTATTTTATTCGGAATTACATTGAGTAAAGCCGAAGTGATCTCCTGGTTTAGAATCTATGAAATGTTCAAATTACAGTCATTTCACATGTATGGTGTTATAGGATCTGCGGTGGCAATAGGGATGATACTCATGTACTTTTTTAAGAACGAAACTATTAAAGATTTATACGGGAAGCCCATTGTTGTAGCACCTAAGAAAAAGGGTATTCCAAGAAATTTGATTGGTGGAATCATTTTTGGCCTTGGTTGGGCACTGGGAGGGTCTTGTCCCGGACCAATGTACATCCTTGTTGGAAAAGGTGTGATTTCAATCCTTGTTGTTCTTTTTGGGGCGCACCTTGGTGCCTTCCTTTATCATGCAGTAAAACATAAACTACCTCACTAATCAATACTACCATGGTTACTTAATTTTTGAAACGAAGCATTTAGTTAGGTCATTTTCGTACATTTAACCTCCAATTTTCCAAAGCAATTCATGAATCAATTAGTAGATAAATACGGCCGTAAAATCACTTACCTGCGCTTGGCAGTAACAGACAGATGCAACCTGCGCTGCCAGTATTGCATGCCTGAGCAAGGTATTGATATAGTCAAAAGGCAAGAATTGCTTACGTATAAGGAAATGTATAGAATTACACGGGTTTTAAGTGAATTAGGAGTAGATAAAGTAAGACTTACAGGTGGAGAGCCTTTTGTTAGGAAGGATTTCGTGAATTTTCTGGAGTCCTTATCGTTCAATAAAAGCCTTAAGGAAATTAATATCACCACAAATGGTGCGATAATCTCCAAGCATATTGAGGGTCTTGAAAAAATGAAGATCAATGCAGTGAACCTCAGTATAGATAGTCTAAACAGGGAAAAGTTTTTTGAAATTACAAGAAGGGATGTTTTCCCACAAGTCTTGCAAACTTATCATGACCTTTTAAAAAGTAAGTTAACGCTAAAACTAAATGTAGTCATTCAATCAGGAGTGAATACGAATGAAATTATTGATTTTATAGAATTGACCAAACAGGATAAGGTTTCTGTCAGATTTATAGAAGAAATGCCTTTTAATGGCAAAGGACAACGAGAGGTTAAAGAGGTATGGAATTACAATAAAATTCTGCAAACCATCAGTTCGCATTATGATGAAGTAGAAAATCTTATCTCCAAGAAATCTTCAACTTCAAAAAATTTTAAAATCAAAGACTATAAAGGCTCCTTTGGAATCATTCCGGCGTTTACCAGAACAATTTGCACCGACTGCAATAGGATCAGGATTACAGCAACCGGCTTGTTCAAAAATTGCCTTTTCGATGATGGTGTTTTTAATATCAAAGATTTTATTAGAAAAGGCGCAAGCGATGATGAGTTAAAGCAATTATTTATATCTACTGTACAGCAAAAACCAATCAATGGATTTGTTGCGGAAGCAAATAGAAGATCGAATAACGTTTCAGAAAGTATGTCCACTATTGGTGGATAGTTAATAATTATGAAGGTTAAAGGAACATTAATCAGTGTAGAAGATGCCTTGGATATTGTCCTTAGAGAAACCTGTGAATTTGGTATAGAAGAGATCGATTTCAAGGAGTCTTTGGGAAGAGTTTTAAAGGAAGAGGTAAAAGCCGATCATGAAATGCCTCCCTTTGACCGGGTAAGTATGGATGGCATTGCTCTAAAGACATCTGTTTTTGAATCGGGAATTCGACATTTTAAGATCGAAAATATTCAAGCAGCAGGCAGTGAACAATTGACCCTTACCAATGATGAAAATTGCCTGGAGGCCATGACAGGTGCGATGCTGCCACTAGGAACAGATGCCATTGTTCCCTATGAATTGATCCGAATTGAAAAAGGGATAGCTCATGTCAATTCTGAAGCGGTTCAATACTTCCAAAATATTCATAAAAAAGGATTAGATCGCAAACAAAATGATGTTTTAATCCCTGTAAATACAAAAATTTCATCTGCAGAAATCGGTGTTTTGGCCACCGTTGGAAAATCAAGGGTTCAAGTGGCTGCATTACCAAAAATAGCCATTGTATCGACAGGGGATGAACTTGTGGAAGTTCACGAATTCCCCAAACCTTACCAGATCAGAAAAAGTAACGTTCATACGCTGTATTCACTTTTAAAACGATTTGAGATTACACCTGATTTGTTCCATATTAGTGATAGCAAAGAACAACTGAGGCAAAAAATTGGTTCACTCTTAAAGAAATATGACGTGCTCATGTTCAGTGGTGCTGTGAGCAAAGGTAAATTTGATTTTATACCTGAAATTCTTGACGAATTAGGGGTAATCAAACATTTTCATAAGGTTCGTCAAAGACCAGGAAAGCCTTTCTGGTTTGGAAAAAAAAATCAAACAACGATTTTTGCCTATCCCGGAAACCCGGTGTCTACCTTTGTAAGTTGTCTTAAATATTTTGTGCCATGGCTTCACAAAAGCCTTCAGTTAAATTTTGAAAATCCAAACGTTGCCATTCTGGGAGAAGATTTTCTTTTCAAACCTGAACTGACCTATTTCTTACAGGTTAAGATCGTCAACAAAGATGGAAGGCTTATGGCTTTTCCTAAAGCAGGAAATGGCTCAGGAGACCTCGCCAATTTAACACTAAATGACGGCTTTTTGGAATTACCATCCAACAAGGCCGAGTTTAAAAAAGGTGACGTTTTCCCATTAATTCAATATAGATATTAAAACCCTTGTTTTGAATAAATTTTCTCATATAGATAAAGATAACAAACCGAAAATGGTCAATGTTATTGATAAAAAGATAACGAAAAGGCGGGCTGTAGCTCAGGCAAAAATGTTTTTGGGTAAAGAGATTGTTGCATTGCTGAATGGCTCTGAAATCCATACTAAAAAAGGTCCAGTTTTTCAAACCGCTATCATAGCTGGAGTGCAAGCCGTAAAAAAAACTTCTGATCTCATCCCAATGTGTCACCCTCTGCCACTCGACGGGATAGACATTGACATTCAATTTTTGAATGAAGAAGAAATCAATATCCTATGCGCAGTGGAAATGGAAGGGAAAACAGGGGTCGAAATGGAGGCATTAACAGGAGCCAGTGTTGCGGCCTTAACGGTTTATGATATGTGTAAGGCCATTTCTCAGAATATGATCATCAAAGAAATATCTGTTATCAAAAAAACCGGTGGGAAAAGTGATATTTTTAATGAACCCCTGCCAAAAAAATAACCAGCAAAGTTTCCTCTGCTGGTTGTTTTTTAATTAGGGATCAATGGTCACTTTTGCAACTAAGTTCACCTCAACTGTAAAATCCATCTTATCATCATCGCACAATGCGCTTCCAGAATATTCAACGGTTACTGTTTTTCCAGCTAGTAAAGCATTTCCAATTCGAGTAAGCTCATCTACTTCGGTTATCTCATATACAACTTGATTATCTGCTGAAACTTTTACAACAAAGGCATTCTGCAATGAAACTTCATTTGCCACCGAAAAAGAAGCATCAACTTCACCAATAGGATCTCCACTAAAATTGATGATTTTGTAACTCAAGGCTGTAATCTTAACTTTTTTTATCTTGTTGAGATAGTCTTTCGTATCGTCATTCTCAATACTTAAACTAGTTTTTTCAGAAAAGGTAATCCAATCGCCATTGGTTTGGACTATGTTAACTGAAATGCTTTCGGTTTCATTTAGATTGACGTCAAAATTCGGAAGAAGTCCGGCTACATCATCTTCATCACAGGATGAAAAACTGAAAAACATGCAACACATAAACAGTGCTATTAAGGTTTTTTTCATGATTTAAAATTTTAGAATTTCTATTTTTTTACATATGTTTTTATGGCCTATAAATCAACTGTTCATTGCGCTGATTGGTCATTTCAATTTTACGGTAGTTAGGGTTGACTCAAAACAATTTAAGCCAACCTACAACAGGATAGAATAAAGGGAACAACGATTTTTGATGAAGATTTCATATCGAGGGAAATATGTTTTTATACTTCTTTGTTTAAGACATGAAGTTACGAAAAAAAATTAAAACTACAATGTGATCATCGTCACCAAAACACAAAGATTTTATCAGAAATTCATGAAATCATCTTTATTAAGTATTTTAGCAGTTGAATAATTAAGCACTAATCCACTTTTTGATTTTATTGATGAAAAAACATGAGAAACATGCAAAGCTTAGCAGACGAAAATTTGGTCAATTAGCTCCGTTTGAACTGGCTGTTCTTGGAACTAAATGCTCCATCATTAAAGAACTGGTCAAGGAGGTCTCGGCAAAGATCAACAATAGATATAAAGTGGCATATGCCGATGCATCTCATGACAAGGAAACTTTGGCGCCACTATTTGACGAGTTTACATTTCATGATTCAGGAGATCTAAAGAATCACAGAGGCTACAAGATGAATCCTTATACCGATAAGGCTTTGCTGCAGGCTTATGATATGGTTTTTATTAATGGAAATCATTACCCGGGAGCCAGACAGATACTCATTCTGGATGCGGAAAAGGAAGCTTCTGTTCTAAAAAGACTTGATCAGCTTGATAATATTGCCTTTTTGATCAATTTGAATCACAGATCAGAAATCTTTGATTTCCTTAAGGAAAAGTATCCAAACATCGAAAAATTGAAGGTGTACTCTATACACGATCTCGATCATATCAGCACACATATCTTAACGTTGATTGAAACGAACACTGCACCACTTTGCGGACTGGTTCTTGCTGGTGGGGAAAGCGTTCGAATGGGCAAAGACAAAGGTTTATTAGATTATTTTGGAAAGTCGCAACGCATGTATTCCTTGGAGATGCTGGAAAAGTTAAATTTAAAGACCTATTTGTCTGTTAGGAAAGAACAGAAACTGGATCAAAATAATATCATCGAAGACAAATTTATTGGGCTTGGGCCTTTCGGTGCCATTTGTTCTGCGTTTCAACATGATCCCAATACAGCCTGGCTCGTAATGGCCACAGACTTACCTTATGCGGATGAAAAACTGATTCGTCGATTAATGACTAACAGAGATTCAAGTAAAGTGGCCACAGCACTAAAGGGAAAAAATAAGAAATTTCCAGAGCCTCTTATCACAATTTGGGAACCCAAAGCCTATCCTATTATGTTACAATTTCTTGCACAAGGCATTTCATGCCCAAGGAAAGTTTTGATCAATTCGGATGTTAAACTTGTAGAAGTAGATGACGACTTTATCACAAACGTAAATACACCTGAAGAATTCACTGCAGTAAAAAAATATTTAGGTAAATAAGTTGCCGATTACCATGCACACTGACAAGGAAAAAACATTCATCCGACAAACCACTTTACCAGAAATTGGTGTGGTTGGTCAAAAAAAAATTAATCAAGCTAAAATTGCCATTGTAGGATGTGGTGGCCTGGGTAGTGTTGCTGCAGTTTATTTGGCGGCAAGCGGAATTGGTCATATCCATTTAATCGACTATGACAAGATTGATCTCAGCAATTTACACAGGCAGGTTTTTTACCGACACGATCAGGTTGGAAAGTCAAAGGCTAGAATTCTTAGCACCTATATTCAGGAAATAAGCCCATATGTAGAGGTTAGTTTTGAAGAAGAGCCCGTGACTAAAAATTCTATACACGATCAGTTAAACCCATTTTCGATAGTTCTCGATTGTACTGATAGTCTTAGCACCAAATACCTTTTAAACGATTATTGTGTGCTTCAAACTAAAACACTTGTATATGGTTCTTTATACAAGCATGATGGTTATGTAAGCGTTTTTAACGTCAAATCAAAAGATGGTTATAGCGCTCATTTACGGGATGCCTTTCCTTCTTTACCGCAAAAGCATGTCCCTAACTGTTCTGAGATAGGTACATTGAACCCTATTGTTGGAATCATAGGATTGATGCAAGCCAATGAGGTGATTAAAATTATAACAGAAACCGGGGAGCCGTTGATTAATAAGATTCTTATTTATAATTCAATGGAAAACTCCCAGTTTGTTATGAAGCTGCAACCAGGCTTCCTCTTAACGGAGGTCGAAGCTTTATTTAACAATGGCAGTTATTTTGATGCCAGATGTCAGGTACAGGATGATTCTTTACTCATAGATGCCGAGGAATTGAAGAAAAGAATTCACGATGACAATATAAAGATCATCTCAGTTATTGAAAATCAATCTGTACCCCATCCCTTTCCGGTTGATTTGCGAATGCCTCTTTCGAGTCTGGATATTTCCAAGCTAGAGCCCTTTAAAGAAACTGAGGTCGTCGTTATTTGTCAAAAGGGGATTTCAAGCTATACTGCCACGCAAAAAATAAAGGAAAAATTTCCTGACCTATTGGTTTACAGTTTAAAAGACGGCATTGATCATTATTAATTTAGTTAACTCATCCAGGTAGGAAGAAAAAAAAGTCTTGACCCAATGTCTGAACCTCTAACATTCTATCAACAGGAAAAAACACGAATCGAGCAGCAAAGAGATCTGCTAAAAAAAAAGATCCATGTTATTAGCGTACTGCGTTTGGGATTATTTCTCCTTACTTTTCCAACGGCTTATTTTACATATCATAACAAACCACTATTTGCAAGTATTATCGTCTCTTTGATTATTGGTTTTATTTTTCTTGTACTTAGGTACCAAACTCTTCTAACTGAAAGGAAACTTTGCGAGCAATTGATTAAGATCAATGGGGTAGAAATAGATGCCTTAAAGGGTAATTACAGTTCTCTTCCCGAAGGATCTGAGTTTATTGATCCCAGTCACTATTACAGCAATGATATAGATCTTTTTGGCAAGGGCTCCTTTTTTCAGTATCTCAACAGAACTGCCACTGCTTCGGGAAGGAAAGCTTTAACTCAACTGCTTCTTGAGAATAATATAGATCAGATTGAATCCAGACAAGAGGTCATTAAAGAGCTATCTCTAAAGGTTTCATGGAGACAACGATTTTTAGCATTGGCGAATCTGGTCAAGGTTGAAATTGATCATGATACCATTATTTCATGGATTCATAACTACAGGTCATTTCTTCCATCAATCATGAGGTATCTGCCTATCGTTTTCGCTTCCTTATCACTCCTTTTTACGTTGCTATTAGTTTTTGATTTGGTTTCTTTTTATCTTGTTGTAGGCTGGTTTTTTATCGGACTATTCATCACCTTTCCATATTTTAAACGGATCAATCATCTCTACCTTGATGCAGGCCAAATTAAGGATACCTTCAAGCAATATCATAGCTTGTTACAAGAAATTGAAGACCTGCCAATCAATTCACCACTAGCTTTAAATCAGATACGTAAGATCAGGTCTTCAAAGAAAAAGGCCTCAATCATTTTTAAGGATTTATCAAAAATTCTGGATGCCTTCGATCAAAGAAATAATATGCTTTTTGGTTTTCTTGGTAATGGATTTTTCCTATGGGACATTCGTCAAACATACAAGATCGATAAATGGGTTGATACCTATCAATTTCAAGTTGAGAATTGGTTCGAGGTTATTGCTTACTTTGATGCGCATATATCATTATCCAATTATGTATACAATCATCCTGATCATCACTTTCCTGAAATAATTCAAAATGGGGTAGTTCTTATTGTGGAAAGTCTGGGTCACCCCTTGTTGAATAAACAAATTAGGGTGAACAATGATTTTTCAATAAACAAGAAAGGGTTTCATATCATCACCGGAGCCAATATGGCTGGAAAAAGTACTTTTCTAAGGACCATTTCTCTGGGGCTGGTTATGGCCAATACCGGTTTACCCGTTTGTGCAAATAAAATGCGCTATTCGCCGATCAAATTGATCACAAGCATGAGAACCTCTGATTCTCTGGCTGAGGAAAGCTCCTATTTTTATGCTGAAATCATGAGGTTGCGATATATTGTAGAACAAATGAAAGATCAAGAATATTTTATCATTCTTGATGAAATTTTAAAAGGAACCAATAGCAAAGACAAAGCCTTGGGATCAAGAAAATTTATCGAAAGACTTGTGAGATCAGGTTCTACCGGAATTATTGCGACTCACGATCTCAGTCTCTGTGATATAGAAAAGCTTTATCCGCAAATTCAAAATAAATTCTTTGATGCCAAAATCATTAAGGAGGAGCTTTTTTTCGATTATAAATTAAAAGACGGTATCTGCACAAACATGAATGCCTCTTTTCTTTTAAAAAAAATGGAGATCATATGATCAGGGATGTGCATTGACCCATACTTCACCATCTTCAAAATATTCCTTTTTCCAAATAGGAACTGTCTCTTTTAAAGTATCTATTGCAAATTGACAAGCCTTGAAAGCTGCATCTCGGTGTGCAGATGAAACTGCTATAATTACCGGAACCTCCGCAATCCCGAGGATTCCAATCGCATGATGTATCGAAATCTTTTGAATTCCAAACAATTCAACAGCCCTTTCGGCAATTAGCTTCATTTCTTTGACTGCCATTGGTTCATAGGCTGAAAATTCCAACTTTATAACCTGCTTGTTTTGGGTACTGTTTCTTACCGTACCTACAAAAAGAGCCAAACCACCACTGCTATTGTCCTGAACAAATTCATAACATTCGCCAAGTGATAATTCATCTTCGGTTAACTTTATAAAAATCTTGTTTTCCATAAATAATTTAGCCTCCACTCACTGGTGGAATGATCGCTACTGTATCTTTATCTGACAATATTAATCCTTCTTCAGCATAAGATTCATTTACCGCAATGGCATAGGTATCCATTTCTGAAAACGAAACATATTTTTGTTGTAATAGTTCACGAAACTCCTTAACAGTTAAACCTTCATCCAATTCAATGGATATCGTGCTTTGCCCTGCCAAATCTTTAGACATTCCAAAAAAAAGTGCATGAATTTTCATAAATCCGTTTTGACAAAAATAACCATTCGCCTTTAGAGGAAAAAATTAATCCACAAACTATGAAAAGTTTAGTTTTAGAGCGTACCTTTAAGTAACTAATGTTACAACCCAAAATCGGGTATTTCATTAAATTTGGTAAACAGTACCAGGAACTCCAATATAAAGTCCTGGCACTTTTTCTCTATTCATAATTAAATAGGAATTCTCATTAATACGAAGCCATTTCGCATATGAAATACGGATTTATTATTGACAACAGAAAGTGTATCGGTTGTCATGCGTGCACCACTGCCTGTAAGAGTGAGCACGATGTACCTATAGGGGTCAACAGAACCTATGTAAAACAAGTAGAAAAGGGAGTTTTCCCAAATACCAGAAGAATTTTCTCAGTGATGAGGTGCAACCATTGTACAGATGCACCTTGTGTTGAAATTTGCCCGGTTGAAGCTTTGTACACAAGAGAAGATGGTATTGTTGATTTTGACAATAACAGATGTATAGGATGCAAGTCATGCATGCAGGCTTGTCCTTATGACGCGCTCTATATTGATCCGGACAATAAAACTGCGGCCAAATGTAATTATTGTGCCCATAGAGTTGAGGTAGGAAGAGCACCTGCCTGTGTTGATGTATGTCCTGAACATGCAATCATTGCCGGTGATATGGACAATCCTGAAACTGAGATTTCCATGTTACTTGCCAGAGAACAGGTTATGGTTAGAAAACCTGAAAAAGGAACTAAACCCAATTTGTTCTATATAGATGGAGATTATCAATCTCTTGACCCTGATTCAACTGATAGATCAGGGCCTGGCTTATGGAATTCACAGTCAAGAGGAGTTGGCCACTATGCCAAGGCTGCCGAAAAATTGATGCATTCTAATGATGATATTAACTTGTTGCAAATGAGTATTGATAATGAGTTACAGGCTGCTTATCAGAAAAAAGAATCTGAAAACCCAAATTATATAGATGTGCTCAATGGCAAGGCAAGAAGGGTTTATGACACTCCAGACAAAGGAATACTTTGGGGTTGGGAAGTATCGGCCTATGTCACTACCAAAGCCATTGCAGCAGGTGCGTTTTTAGTTCCGTTACTCGCTATAATACTCGGTTACGAAATTTCAAGTACAACCAAACTTATATCTGTGGGTGTCTCTTTGGTCTTTTTAGGGCTTACGGGGCTGTTTTTAGTTATGGATCTGGACAGACCTGATAGATTTCTCAATGTGCTCCTTCGACCACAGTGGAACTCCTGGCTCGTAAAAGGAGGCTATACTATTTCCATTTTTGGACTATTAATGACCATATGGGGAGCTGCAACATTTTTCGGATGGAACATTCCTGAAAACTTACTTCTTGGTTTAACTGCTTTCTTTGGAATCATCCTAGCGATCTATACCGCATTCCTTTTTGCTCAGGCTAAAGGAAGAGATTTTTGGCAAAGCCCAACGCTTCCTTTGCACATGCTTGTACACAGTGTCCTTGCAGGAGCTGCAGTATTTTCAATACTGGCTGTTGTCATACAACCTGAAGGTTGGATGGAGACCTTAGGAACCATTATTAGCATTTCCCTTCTAGTGAATCTACTTACCCTTGCTAGCGAAATGACAATTACCCATCCAACAAAAGCAGCAAAAAAAGTGGTTCATATGATCCTAAAAGAACAATACAAGGGCTTATTCTGGTTTGGAACCGTGATGGTTGGAAATATTTTGCCCTTGATCATGATTCAATTCTTTCCAAATCCTTTGATCCTGGCCGGAGCCGGAATCTTCGTTCTCATTGGAATCTACATTACTGAAAAAATCTGGGTAGAGGCTCCGCAAAGAATTCCTCTTGCCTAAAAGAAGTTAAAAAATTAAAGACTTTAAAAATGAGTCTTGAACGTATAAATATATAAACATGGGCTATAAAAAAGCATCCTTTATTGAAAATCTGGCCGAGAAAATAGGCCTAATTCCTGATCTTCATAAAGAGGGTTATCAGGAACATGATTCTGACATGCGTCATTTTAGTGATGAAGAAGTGGCTGAAATGTATGAAAATTTCCCACCACCGGAGAAGTGGAATAACTGGATAGAATTTGACCCCAAGGCATGGCCCAAAAAGAAGAAAACAAATTATCAAATTGTTCCAACTACCTGCTTCAACTGTGAAAGTGCCTGTGGTTTAACCGCATTTATAGATAAATCATCAGGAGAGATCAAAAAGTTTGAAGGCAACCCTTATCATCCTGGAAGTCGTGGCAGAAACTGTGCGAAAGGACCTGCTACCATCAATCAGGTAAACGATCCTGATCGTATTTTATTTCCGCTTAAGCGCAAAGGGAAACGCGGTGAAGGAGAATGGGAACGAATTTCCTGGGATGAGGCTCTGGATACCATTGCCGACAGAATCAGAAAAGCCTTAAAAGAAGACAGACATAATGAAATAGCTTATCACGTTGGAAGACCCGGTCATGAAGGTTTTATGAATTGGGTATTGCCATCATGGGGTATTGACGGCCATAATTCTCACACTAATATCTGCTCTTCCGGAGCGCGATTTGGCTATAATCTGTGGTACGGGTATGACAGACCTTCACCAGATCATGCCGAGGCCAAATTTATATTACTGATTTCTGCCCATCTGGAATCAGGACATTATTTTAATCCCCATGCCCAACGGATCATTGAAGGAAAAATGAAAGGAGCCAAATTGGCTACGATGGATCCCAGATTATCAAATACAGCTTCTATGAGTGACTATTGGATGCCTTCGTATCCTGGAACCGAAGCTGCTGTCCTTTTGGCTATGGCCCTTATCATACTTGAAAAGAAATTATACAACCGAGCTTATCTTGAAAATTGGACCAATTGGCAAGAATATCTTTCAGCCAAACATCCTGATAGAGACGTCACTTTTGAAAATTATATTCAAGCTATGAAGGAGGAATACAAAGAATTCACTCCCGAATTTGCCGAAAAGGAATCAGGCGTAAAAGCGGATATGATCCGTGAAATCGCTGTAAAAATAGGGGAAGCCGGTGAACGGTTTGCCAGCCATAACTGGAGAAGTGCAGGAGCGTCAAATCTTGGAGGATGGGCAGTGGCTCGCTGCCTTCATTTTCTAACGGTCCTCACAGGAGCTGTGGGTGCGAAAGGAGGAACTTCTCCTAACTCATGGAACAAGTTCAAACCTGAAGTCCCAAACCCTCCAAAACCGCAAAAAAAATGGAATGAATTGCATTTTCCTAAGGAATATCCTCTGGCTTTTTTCGAAATGAGTCAATTGCTGCCTCATTTTCTTAAGGAAGGCAGAGGAAAAATGGACGTTTACTTTTCAAGAGTGTTTAATCCGGTTTGGACCTATCCTGACGGATTTACCTGGATGGAAATGTTTATGGATGAATCAAAGTTTGGCCTGCACACTGCCTTAACTCCTACTTGGAACGAAACAGCATTTTTTGCTGACTTTGTATTACCTATGGGGCTGGCACCCGAGCGCCACGACATTAATTCCTATGCCACACACGGTGGAACCTGGGTAGCTTTCAGACAACCTGTATTAAGGGAAGCAGCCAGAAGAAATGGAACTCCGGTTCAATATACCTATGAAGCGAACCCTGGAGAAGTTTGGGAAGAAGATGAGTTCTGGATCGAATTGAGCTGGAGAATTGATCCCGATGGTAGTATGGGAATTCGGAAACATTTTGAATCTCCAAAACGTCCGGGAGAAAAAATAACGATTGAAGAATACTATCAATATATATTTGAACGAATCAAAGGATTACCTGAAGTTGCAAAAAAAGAAGGAATATCAGAATTTGAATATATGTCAAAGTATGGAGCCTTCGAAATTGAAAAAGGAGAGTCTTACAAAATGAATGAGACTATTTTGAGCAAAGAACAGTTGAAAGGATCAGAAGTTGATACCAAAAACGACGTTATTAGAAAGAACGGTAAAGATATCGGGGTCATGATCAACGGACAGGCTATGGTTGGTTTTCCAACCCCTTCGAGGAAAAATGAATTCTATTCTCAAACCATGGTAGACTGGAACTGGCCAGAATATTCAACGCCTACGTATATCAAAAGTCATATCCACAATGATGTATTAGACAAATCCAAAGGTGAATACGTTCTGGTCCCTACTTTCAGACTGCCAACTCTTATTCATACAAGATCAGGGAATTCGAAATGGCTGGTGGAAATCTCAAATAGAAATCCAATATGGATGCATCCTGAAGATGCCGCTAAATGGGATTTTAAAACTGGCGATCTGGTAAAAATGAATACTGATATTGGCTATTTCGTTGATAAAGTTTGGGTAACCCAGTCGATGAAACCCGGAGTTGTGGCTTGTTCTCATCACATTGGAAGATGGCGCAGGGAACAAGACTCTGTTGGAAATCGATGGGCTACAAATACTGTTGAAATTGAAAACAAGACTTCAGGAAAATGGAAGATGAGTACAAAACGAGGAATTAAACCTTTTGAATCAAGTGATAAAGATTCAAAAAGGATTTTTTGGAAAGACGGAGGAGTACATCAGAATATCACCCATGCCGTTCATCCTGACCCGATCAGTGGCATGCATACCTGGCATCAAAGGGTAAGAATCGAAAAGCCCGGACCGGAAGATCACTATGGTGATATTTTTGTCGATACAGACAAATCTCATGAGATTTATAAGGAATGGCTGTCGCTGACGCGTCCTGCACCAGGTCCTGATGGTTTGAGAAGACCCTTATGGTTTAAAAGGGCGTTTAGACCTGATGAATCTACTTATTATGTTAAAGAAAGCCAAAAATAGACTCTAAAAGTGGAAAATTTCTATATTTGCCGGTTGAAACCAATTAAAAAAAGAAAATGAATAAATTTGCTTATTTCCTGGTTGCATTGGCCATAGTATCCTGCAAGACTGAACCGAAAGATTATGTTGTGATCTCTGGTAAAATAACCGACAAGAACAGTGATTCTGTAGTAATCAAAAACAAAACCTATTCTAAAACCATTACAGTAAATGAAGATGGAACTTTTAATGACACCTTGAAGGTGGAGCCTGGGGTTTATTCTTTTTATGATGGAGGAGAATCTACTTCTGTTTACTTAAAAAACGGATTTGACCTTGCCATGACTTTGGATACAAAAATGTTTGACGAATCGATTACATTTAGTGGAAATGGAGCAGAGCATAGCAATTTTTTAGCCGAAAAATCCCTTTTACAAGAAAAATTACTGGATCTTGATGAACTCATGGCTTTAGATTCTCTGGCTCGTGAAGAGAAATTTATATCAATAAAAAATGACCTGAGCAATTTTTATAATTCAGCAGAAAACATTGACACATCAATTGTTAATAGCGGTTTAAAAAGTATTGATCCAATGCTTAGTTCCTACAAAAAATACCTGAATAATGATCTGGCCATGAAAAGAGAACTTCCAAAAGGAGCCTTATCTCCGGCTTTTGTGGAATATGAGAATATTAATGGCGAAAGAACTTCACTATCAGACCTTAAGGGAAAATATGTCTATGTTGATGTTTGGGCTACCTGGTGCGGACCATGTAAAGCGGAAATTCCTTCCTTGAAAAAAGTAGAAAAAATGTATCACGGAAAGAATATTGCTTTTGTGAGTGTTTCTATTGATGATGACAGGTCTCACGGCGGATCTTGGGAAAAGGCAAATGAAGATTGGAAAAAAATGGTTGAAGAAAAGGAATTAGGAGGTATTCAATTATTTGCTCCTAAAGGATGGAAATCTGATTTTGTTACAGATTACAGAATTAATGGAATCCCCAGGTTTATACTTATTGATCCTGCAGGAAATATTGTAAGTGCGAGTGCTCCAAGACCCTCAAGCGATGAACTCATCAAACTTTTTGACGAGGAAAACATCTAGCAGATCGTGTAATTGATAAAATAAAAAAGAGTTTTTTACAAACTTCTAACGAGAGATAAAATGTTGTTTTGGAGTCAGGCAATTCGATGAGAATGAGCCTGACTACATTGCGTGTTTTTTTGCATTTTATCTTTTATTTAATCAATACCTAAAGTTCATGCTACAAAGACTATTTCCATTTTTAATCTGGTTGCCTTTGGCAAAAAAATCTTGGAAGGATGATTTGATAGCAGGATTCACAGGAACGATTATTGTAATTCCTCAGGCCGTTGCTTTTGCTATTATCGCTGGTTTACCTCCTGTTTATGGTTTTTATACGGCCATGATAACCCCTATTATTGCCGCATTATTTGGGTCTTCCTACCACCTTATTTCCGGTCCGACCACGGCAATTTCAATCGTAGTTTTTGCTACTGTCAGTGAAATGGCAGATGCAACAACTGACATTGAAAATTATGTTGCCCTTACCCTAGTCTTAACCTTTATGGCTGGTTTTATTCAGTTTGCAATGGGCCTTGCAAGGATGGGAAAGTTGGTAAATTTTGTTTCGCATTCGGTCATTATTGGTTTTACGGCAGGGGCGGGAGTATTGATCGCATTCAAGCAACTTGAACATGTATTTGGATTAGAGATCCCCAGAGGGAGCTCGTTCTACACCATTTTAAAAACAATTGTTTTAAACATTGATCAAACGAATTGGTATGTTTTCTTTGTAGCCATAGGAACAATGCTGATTGCCATTCTCATTAAAAATTTTATAAAGCCTCTTTCCAGGTTTTATATGCTCATCGCCATGGTTCTTGGTAGTATTCTTGCCTATTTTTTAGGTGGCGAGGCCAATGGAATAGAAAATGTTGGTAAGATTCCATCGAGTTTACCGCCTTTTAGAGTTCCTGAATTTTCAGTAGCAAGGGTTCAGGAATTGAGCACGGGAGCCCTGACTTTGGCCTTATTAGGATTGATTGAAGCTGTGGCCATTGCCAGGTCAATCGGATTGTCTTCTCATCAGAGAATTGATGGCAATCAGGAATTCAAAGGACAGGGATTATCAAATATTGTCGCCAGTTTTTTTTCTAGCTATATGGGATCCGGTTCGTTTACAAGATCAGGGGTGAATTATCAGGCGGGAGCCAAAACCCCTATGTCAGCCATATTTGCCGCAATTTTCCTGATGATTGTTTTATTACTATTCTCTCAATATGCTTCCTTTCTACCCAAATCAGCCATGGGAGGTATCATTTTACTTGTGGGTTATAACCTCATTGACTTTCATCATATCAAACAGGTGATCAAAAGTAGTGGAAGGGAGCTAATAGTTTTAGGGACGACCCTATTTGGGGCACTATTCTTTGAACTTGAAACAGCTTTATTTTCAGGTATTGGACTTTCCTTATTCTTTTATTTGGAAAAAACGGCCAAACCGAATATTGCCATTCTCGGCACCTCAAGGAATCATCGGTTTATAAATATCATTCGAGATCCGGAAGTCAAAGAATGTCCACAACTTAAAATTGTCCGCATAGATGGTTCCATTTATTTTGGTGCCCTTGAAGTCGTCTCTGAATTTTTTTCCAATCTATATGATAAAGGGGATGTAAAACATGTACTGATTATTGCGAAGGGGATCAATTTTATTGACCTTGCCGGGGCAACCTGGCTGGCATTTGAAGCTAAAAAATGGCAGGATAACGGGGGAGGTATATATTTTAGTGGCTTAAAAATCGTAAGCCAGCAAATCCTTAAAAAAGGAGGATTCAGGGATGAAATAGGGGAAGAACATTTTTATGTGGATAAACCTACTGCGATTCGCGAAATCTTCGCTAAGCTTGATAAAAGCATTTGTGACACTTGTAAAGTTCGTATCTTTCATGAATGTTAACACTCACTTTTATATCAACACAATAGAACTTCAACTCATTTATTTTCAATAGCTTATGCGTGTAAAGGAGCATATCCCCATCTTGCAATGGTTGCCAAATTATAAGAGAAGTTGGTTAAAAAGTGATTTGTTCGCCGGAATGACTATTGGGGTTATCCTTATTCCTCAAGGAATTGCCTACGCCATTATTGCGGGTCTTCCCCCTATTTACGGTCTCTATACTGCCATGATCCCACAAATAGTCTATGCGATTTTGGGAACTTCCAGACAACTTGCAATTGGTCCTGCTGCAATGGATTCATTGATCGTTGCCTCAGGAATTAGTGCACTTGCCGCCATTGGATCAGAACACTTTATAGTATTAGCAGTATTACTCGCATTTATGGTTGGCTTTTTTCAACTTCTTTTTGGTATTTTCCGTCTAGGCTTTATAGTTAATTTTTTATCAAAGCCGGTCATAAGTGGCTTCACTTCAGGCTCAGCAATTATCATTGGAATGAATCAGTTTGGAAACCTTTTAGGACTGGATCTCGACCGGAGCAATCAAATGCATATTTTGTTCCTGGAAATGATTCATAAATTTTCGGATGTACACTGGCCAACAGCATTAATCGGAATACTCTCCATCATCCTGATTTCAGGTATCAAAAAAATCAGTAAAAAAATCCCTGCATCCTTAATTATTGTAGTACTTGGAATTCTTATCGTTTTTTCTTTCCGTCTTGACTTTAAAGGGATTATGATTTTAGGAGATATCCCCAGAGGACTGCCTGAATTTACTATTCCGTCCTTTGATAGGGCCTTACTGGAAGAAATTTCAGGGCTTGCCTTAACCCTTGGTCTTATCGGTTTTATGGAAGCCATTTCTATTGCCAAATCCATAGAGGTAAAACACAATAATTATCAAGTAAACGCCAACAAAGAATTAATCGCTTTGGGTGTTGGAAATATGGTCGGATCCTTCTTTCAAACCTATCCTGCCACAGCAGGATTTGCCAGAACGGCAGTAAATGACCAATCAGGAGCCAAGACCCCCCTATCCTCGCTTATAGCCGCCTTTATTATTGCTTTGTCTTTATTATTTCTGACACCAGCCTTTTTCTTTTTACCAAAAGCAGTGCTCGCTGCTATTATTATTGTTGCCGCTTTCAGCCTGTTGGATTTTTCCATGCCCAAAAACTTACTAAGCTATAACAGGAGGGATCTGATTATACTGAACAGTACTTTGCTCATTACGGTTTTTGTGGGTATAAAGGAGGGTATCCTCTTTGGCATTATCCTTTCCCTGGTTATGTTGATTTATAAAACAACCAAACCCCATATGGCTGTGCTTGGCAAAGTACCGGGTACTCATTTTTACAGAAATGTAAAACGGTTTAATGAGGTCATCATTCAGGAAGAGATCCTGATTGTGAGATTTGATGCTCAATTGTATTTTGCCAATATTCAATACTTCAAAGATAAACTTAAAGAATTTGCAATGGAAAGAGGTCCGGAACTCAAATTGCTAATCATTGATGGCGAAAGCTTAAATGAGCTAGACAGCAGCGCTATTTATGCCCTTGATGAAGTACATGACTATTTTGCATCAAAAGATATTACGCTCGTTTTCACCGGTCTGAAGGGCCCTGTAAGAGATACCTTGGTAAAATCCAAGCTCATGAAAAAAATTCGGTACGATCATTGCTTTATGAGTATTCAGAAAGCTGTTGATTGCTACAAAGAAAACTGCTTTGAGCTACCCAAACGATATAGTTTTCAGGAATATACAAAACAATCCAATCGTTAAAAAAGGGGAGTAATCCGGTAACATGTGTTACATATGATAATTCCCCTTTCATTAACTTTGAGTAAATTTAAAATAAAAAACAATGAAAGTAGAACAATTATTCACAGGATGCCTGGCTGAAATGGCTTACTATATTGAGTCAAATGGAGAAGCTGCTGTTATTGATCCTCTTCGCGAGACCGAACCATATCTAAGAATGGCGGAAGCTGATAACGCTCAAATAAAATATGTGTTCTTAACTCATTTTCATGCAGATTTTGTTTCCGGACAATATGACTTAGCTCAAAAAACTGGAGCTAAAATCATTTTTGGACCAAATGCTACTGCAGAATATGATATTTATAATGGTAAAGATGGGGAAGAATTCCCGCTTGGTGAAGGTAAAATAACCTTGTTACATACTCCCGGGCATACTATGGAATCGTCTTCATATTTAATTACTGATCAAGAAGGAAACACACCTTATGTATGTACAGGTGACTGTTTATTTATAGGTGATGTTGGAAGACCTGATTTAGCAGTAAAACAAGGTAAATTAACAGAAAAAGATTTAGCTGGATTCTTATTTGATTCACTTCGAAATAAGATTATGACACTTCCTGATGATATCATTGTATATCCAAATCATGGAGCAGGTTCAGCATGTGGTAAAAATATGAGCAGTGAAACTTTTGACACCTTAGGTAATCAAAAGAAAACTAATTATGCTCTTCGTGCAGATATGACAAAGGAGGAATTTATTGTTGAAGTGACTACAGGTTTAAAACCACCACCACAGTATTTCCCAAATAATGTCAGAATGAATAAGACAATCAATACAAGTATTGAAGACATTTTACATAAAGGAACAACACCTCTGGATGCTGTAACTTTTAAAGAATTAAGTGAACAAAAAGATATTCTGGTTGTTGATACACGTAATAAAGAATTATATGCTGAAGAAGGAACAGTTCCCGGAGCTTGGTATATTGGTATTGATGGTAATTTTGCTCCTTGGGTTGGAGCTCTTATTAAAGACATCAACCAGAAAATTATTTTTATTGCTGATAGTGAAAATAGAGTGAATGAAATTGTAACGCGCTTCTCTAGAGTAGGCTATGACAATACAATGGGTTATTTAGAAGGTGGATTGTCAAATTGGAAAAGCCATGGTTTTGAAACAGATATGATTGGTTCAATATCTGCACATTTATTTGCGGAGAAATTGGCTAATGTTGAAATGGAAAAACCCGTTGATGTGCGTAAAGAATCTGAGTATTTATCAGAACATGTCGTAGGTGTTGAAAATTTCCCACTGGATTTTATTCATGATAATTTCGCCGAAATAGATATTGATAAAGAATATTTCTTGTACTGCGCCAGTGGCTATCGCTCTCTGATTGCGGCCTCCATATTTATGGCTAATGGAGTAGAAAAAGTAACAGATGTTAGAGGCGGATTTAAGGATCTCAAGGAAACTGAAGCCCCGATGACAGATTATGTTTGTCCCACCACATTATTATAATGTGGATTGATTAGATAGTAAAGGGAGTTTATACTCCCTTTTTTTATGTAACATTGTAGACAAAGAAAACAAAAGCAAAATAATGAAATTCAAGAGTTCAAAAATAGTATTAATCGCTATGTTATGCATAAGTCTGGCATCCTGCGGTCAGAAACAAAATGAGAATTCCACAGCTCAGGATTCAGCTTCTAAAATTTCACTGATCTCTCCGGAAGCGTTAAACAGCGCTAACAAGGATATCCTTCTAATCGATGTTAGAACACCAGAGGAATATGCCTCAGGCCATCTTGAAAATTCGATCAATATTAATTTCAGAGCCGGAAACTTTAAGGACTTAATAGCCGAACTTGACACAAATCAGGACGTTTATGTTTATTGCAAGGTTGGAGGAAGAAGTGCAAGTGCGGCCAGGTTGATGGAAGATATGGGTTTTAAAAAAATCTATGACCTTAAAGGAGGAATCATGCAATGGGAAAAGGATGGCTTTAAAAAAGTTAACTAAAACAATGAGACATGCATAGAATAGCTGTTTTTTTTCTTCTTTCGATGCTTCTGATCTCATGCAACACACCCTTGTCTGATAAAGAGGTTGATGCGTATAGGGAAAAAGGATTATTGATTTCAAAAAGCACGGGTACGGAATTGTCTGGGACATTGACAAAAAAAATGAAATCCGGAGGGCTTGTTGAAGCTGTTGAATTTTGTAATTCTGCTGCACTTCCCCTTACACAACAAATGTCTGATACGCATGGCGCGGCCATAAAAAGAACCTCTTTGAAAATAAGAAACCCCCTGAATAAACCTTCTGAAAATGAAGTGGCAATTCTCAAGGAATTTCAGGCGAATTTGGATAGGGGTATTTCTCTTGATCCCATTGTCAGACTAGACCAAAACAGAATTCCAAACTATTATGCCCCCATTTTTGTAGAAAAAAAATGTTTAATTTGTCATGGAAGGCTTGATCAGGAACTTTCAAGAGCTGCTGATTCCATCATCAAATCTCGTTACCCAAATGACCTTGCAACAGGTTTTAAGGAAGGTGATCTAAGAGGTGTCTGGAGCATTTCATTTTCGAAACCCAATTCATAACCCTTCAGTTCTATTGACAAATCTATGAGGTCTCTATCGTTTGGAAATTTCTTTCAAAAGTTGTGTTCATTATTGTTAAACAAGAACCTAATAATATTTCTTAAAATTATTAAATCCTCCTATTTCTTAAAATTTAAGATTTACTCCTAACAAAAAATTCAATTCGGCCTGAGGATAGTATCCTGCTCCGGTTATCGTTGTTACCTGATCAGGATCGGTCCAGGTATCATCATAGGTAAAGAAATATCCATTGGACACATATTTGGCGTTAAAAAGGTTATTGACCAAACCACTGAATACTACCGATTTCAACAATTTGTTGATGGTGATCTCATATCTAACCTGAAGATCATTAACAAAATAAGCTTCGAGTTTCGATGCTTCCAATTCAATATTACTCATATATTGATCTCCAACATATTTGGAAAGCCAACTAATTTTTAAATTGTGTAAAGGTTCATAAACAAAATTACTTCCGGCGATAAAACTTGGTGAAAAAGCAAGGTTCGTATTTCCAAAATTGGTCAGTTCCCCATCAAATTCATAATACTTGTCAATATTCTTGTTTGTACTGAAAGCCAAATTAGGTTGCCAAGAAAACTTTTCATTAAATCTGAGAGCAACATCAATCTCCAGCCCTAATCGATAGCTCTTCCCTATATTATCTGCAATGGGATTACCCACATCGTCTATATTACCAGTTAAAACAAGTTGATCGACATAATTCATAAAGTACAGGTTAGTCTTTAACCTGACATTGTCTGAGCTGTAATTCCAGCCCAATTCAAAATCATCCAATGATTCTGGTTTCACATTATTGTTAGCCAAATAATCAGCTCTTTTGGGCTCCTTATGACCCTTGGCATATGATAGAAAGAAGCTGCTTTTATCAAGAAAATAACTCAGCCCAATTTTCGGATTAAAAAAATTATTTTGATCCTCAAGTTTAATATTAACTGGCCCTTCATCGACTCCGTCCACTTCATAATTCACATATCTGTACTGCATATCAGCAAACAGACTCCAACGGTCATTTAAAGAAAAATCTCCTTTTGCATAAACATTGAAATCAGTTTTTTTACCGGTATTCTCATAGAAGCGTTGATCGCCCATTTCGCTGCCGTATTGGGCCCATTTCACTTCTCCAAAATGATCACCATCATATTGATTAAAAGCCCCTCCCAAAATCATATTTACCTTATCAAAGTTCTTAAGAACTGAAAAGGTTGTTCCGTAAAAATCGTTATCCAGCCATTTCCTTTGCACTAAATCAGTTGAATTTATCTCTTCTTCGTCAACGATTATTGGATCAAAACCATAGATGAAAAAATCGGCATCATTTTCATATTGCTCATAAAAACCTCTGCCGTAGGTATAATGAAAAGCTAAGTTTCCTATCCAGTCATTCCCAAAGTCATGATTGATATGCAATTGATAATGATCCTGTTTATAATCATCTACCTGATTATCGTAATATCCGGTTAAAACACCGTTCTCGTCGTAGATCTCCCCGGCCGGATTGTATTTTCTATCAGTGTTGAGGGTTTCTTCATCAATACCATACCAGGCTTGATATGTAATTTCATGACCGCCAAAAGCAATTGCCTTAATCAAGGTTTTTTCACTGAAAAAACTAGCCGACAGATACACAGATCTAAGATCAGACGAAGCCCTGTCTATATATCCATCCGATTGTATTTTAGAAACCCTTCCTGTAAACTCTGATTTAAACTTCCCTTCACTTCCTATGATTCCAGAACCAAATTGTATATTGGCTTTAAGAGTATTAAAGGAACCTCCAGAAAATCCAAGTTCTCCATAGGCCTCCTCACGAATTCCATTGGTTGAAAGGCTCAAACTTGCTCCAAAGGCCCCTGCGCCATTGGTAGAAGACCCAACGCCTCTTTGCAACTGCATACTCTGCGTAGAACTTGCGAAATCAGGCAGATTGACCCAAAATACTCCGTGAGATTCACTGTCATTTATTGGAATACCATTAATCGTTACATTGACCCTTGAAGCGTCACTCCCACGGACTCTTATTCCGGTATACCCAATTCCATTACCGGCATCAGATGTAGAAACCACATTGGGCAAAAAATTTAATAAAACAGGAATATCCTGCCCAAGGTTTCTGGATTCAATTTCCTCTTTTGTGATGTTACTCCTAACAAATGGTGCTTTGTCATCTACCCTTGTGGCCTTTACCAACACCTCATCAAGATTAATGGTGTCATTTAAAATACTCTTTTCCTGTGTGTATGCGGCAATTGAAGCACACATGATAAAAAAAACAACAAGTTGTTTCATTCTATGTTCCCAAATGGGATAATTAAGTTTGTGAAAATCGAATCAAAGAGGTGAAATTCGAATGGATATACTCAGATTTTCTGTTTTGTCGAAAATCTTGTCCCTAAACAGCATTATCTGTTCCAGGTTCAACGGGTTTAATCTCAGCCTATATTGGGCACCCCTTTTAAGATCATTGCAAATGTAACTAACAATTGCCAATTAAAAAATCATATTTTGCACATTAGTCAAATTTGGGCTTTTGACGCAGTGACTTCCTTATTCCATGCTTTTTTTTTGCTTCCATTCTTCGGGCTCTTTCCCATTTGCTAACCTTGGTTGGAACTCTTTTTTTAGACTTTTTTAGCGTGTTTTCAAGTATTGACAACAAGCGATCTGTTACAATTTGTTTGTTTCTATGCTGACTTCTACTCTCGTCACAAGTCAAACTCATTTGATTTTTCTTGTTCAGTTTTCCCGAAAGTTTTTCGAATAATCTAATCCTTTCCATCTCAGTAATGGCCTGAGAGTTTTCTAAATCAAACAGAATAACCGCTTTTGAAGAAACTTTATTCGCGTGCTGTCCTCCGGGACCCCCTGATCTGGTATAGGTGAAGGTTACTTCGCTCAAAAGCTTTTCATTATTCATACTATTGTTATAATTGGCTTGAGTAGCTGTCCAAATTATTTCTTTTCTTCAATACTAAATCGATGGCCTCAATAGCAACCGACATCCTGTTTTTAATACTACCGTTCAATTTGATATAGGGGCGATTATAATGTATCAAAGTGTTCTCAAATGCATCATACATCTCCTTTCTTTGATCAGGACGATCACGCAAATCATCTGCCTCCCAGGGTGTGTCAATATTGGTCAATAAATAAAGATCATACTGATTCTTAAGGGCGTATTTGTCCAGATTAGGATGCACAAATCCGCCATAATATTCCTCAGAATACACCTTGGTTTCCAATAAATCAGTGTCACAAATTAGAATTTTATCTGCCTTTAATGCAAGCTTGTTCTCTAAGGCAATTTGACCCTTGGCGATAGGAATGAGATCAGCATCCTCACAGGTTTTTCTTTCGTTATTCCATTTCTCTTGTAAATATTCTCGGGCAAATTCAGCCACCCATACCGTATTATAGTGCTTGGCCAACAACTCCGACATTGTGGTTTTCCCTGTTGATTCAGGTCCAAATAATACAATTTTAACCAAATTTACTGGTAACTGCTCAAGTGCTTTTTCCATGCTATATATCCATAAATTGCGATAAATGTAAATCCTAAATACTGAAAACTGGTAAAGGCCAGACCTTTGTAAAGATAGAGGGGTACTGAAATGATATCACCCAAAATCCAATAGATCCAATTCTCAATTTTTCTTTTAGCCATCAGCCACATTCCAACAAAGAATATAGCAGTGGTTATTGTATCAACATAGGCGGTCCAGTTGTTCCATTTATCGTTGTAATAATATACAATAAATACAAAAACGATGGTGCCAAGAAAAATAAATACTGATTGCTTTTTCTCCCGATCATTGGTGCGACTTATAGGAGTAACATGAGATGCATCTATTTTTCTTGTCCAAATATACCAGCCGTAAACACTCATGGCAAAATAATAGGCATTGATCATCATGTCGCCAAGAAGCCCCCAGTTATACAATAAATACACAAAAATTGACGTACTGATCATACCGGTTGGAAACACAAAAATCTTGTTTTGCTTTGAATACCAAACCGACATAAAACCAAAAATAACGGCAATGATCTCTAGAATAATATCCAGAGTTTGGTACTCCTGATATTGTTTGAACAGGTAATCAATAATCTGGTCCATGATGACTTCTGTCGTCAGTGACGATCTTTAAAATGAAAACACAATTCTTTTCATTGAGAAGTGAACTGTGTATATTTGAATTTACAATAGCCATAACTTGTTCGTAAGGCCCGAATATTTGCGTACTCAAACCATTCTCTTCCACATGAAAGGAAGAATTTCTCAAGACTTTGATAAATTCTATAATGGGCTCTTCAAAATCCTTGTGCAAAGGATACATGGATATATCAATAGATATGTTCATTTTTCATGAATTTAGTGAGGAAATCAATGTTTTCTTCGAAGGCAGTTCCAATGACTGCAAGATCTGCCCCATTTTTGTAGGCTTCAAGTAATTCTTCCTTCGACCTGATTCCGCCTCCAACAATCAAGGGAATATTTATATTTTTTCTTACTGATCTGATCACTGAAGTGCTTACTGGTTTTATAGCACCACTCCCTGCTTCTAAATAAATCAATTTATTGCCCATATACATTCCTGCGATAGCAGTTTGAGTGATTTTATCAATAGCATCTGATGAAATGGGTTTTGTTTCACTGACTCTTTGTACCGCGGTTTCTTTTCCTCCATCTATTAGAATGTATCCCGTTGGAATAACCTCCAATGCTGTTTTCTGAATATACGGCACCGCCTCAACCTGTTGATTGATCAAATACTCAGGGTTTCTTCCAGAGATCAGCGATAAAAACAAAATGGCATCAGCGTGTGTTGTAATCTGTTGATAATGCCCTGGAAATAAAACAACGGGAAGGGTGGTTTGACTTCTCAGTTTTAATACCAAACTATTTGTGGCATTTTCGGCAACACTACTGCCTCCTACAAAAATAAAATCGACAATTGAATCATTAATCTTAGCTAGTATTTCAGCCAAAGAATCATCATCCGTTTTATCTGGATCCAATAAAATTGCAAGAAGCTTTCTGCCTTCATCCATTGCCGATAAAAAATGCTCATAAATCATATTTGCACTGACTTCTTCTTTATACTAAATTACCAGATGCTTTATCTTAACCGTTTATAAAGCTTTCTTATCTATAGCATGAACCAGGGTAAATCCTTCCCTTAAAAACTCAAACTTTATTTCATATTCCTTTTTCCAGGTGTCAAATATAACCCTTCCTGACGACCTGCCATCCGCAAACAAAAAAGGATTAATCCCAATATGGTCATGAAAACTTAATCCTCCATAAGGGTATGTTTTATACATCGACTCCTTGGCCCCCCAGATAACGGTCAATTGCTTTATCAGGTCTTCATTGGAGAGGGAATCTACTTGAGTATTAACAAATCTGTGTTGAATGTTTACAATTTTATCTCGGTTCTTCTCAATATCAATTCCTGCATCATAATCGCTGATCAAAACTGCCGCAAATTCAAACGAATGTGTAATGGAAACATGCTTTTCACCATTCAAAAAAGGTTTTCCAAATTCGTTATAATAAAGCTCTTTATCTTGATAACCAGCATGTTTCAGCAAATGCCTGACACTTAAAAATCCTTTTTGATGAAGTACTGATTTCATACCATTCAGCCTGGATCTGCTATTCTCGGTCAGTATAAGGCCATGGCTCAGTTCCTCAAAAGACTCTTCAATTTTCCACACATGAATAGTTGTTCCACCTTCAGAAAAAATGGTTTTATAAATAGGCATACGTTATTTAATAGGTATTTCGTATTTTTGCAAACTCTAAACAAATATAAAAATTATGAGTTCAGAAACATCTACTTACGTAAAATATAAGGTTAAGGACCTCAACCTTGCTCAATGGGGAAGAAAAGAAATTCATTTAGCTGAAGCTGATATGCCCGGTTTGATGAGTCTTCGTGAAGAATACAAAGACGAGCAACCCTTAAAAGGAGCGAGAATTGCAGGTTGTTTACACATGACCATCCAAACTGCAGTATTAATTGAAACTCTTATTTCTTTGGGAGCTGAGGTAACTTGGAGCTCATGTAATATTTTCTCTACACAAGATCAGGCTGCAGCTGCGATCGCAGAAGCTGGTGTCTCTGTTTATGCCTGGAAAGGTCTTACAGAAGAAGAGTTTGACTGGTGTATAGAACAGACCCTTTTCTTTGGAGAAGACAGGAAACCATTGAATTTGATTCTTGATGACGGAGGAGATCTTACGAATATGGTACTTGACAGATATCCTGAATTAGTTAAAGGTATCAAGGGACTTTCTGAAGAAACCACTACCGGGGTGCATCGTTTATATGAAAGGATGAAGGAAGGTACATTACCGATGCCTGCGATCAATGTAAATGATTCGGTCACCAAATCGAAATTTGACAATAAATACGGTTGTAGAGAAAGCGCTGTAGATGCAATTCGCAGAGCGACAGATACTATGATGGCAGGTAAAGTTGTAGTAGTTGCCGGATATGGAGATGTTGGAAAAGGTACAGCAGCTTCCTTTAAAGGTACAGGAGCAAGAGTTATTGTAACCGAAATTGATCCAATTTGTGCTTTACAAGCGGCAATGGAAGGATTTGAAGTTAAAAAAATGGACAATGTTGTGGGTAAAGCAGACATCGTGATCACAACAACAGGGAACAAAGACATCATTCAGGAACGTCATTTCAAGGCACTGAAAGACAAAGCCATTGTTTGTAATATTGGTCATTTCGACAATGAAATTGATATAGCCTGGTTGAATGCAAATTACGGTGATACAAAAATCGAGATCAAACCGCAGGTTGATCAATACAATATTGAAGGGAAAGAAATTATTCTTTTAGCTGAAGGAAGGCTTGTAAATCTTGGTTGTGCCACAGGTCATCCGAGTTTTGTTATGAGTAACTCATTTACCAATCAGACCCTGGCTCAGCTTGAGCTATGGAACAATACTGATAATTATAAGAACGAAGTTTATATGCTTCCAAAACATTTGGATGAAAAAGTTGCCCGACTTCACTTGGAAAAAATTGGAGTTGAACTGGAAGAACTGCGTCCTGAACAAGCTGATTATATTGGTGTTAAAGTAGAAGGCCCTTTTAAACCTGAATATTACAGGTACTAATATAATATGAAACCAAATAAATAGAACTTCCTGGCAATAACTTGGAAGTTTTATTTATTTTTAACCCAATATACCTAATTCATTATCTTATGAAAAACATTCTAGTTCCCGTTGGAAGCCACTTTAATGCCTTAAACACTTTGCAATATGCCATTGATTTTGCGGAAGCTGTTGAGGCCAAAATTTATTTGGTTCATGTATACAGTAGTCCTAAGATCAGCGGAAACGTGCTGAATGTGGATCAAATTATGGAAAGGGACAGCAAAGAGACCTTAAAAGACCATTTAGACAATGTCAATAGTAAGAATGTAGAGATCGTCACAAGTACCTTAAAAGGACATTCGGTTATCGATACTTTAAAGCAATTGAATAAACTTTTGAATATTGACCTCATTATTGCAGCAACTAAGAACGATGGTGCGGATGAAACTGTTTTTTTGGGAAAAATTACCGGGAGTATCATAAAAGATTCTAAAGTTCCTGTTTTGATCATTCCGGCCAAAGTCAAATTCAAACCTATTGAAAAGATATTGATGACGATAAAATCGGGCTCTATCAAATCAGTTTCAACTTTGGATCTTCTTGTAAAAATTCAAAATACTTTTAATTCAAAAATTAATTTACTCCAGGTAAAAACCCCTAAGTTAGATGCAAAAGACCTGGAATTAAATGATATGCTAAAAGGCCTTATTGATAAGCATATTCCAACAACGAATGCTTCCGTTTATCAAGGAGTTCTGCAATTCCTGAATGTAGAGAATCCTGACATGCTTTGCGTCATTCGACGAAAAAGAGGATTCTTTAAAAAACTTTGGGAAGATGACAGGGTCAAAAAAATCGATTTTAACAGTAACATTCCCTTGCTTGTTTTAAAAGGAATATCGTAATTTGCGTCCTGAAAATTTTTGGGGCTATAGCTCAGTTGGCTAGAGTGCTTGACTGGCAGTCAAGAGGTCCGGGGTTCGAATCCCCGTAGCTCCACAACAAAAAAAGAAAGTCTTCGGTAGAAGGCTTTTTTTATTTCCAAGGATTTTGACTAAGCGAAGCTTAAAGGAAAAAATCCTTGGAAATAAAAAATAAAAGACGCGAAGCGGATTTTTCTTTTTTGTTGTTAGGAGCACCCTATTGGGATCAACGAAGTTAATCCCTTAATCTTCAAACTAAAATCCTTGGGAATAAAAAGGAACACCCGAAGCGGATTTTTTCTTTTTTGTTGTAAAGAGCCCCAAATTAGGATCAACGAAGTTAATCCTCAAACTCAAATAAAACTATCAAAAATAATAGATGAAAGAACTCGAGCGTTTTTTTTGTGAGAAGATGTTAATTGCTGATAAGCAATTACAGATTGTATCCGCCTTCGGCCGAAAGGTTTGCAGAATGGGAGAATCTGGGGATCAACGCAGTTAATCCCTCGAATCGGATGAGAGGCCGCTATAATAATCACGAACATTTTGCGTTTATATATTATGAAAATACTCAAATCTCGTTGGGCGTTTCTCTCCTTATTTTTTCTAATTGTTTTTCAACATGCCTATCCACAGACAGCCATGGAAGAGGCTGAAGAGATGCTTAGTCTTGTAAATGGTATACGTGCTGATAGGGGTATCGCTCCCTTAAGGCTTAATACTGAACTAAATAATGCGGCATTTGATCATTCGTATGATATGGCAAGTAATAATTATTTTAGTCATACAGGTTTAAACGGATCAACTTTTTCTCAAAGAACTATAGAAGCAGGTTATACAGGCTCCCCTAGAGGTGAAAATATTGCTGCAGGGAACTATTCTGTAGTAAACACATTTAACCAATGGGTAAATAGTCCAGGACATTTAAATAACATGCTTAATAGTAATGCCAATGAAATGGGTATAGGTCATGCAACTTTTAATGGTTCCAACTATACGAATTATTGGACTCAAATTTTTGGAAAAAGCAGTATAGCATTAGATGTTGAAGATCACGTGTTAGCGCAGCAAATTATGGTATATCCAAATCCTGTAACTAGCATCTTATCAATTAAATCACACATACCACTTATAAAAGTCGAGATTTACTCAATTATAGGTCAAAAAGTAAAAGAAATACATTCAGGTTTTAAATCTATTTTAACAAATGATCTATCCAGGGGTGTTTATACAGTTAGAATACATTCTGAAAATGGCTTCACAAGCAAAGTAATAATTAAGAATTAATTACGGTTTGAAATAGATATTCGATTTCTAAAATACGTGAGTAACCCGTTTTGAGAATGAGCAAAAAAATAGGGCGCCAAGCGCCCTACAATTCCCTTTTCAAAATTCTTTTAATGAATTAGATTATTTTGTAAAAAAATAATAGAATTACATTCCTACAATTTTCATCGCTTTTTGCAACATTTCAGGGTTATTTGAAATCCAATCAATAGCTGCAGTAGATAATGCACTGTCGCCTAAAACAGATTTCATTATCCCATCAACAGAACCTTTGTTATCTTCAAGAATTTTTGACACAGCGCTTGTTGTTTCAGGGTTTTCTTTTAAATAATTAATCGTCTCTTTTTGCAGACCTTCATCCTTCATTAAAGCTTCTTTAATTTGTTTTTCCACATCTGGATTTTCTTCGGCAGCAACCGCCATCCCAGCATCTTTGATATCATCAGTTTTTACTGAAGGCATCGTTTGTGCAGAAATGGATGCTGAAAAAATCACCGCAATAATTAATAATACAACTCGTTTCATAATTTATAATTTTAAAGGTTAATTTGCTGTAAAAATAGTTCCGAATACTGTAGAAAAACTGAAGATTCGATCTTGGGAATTTTGAAATGAAAATTCAAGGATTAATTGAGAAGATAAATACTTAAATGACAAATGGAAACGCTCTTAAAATTATTTTCACTTCCATTAATCTTCACAAAGAATTTTAAACTAAATTTTCAGAAAAAATTTATAAAGTAGCCTTGATTTCCGAAGTTCATTCTATAAAAAATTTGTAGTTTTGACATCTCGATTTTTCTAAAAAAGGGTCATTAACTCAGTTGGTTCAGAGTGTTACCTTGACAGGGTAGAAGTC
>CAZQRD010000002.1:73738-82875 GCA_964595535.1 uncultured Flavobacteriaceae bacterium | reverse complement strand
AAGAGAAAGACGATTTGGAAAAACAAGTGAACAAATTGAAAACAGTAATAAATAGCATAAGATACGCAGCATTGCTGTCAATTTTGATCTTATCAAGTGTTACTGTGAATGGGCAAAATACTCCCCAAAATAGCACATCCACTCTAGATACGATTCCGGCAACTAAGACACTGGACACTGTGCCTAATGTGCAGCAAAGAGCAGATTCTATAAAAACTCCCGGCAACATCAGTGCCTTAGACACCCTTGATTCAAGGATACAGTCTACAGACACTATAAAGGAGGTTGTAAGCGGACCTATTATTCTGGAAAAAAATAAAAAGTACCTTCTCGGGGGAATATCTGTTGTTGGTAATGAAACCATTTCTGAACAGTCCATTATGATTTTTTCTGGCCTTAATTCTGGTCAGCGATTAAAAATACCTGGTGATAAGCTGTCATCTGCAATCAAAAGACTTTGGAGCTCCAAGCTGTTTTCTAATGTTGACGTTTATGTAATAAAACTGGATGGCGATGCAGCATATCTTGAAATTGTCGTTCGAGAACTTGACAAAGTTGGTACGGTGACCATCACAGGGCTTAAAAAATCTAAAATTGAAGATCTTGAGAAGGAAATAGAGTTTCAGGCTGGATCGATGCTTACTGAAAATCTCATCACGACTACCGAAAACTTTATTAAAAGTAAATACAGTGAAAAAGGATTTTTAAAAACCAAGGTAACGATCAATACCAAAAAGGACACTAGTTTTCCTAACACTCAGAATGCACTTATAGCAATTGATAAAGGAAATAAAATCAAAATAAAAAACATTACGTTTCATGGTAATACAGCTTTATCCGACAAGAAGCTGAAAAAAACCATGAAGAAAACCAAAGAAAAAGGAATTACCAGGATATTCTCTCCTTCCAAATTTGTGGAAAATCTCTATGATGAAGATCTTGATAAAGTCGTGTCGCTTTTCCAGGAAAAAGGTTTCAGGGATGCTATGGTCATAAAAGATTCGATTTCATGGAACGATGACAATACAATCAATCTGGATATATTTTTGACACAGGGAGAACGCTATAAATTTGGTCAGATCAATTTTCTCGGAAACACTGTTTTCACAGATCAGCAATTGCAAAGTATATTGAAAATTGAGCAGGGAGTTACATACAATGGTAAAGCCCTAAATGAAAGGGTATATGGTGACGGAACTCCAGAATCTCAAGATGTTACCAACACTTACTTAGATAACGGATATCTGTTTTCAAGAGTAAATGCCGTTGAAACAAGTGCAGCAAACAATATCATTGATCTTGAAATCAGGATTATTGAAGACGAACCTGCTTCTATTAGAAAAGTAAGCGTAAAAGGAAATGACGTTACAAATGACCACGTACTTTATAGAGAAATCCGAACCAAACCGGGTGATCTTTTTAGTAAAAGTGATATTGTCAGATCAATACGTGAATTAGGTCAATTAGGTTTTGTAGATCCTGAAAATATAGTACCTGACGTTCAGCCGAATTTTGCAGATAAAACTGCCGATATTGAATATTCCGTTTCTGAAAAAGGGTCCAGCCAAATCGAATTACAAGGAGGATATGGAGGAGGAACTTTTGTGGGAACCTTAGGACTTTCTTTCAATAACTTTTCGATAAAGAACATATTCAATCTTAAAGAATACAAGCCTGTCCCTCGAGGAGATGGTCAAAGTATTGCATTAAGGTTGCAGGTCAGTAAATTTTACAGGACGTATAGTTTGTCATTTTCAGAGCCCTGGATGGGAGGAAAAAAACCGAAAGGATTTAATTTTTCAATTTATAACTCAAGTCAATTTGGTTATGATCCATTCACAAATAATGTAGATAAGGATCAGCTTCTAGATATTATTGGTGCGTCTGTGGGTCTAAGTCAACGTTTGAAATGGCCGGATGATTTCTTTACTTTATCAACCTCATTAAACTATCAGCGTTATAAGCTTCAGAATTATAACATATCATCCTTTGATTTTGACAATGGAATTTCAAACAACTTCAACTTTGCAGTGAATTTTGGAAGAAGTTCGGCAGGTCCAAACCCCGTGTTTCCTTCCGCAGGTTCACAATTCAATGTGTTGTTGAAATTTACGCCACCTTATTCATTGTTTACCGACAAGGATTATACGACTCTTCCTGACGAAGAAAAATATAAATGGATTGAATTTTACAAAGTCGTTTTTACGGGTAAATGGTACAGTCCGGCAGTGGGTAAAATGGTATTGATGTCTAACGCTGAATTAGGTTTTCTTGGAGCTTATAATGATGACATAGGTGCACCACCATTTGAAAGATTTTATGTGGGAGGTGATGGAATGCAGCAAGGAAGATTCGACGGAAGAACGACGATTGCCTTAAGGGGATATCCTAACTCCAGTTTATCGTCACAAACTGGTGGTACTATCTATCAAAAGGTAGCATTTGAATTGAGATATCCTATAACTTTAAAACCTTCAGCTTCTATATATGCATTAACTTTTCTTGAAGCAGGTAACTCATGGAATGAATTTAGAGAATACAGGCCATTTACATTAAAAAGGTCTGCAGGAGGTGGTATCAGGGTATTTATGCCGGCCTTTGGTTTACTTGGAGTTGATTTTGGATACGGGTTCGATACGATACCAGGATCCAATGAGATTTCAGGATGGCAAACACATTTTATCATAGGACAACAGTTTTAAGCTAAATTGTTATATTTGCCAAAATCAAGAAATGGCACGGTTTTTTCTTGTAAACGAATAGAATGAAAGTGAAAAGGGTTTTATTAATCGTCATAATATGTTTTAACTCTATTGTGAATGCTCAAAAGCCACAAAGAGTTGCCTATGTTGATATGAACTATATTCTGGAAAACGTTCCTGAATATGTCAATGCTCAGGCCCAGTTAGACACAAAAATAAAGACCTGGCAACAAAAACTGGACGTACTTTCAAAGGAGATAGAGCAGATGAAAACCGATCTGAGCAACGAAAAAACATTGCTTACAAAGGAATTGATCAATGAAAGAGAGGAAGATATTGCCATAAAGGAACAAGAGTTAAAAAGATTGCAACAAGCTTATTTCGGCCCTACCGGCGATTTGTTTCAAATGAGAAAACAACTTGCAAAACCTGTTCAGGATCAAGTTTATAATGCAATTCAAGACATCGCTGGCAAAAAGCGTTACGACTTTGTTCTTGACAAATCAAGTGATCTGATCTTGTTATACAGTAATAATAAGTATGACATAAGTGAACTGGTACTAAATGCTATCGTGAAGAACAGAAAAAGACAGGCGGTGCAGAACCTTAAAACAGAGCGTTTGGCCAAGGCAGGAGTGATTAGCAACCCGACGGTTCTTGAAAATGGAGATGATGATCAAGCAATCGAAAAAAACACTCAAGGGATTGATCCCCAGGTAACAGGAGAAGCTGACACCCTTCAGGCCACAGAAGGAAAGACTGAGGAACAATTAAAACTGGAAGCCAGGATTGCTAAGAGAGAAGAACTCAAAGCAAGGATAAAAGCACAGCAAGAGTCTAGAGCAATAATGAGAGATTCTCTGAAACAGGTGGCAGAAGAAAAACGAGCTGCCAAATTAAAAGAAATTGAAGACAGAAAGAAACAGAGACAAGAAGCAATAGATAAAAAGAATTAAAACCAAGTAAAAACAAAAATATTATTAATAATAAATTATTTGAAAAATGAAATTATTTAGAAATTTATTCGTGGCATTTGCCCTTTTGACGGCTTTTAATACAATTGAAGCTCAAAATGTGGCTCACATTGATAGCGAACAACTTTTGATGGCTATGCCGGAAACAAAGGCTATGGAGACAGAATTAAAAAAGGTTCAGCAGACTTATGCAGATGAGTACAATGCTCAAGCAACTGCTTTACAGGCTAAATTACAAAAATATGATCAAGAAGCTCCTACTCAAACTGATGCTAAAAATGAAGAAAGAAGGGTTGAAGTTGAAGGTTTAAAGCAAAAAATTCAAAAATATGCTCAAACTGCCGATCAGGAAATTCAAAAGAAAAGATTTGACCTTTTGAAACCTATCGTTGAAAAGGCTCAAAAAGCTGTGAGTGATGTTGCTACCGAAAAAGGTGTGAAATATGTTTTGGACTCTTCCCCAGGTAAAGGGTTGATCGTTTTCGAAGGAGAAGACCTTATGACGTCTGTTAAATTTAAATTAGGTATTCAATAAACTGAATTACTTCTATATAAAAAAACATCCTTGCTTCTAGGATGTTTTTTTTTGCCCTTCAGGGTATACCTTCATGCAATCCTAATTTAAATAAAAAAAGCATTAACCTGTCTTCTACTTATACCAACTCGCGTATTTAACATAATTATTTGCAATTCTGTCAATCTCTCCCGAGATAAGTTCCTGATCGATATCTTTTATTTTTTTTGCCGGCATACCTGCAAAAACTGATCCTGAAGGAACAAGACTTCCTTTTGTAACAACAGCACCTGCCGCTATGATACTGTTGCTTTCAATAACGCAATCATCCATGACAATGGCCCCCATACCTACAAGTACATTATCATAAATAGTACATCCGTGTATCAGTGCATTATGTCCTATCGAAACGTTATTTCCAATCTGAGTAGGTGATTTCTTATAGGTAGCATGAATTACGGCTCCATCCTGTACATTAACCTTATTACCCAACCTGATATAATGCACATCTCCTCTTATAACGGCATTGTACCATATGCTGCATTGATCTCCCATGGTAACATCCCCAACCACAACCGAATTTTCAGCAAAAAAACACTCTTTACCATAAACCGGCATCTTTCCGTTAAGTTCTCTTATGATCATACCTCTTTTTTTGATTGATTTAACATATGCATCAAAAGTAAGAAAAAATACTTTCGTAAATTCGCAGCTAGAAGTTTATAGATATATGTCAAAAATTAAAATAGAATACACCTCGAACCCTGCGATCGTTAAATTTGTTTCAGACAAAATGCTTACCGAAAGTAGTTTTGAATATAATTCCATTGATGATGCAAAGAATTCGGCTCTGGTGCAACAACTATTCCATTTGCCTTTTATAAAAAGAGTTTTTATCACGGCCAATTTTATAGCCCTGGAAAAGTTTGATATTCTTGAATGGAAGGAAGTGCAAAAGGAATTGCAGGAGATTCTGGAAGCCTATTTAGATCAAAATGAGTCCTTATTTTCTGAAGATAAAAAGGAACAAATCGTTGAGGTTTATGCCGAAAGCACTCCTAATCCAAACGTTCAAAAATTCGTTACAAACAGGCTGCTCAGTAATCAGCACATTGAACTTAGCCAGCAAAAAGATGCCCATGAAGTGCCCTTAGCCTATGAGCTCTTTGAATTTCCCTTTGTAAAAGAGGTGTTTATTTCAGACAATTATGTATCCATTCAAAAATCTAATGAACTGGAATGGTTCGAAATAAACAACAGTTTGAGGGATTTTTTAAAGGAATACCTTCAAAGTGAAAGGAGAATTGTGGCAGAAGGATATGCCCCGGTAAAAAATGAATCTCAACAGAACGACCTGAAATATACTGCTACTGATGATGATATTTCAAAAGAGATCATTGCGGTATTGGAAGAATATATAAAACCGGCAGTTGCAGGAGATGGAGGGAATATACAATTCCTTTCTTATATCCCTGAGACTAAAGAAGTAAACGTACTGCTGCAAGGCGCCTGTAACGGATGCCCTTCATCGACTATGACTTTGAAAAACGGTATTGAAGCCACCCTTAAACAATTGCTTCCAGGTAAGATTGGGGCCGTCAATGCCTTGAACTAAAAAATATGCCTTTATAATAGCATTCTATGAATCTGAAATTTCATCGAAAATAAGTCTTAGTAGTCGCTTTCAGTTTTACCTTCGTCTATGCTCAAGAATCTATTCCAGTTGACCTATCCGGAAACCGTCAAAGGAACAACCATTGATAGATATTTTGGTAGCCATGTAGCTGATCCTTTCAGATGGCTGGAGGATGACAGGTCGCCGGAAACGGAGTCCTGGGTAAGATCCCAAAACAAAGTCACTCAGAAATACCTTGATCATATTCCTTTCCGTGGTCAAATCAAGGAAAGAATGACCAAATTATGGAATTATGAAAAATACAGTTCACCTACAAGACATGGTCACTATGAATATTTCTATAAGAATGACGGCTTACAAAATCAATATGTTTTGTACAGACAAAAAAAAGGAATGGCTGCCGAAGTTTTTCTTGATCCCAATACCTTTTCAGATGACGGCACAACTTCTTTGAGTAGTATTTCGTTCACCAAAAATGGTGAAATAGTAGCCTATGCTATTTCCGAAAAAGGATCAGATTGGAGAAAGATTATTGTGATGAACGCTTTAAGCAAGGAAATTCTTGCTGATACTATTGAAGATGTCAAATTCAGTGCCATTTCCTGGTACAAAAATGAAGGTTTTTATTATTCGAGTTATGACAAACCCGACGGAAGTGAGTTGTCGGCCAAAACCGACCGGCATAAACTTTACTATCACAAACTGGGGACTCAAAAGGAAATGGATCAGGTTATTTTTGGTTCAGATATCAAACGAAGGTATGTATTCGGATATGTTACTGAAGATGAACGCTATCTTGTTATAAATGCAGCAAATTCAACTTCCGGCAATGAACTATACATTAAAGACTTAAACAATTCAATTGGTGAATTAAAATGTGTAGTCAATAATTTTGACAATGACCATTCGGTAATACACAGTAAAGGTGATGTTTTGTTTCTTTCTACAAATTTAAATGCGCCGAACACGAAAGTCGTAAACTTGGAATTTGAAAAATACCAAGCCAAATACTGGAATGATTTTATAGACGAAACGGAACATGTGTTGAGTATATCGACAGGAGCCGGTTATTTTTTTGCCGAATATCTTGTAGATGCCACCTCAAAAGTACTTCAATACGATGGTGCGGGAAAACTCATACGAGAAGTAGAACTTCCCGGAATCGGGAGCAGCGCTGGTTTTAGTGGAAAGGTAAATGATGAAATTCTTTATTATTCATATACCAACTATATTACTCCTTCTTCCATTTATATATTTGATCCTTTAAAAGGAACTTCCAGGCTATTCAAGAAACCAAAGGTTGGTTTTGATACTAATGAATATGATTCGAAACAGGTATTCTACCAATCCAATGACGGAACCGAGGTGCCTATGATTATTAGCTTTAAAAAAGGAACAAAACTCGATGGAAACAATCCTACTATTCTCTATGGTTATGGAGGCTTCAATATAAGTCTTTTTCCTGCTTTCAGTATCGTTAACGCCACCTGGCTTGAAATGGGAGGCATATATGCGGTTGCAAACCTAAGAGGTGGTGGTGAATACGGAAAGTCATGGCATGAGGCTGGAACAAAATTGAATAAGCAAAATGTTTTCGATGATTTTATCGCAGCGGCAGAATATCTTATTAATGAAAAATATACATCCAGTAAATTTCTGGCTATACAAGGAGGATCCAATGGGGGATTACTGGTCGGTGCAACCATGACACAGAGACCTGATCTTATGAAGGTGGCATTACCCGCAGTTGGGGTTTTGGACATGTTGCGTTATCATACCTTTACAGCTGGTGCAGGTTGGGCGCACGATTATGGAAGTTCAGAACAAAGTGAGGAAATGTTCAAATATCTTTTTAATTATTCACCTGTACACAATGTAAAAAATGGCGTTTCCTACCCGGCAACATTAGTAACCACAGGAGATCATGATGACCGAGTGGTTCCTGCGCATTCTTTTAAATTTGCCGCCGAACTACAGGACAAACAACAGGGTGAAAATCCGGTATTGATCAGGATCGAAACGCAGGCCGGCCATGGAGCTGGCACTCCTGTTTCTAAAACCATTGATCAGTATGCTGACGTATTTGGTTTTACCTTATTCAATATGGGCATCAAAGATCTAAGTGAAAAGATCAAAAACTAGATTGATATTTTTGATTTTATTCTACGTCAAGTATTCTAATTTTTTTAGAACCAAATGCTTTTTCTGACCCCTTTTTCTCTCCGATAAGAAGGGCTCCAATCGGGGAAGAAACGGAAACTGCATAATAAGGTTTTCCTTCAAAGAGGAGCTGTCCGGCGCTTATAGAAAGAAAATAAATTCCCTGATTGGTTGTGATCAGACTGCCTAATTTAATATGTTCAGAAACTGAGTTTATTTGTATTCGCTCCAAAACTTCCTTCATCTGTTTTATTGCTTCGAATTGCAGAGATGCCTTTTCCATTTCAAGATGTAGCATAGCCCTGCCCGTTTCGTGTTTGTCGCCGGCCGAACTTTTAGATTCCTGCTCCAAAGCCATTTGATTACTCTTCATTATCGCTGCAATAATGGCAGATTTTTCGTTTACAAAAAGTTTACACTGCTTAAACAACGACTCCTTGATCATCATATCAGAAAATTTGATCAAAAATAAGAGAAAATAAATTCTGTTTTGTTCTTTTAATAAATCGATTTACCTTCGAAGTAATAAAAATCAATGATATGAAGAAATCCAGATGCAGATGGAGCGGAGAAGACGCCTTATATATTGCTTACCACGATGAAGAATGGGGTGTTCCTGTATTTTCGGATGATAAATTGTTTGAATTTCTCGTACTTGAAACTTTTCAGGCTGGTTTGAGTTGGATCACAATTTTAAGAAAACGAGAAAATTTTAGAGCGGCATTTGATGGTTTTGATTATAAGAAGATTGCCACGTACGACGAAAAAAAATATGATGACCTTCTTCTTGATTCAGGTATCGTCAGAAACAAACTGAAAATAAAGGCCACTATTGGCAATGCACAGGCGTTTATAAAATTACAGAAGAAACATGGTAGTTTTTCCAATTATTTCTGGAAGTTTACAGATGGCAAACCAATTCAAAATGAATGGGTAGACTTAAATCAAGTTCCCGCAATGACACCCCTATCTGATAGCATTTCTAAAGATCTAAAAAAACAAGGCTTCAAATTTGTCGGATCAACTGTTATATACGCATACATGCAGGCGATTGGGATGGTCAATGACCATGTTCATGACTGCTTTAGGTACAATGAGATAATGAAACAATGAGTTAATGATACAATGATGTAATGATGTAATGATGTAAT
>CAZQRD010000002.1:18302-73638 GCA_964595535.1 uncultured Flavobacteriaceae bacterium | reverse complement strand
AATGATGTAATGATGTAATGATGTAATAAATTAATGTATCATTTCAATCCTACGGGAATGTATATTTCAGTAACTAATTCAGCTGGATTCGGTGTGTCTTGGGGCCGATTAACATATATTTCAAAGGGTTCTCCACTCTCTACCAAATAATGATCTTTCAAACCAGACGCGTCGAACATAGTCTTTTCCCACGCTTTCTTTGAATTGCTATAAGCACCCGTTAATACTGCCTTGAAATATGTTCCGCGTTCCATATAACCTGTTAAGATATTGGAGTCCTGGCTAATGATGCGCTCTGCTATAGGATACGCCACAGAAAACATAGTGGTGCCATTCTCCTGATCAAATTTGTGATAGATGGTAAATGGACTTCCTGTCAACCGAATATTGTTGTCCCCTACAAACTTTTCGATATCTTCCATGATCTCCATAAGCTTGGAATTCATATTATTTATCTTGCTGGAAGTTGATTCATACAAATAAAAACCTCCACTATAATCTACAACCCCAATCGAGTCAATTGAATATATTTTAAGTTTTCTTTGTAAGTTTTCATCAAACAATTCAAGGCCTCGCTCCTGCATAGGTGCTAACTGTTCTTTCATTCCGGATGCCATAAATCTTGAAAAAAATGGAAGTTCACCTCTCATTCCCCAGGTAAGATCTGTTCCTGTATCAGATTCTTCCAACACCCAGTAAACTTCAGATTTCATATCGCCAAAAGGCGTTTCAAATACAATCTCCTGATCCAGTCTTTCGGGCTTCAGGATCTTTAACGTTTTCATGCTCCCGCCTCCTTCTATATCCGATGTCCAAGTATAAGCCCCTCCTTCACCAATGCTATTGTCTGAATATTGTACTCTAATCGTAGAATCCTTCTCATACCATGGACCCCATTCCTCCCAATTTCTATAGTCATTCAGATCGTTAAATACAACTAAGCGATCGGCTTTGATCGCTCTGGTATTTGACACTTCATAGCTTCCATCAAGGGTGGCCAAATAAATGGCACCGATCACAAAAAGACCGAGTAAAAGAAGAAATATATTTTTTAAAAATCTCATTTGGAAGAAGTTTGGCAAAACAGTGTGTCAAATATAATAATTAAATCTTAATTATTTAAATATGAGGTACTTATTAATTAATTTTGATTTGGTAAAACCTCTGTTTTTCTATACATTTGAATTGAAAAAATCTCAAATCCCTATCTTATGAAATTTAAATATTTCCTAACCTTTCTACTGGCTTCTACCCTATTTTTTTCTTGTCAGAAGCAACAAACTGAAACAGTCAATACAGAAGTCTCAAATGAACAAAAAGATTCCTTTGAATATACTTCCGAACAATTTGCTGATATCAAAATACTGAGATATCAGGTTCCTGGCTTTACTGATCTGAGTCTGCAACAAAAAAAATATGTTTACTACCTCAGTCAGGCAGGTATGGCCGGAAGAGATATCACTTATGATCAAAATTACAGACATAACCTCAAAATCCGAAGAGCACTTGAAGGTGTTTATACCAAGTTTGAAGGAGATAAAAATTCAGATGACTGGAAACATTTTGAAACCTATCTAAAACAGGTGTGGTTTGCCAATGGGATCCACCATCATTATGCCAATGATAAATTTATTCCTCAATTTTCAAGGGAGTATTTAGAAAGCCTAATTGAAGCAACGGATACAAACCTTAAAGGAGAGCCTCTTGATGTCATCTTTAATGAAGAAGATGTGAAAAAAGTTAATTTAAATGCTGAAACGGGTCTTATTAAAGGGTCGGCGATCAATTTTTACGGTAAAGATGTTACAGCAGAGGACGTAGACAGCTATTATTCTGCTATCAAAACAGATAAAAACCAACCTGTTGAAAAAGGGTTAAATTCAAAACTGATCAAAGAAAATGGCAGTTTAAAAGAAAATGTTTGGAAAAGTGGTGGTATGTATGGCGCCTCTATAGATCAAATTATTTTCTGGCTCGAAAAGGCAAAGGATGTTGCAGAAAATGAGGCTCAGGCCAAAGGATTGGCATTACTGATCAAATACTACCAAACTGGTGATCTGAAAACCTGGGATGAGTACAATGTTGTTTGGGCCATGGCTACAGAAGGAGATATTGATTATATCAACGGATTTATTGAAGTATATAATGACCCTAAAGGCTATAAAGGATCTTACGAGTCGGTAGTTCAAATCAAGGATTTTGAAATGTCTGCTAAAATGGCTGCACTTGCCCAAAATGCTCAATGGTTCGAAGATAATTCAACTTTGGACCCATCTCACAAAAAGAAAAATGTCGTTGGGGTATCGTATAAAACAGTGAACGTGGCTTCTGAATCTGGAGATTCATCGCCTTCCACGCCGATTGGGATCAATCTCCCTAACAACAACTGGATCCGGGAACAACATGGATCGAAATCAGTTTCCTTGGGCAATATAATTTACACGTATAACAATGCAGGCGGTAGTGGACGATTACAAGAATTTGCCTTTGATGAAGACGAAATCAAAGCCGAAGAAGAATACGGGCAACTTGCCGACAAACTTCACACAGCCTTGCACGAAGTGATCGGGCATGCCAGTGGAAAACTGAACGAGGGTGTGGGTACACCAAAAGAAACGTTGAAAAACTATTCTTCGACTCTTGAAGAAGCCAGAGCTGATTTGGTTGGGCTGTATTATTTACCTGATGAAAAACTCGTGGAAATCGGAATTTCTCCAAATGCCAAATCGATTGGAAAAGCGGCTTATGACGGATATATTCGAAATGGTTTAATAACTCAATTGATCAGATTAAATCTTGGTGATGACATCGAGGAAGCGCATATGAGAAACAGACAATTAGTGGCTGCTTGGGTCATGGAAAAAGGAAGCGCAGAAAACGTGGTAGAAATGGTAAAGAAAGATGGAAAAACTTATTTTAAAGTAAATGAATATGATAAATTAAGAGTCTTATTCGGAGACCTTCTAAAAGAAATTCAAAGAATCAAATCAGAAGGAGATTTTCAGGCAGGGAAAGATCTTGTTGAAACATATGGAGTAAAGGTAAATCAAGAAATTCATAAAGAAGTGCTTGAAAGAAATAGTCAGTTCAAGTCAGCTCCTTACTCAGGTTTTATAAACCCGGTATTGGTTCCTATGGAAGACGAAAATGGGAAGATTGTTGATGTTGAATTGGTACAACCTGAAAGTTTTACGGCGCAAATGCTGCAATACGCCAATGACTATACAACCTTACCTGACGAAAATTAATTTTATTTAAGTCAATTAAGCAAAAGACCGTAATTGATCATTACGGTCTTTTGTGTTTTTAATAAGTATATTTGCCTTCATGACAGGTGTTATTATTAAATCTACTGGAAGTTGGTATTGGGTAAGGACTGAGACTCATAAACAGGTTCAATGTCGGATCAGAGGCAAATTCAGGACTAAGGGAATTAAAAGTACAAATCCTCTTACGGTTGGAGATCATGTTGACTTCGAAATGGAACTAAATTCCAATACAGGGGTGATTACGGGAATTCACGAAAGGAAGAACTATATCGTAAGAAAATCGGTCAACCTATCGAAACAGACCCATATCATTGCGGCCAATATAGATTTGGCCTTCTTACTTGTAACACTTGACAACCCACCTACCTTTACCTCTTTTATCGATAGGTTTTTATCAACAGCGGAAGCGTATCATATCAGGGCCATTCTTTTGTTCAACAAGATCGATCTCAATGACGCCATTTTGGAAGCAAAAAAAAATAAGCTAGTGAAAATTTACACTGATATTGGCTATACCTGCCTTGAAATATCCGCCACGCAAAATATCAATATCGACGCTGTAAAAAAGTTGATGCTTGGAAAAATAAGTATGTTCTCAGGACATTCCGGGGTAGGAAAATCAACTCTTATCAACGCCATTGACCCTGAATTGAAATTGAAAACCGCTGAAATTTCAACGCAACATAAACAAGGTCAGCACACGACTACATTTGCAGAAATGTTTGCCATACCGACTGAACCTGAAAGTTATATCATTGACACGCCTGGTATCAAAGGGTTTGGTGTGGTCGATTTTAAATCAAGTGAAATAGGTGATTTTTATCCTGAATTCTTTGCCTTGAAACACCTGTGCAAGTTTAACAATTGCCTTCACGTTAACGAGCCAAAATGTGCCATAAAAACCGCTCTGGAGGAAGGAAAATTAGCCGCTTCCCGCTATAGAAGTTACCTGCAAATCCTTGAGGGAGAGGAAGAAAACTACAGAACAAATAGTTACGAATTTTAAAATATTTTTAACGATTTGATGGATAAATTCATCATCTAAGGCATAATTATGTTAATATTTTTCATTGTTTTCAATATTTTATGATAAATGTCATATGGGCTTTTCAATGTTTTAACTTTATTTGCTATCCCGTTCATCCAAAATGATCAAATGAAAGCTGTGATTCAAAGAGTAAACCATGCCTCGGTAAAAGTGGATGGCCAGGTTCAAAGCCAAATAAAAAAAGGGCTTCTTGTTCTGTTGGGCATCACTATCGCAGACAGCTATGAAGACTCCAAATGGCTCAGCAAAAAAATTTTAAATCTCAGAATATTTAATGACAATAGTGGGATCATGAATCATTCCTTGTTAGATATAGACGGAGAGGTCATTATCGTAAGTCAATTTACCCTTATGGCCAGCACCAAAAAAGGGAACCGGCCCTCTTATATCAAGGCCGCAAAAGCGGAGATTGCTATTCCTATATACGAGCAATTTATTGCTGATATTGAATTAGGATTAGGGAAAAAGGCAGGAACAGGAACCTTCGGAGCTGATATGAAAATAGACCTTCAAAACGATGGCCCCGTTACTATTATAATTGATACCGAATTCAAGCAATAGTTTCAATGAAATGACGTTAATAAATTAAATTGCATATATGAAAAAAGATCTTGTCACCATTATCCTTTTCACAGTTTACAGCCTTTTATTAAATGCCCAAAGTCAAGATTTAAACCTACTTCTTATTCCGGATAGTCTGCGCATCAATGCCAATGCAGTCATCAGATATGACCATACAGATATAGAAATTCAGAGTTTTTCAAAAATGATCGTTCGCAAAAATGTGGCTGTCACTGTTTTGAACAAATACGGAGATGAAGATGGCCATATTTATTTAAATTATGATCACCATAAAAAAATCAGAACGGTAGGGGCCAAAATACTCGATTTCACAGGGAAGGAAATTAAGAAAATAAAAAAAAGCGATTTTTCAGATGTATCAGCAGTTGATGGAGGAACCCTCTTTAGTGATGACAGGGTATTATATTATGAACATCAGCCCTCCTCTTATCCGTATACTATAGTCTATGAATATGAGACTTCCACTTCAAATACTGCGTTCATTAGAACCTGGTATCCCATTAAATTCTATGGTGCAAGTACTGAGGAAAGCACGTATTCCATAACCTACCCTGAGGATATAAAGATTTTTAACAAGGATGTGAACCTGGAAAAATACAAGGTTGAAAAAAACTCCGAACGCGGTCGTTTTTTCTATTCTTTAAAAAATGCCCCGGCTATTAAGTACGAACTAATGAGCCCCGTTTTCAACGAATTTGGGCCGCATGTCAAATTCGCTGCAAATAAATTTCAATTAGGTGGGGAAGCTGGCGGGGCCAATGACTGGGCCGAATTTGGAAAATGGTGGTACGACAATTTTATCAACGGCAGAAACGAATTGAGTGAAGCTACAAAAACGGCTATTCAACAACTCGTTAAAGGAAGTATTGACCCCAGAAAAAGAGCTGAACTTGTATATAAATACATGCAGGATAAAACAAGGTATATCAGTATTCAGATTGGAATAGGAGGATGGAAACCTATGACGGCCATGGAGGTTGATGAACTTGGGTATGGCGATTGCAAAGGGCTTTCTAATTATACTATGGCCCTTTTAGAGGAGGCAGATGTTACTTCCTATTACAGTAAAATTTATGCAGGTGAGGGAGAAAGGGTAAACCTTGATCCTAAAATAGCTTTTCAGCACAGCAATCATGTCATTTTGATGGTTCCATTTGAAAAGGATACGGTCTGGCTCGAATGTACTAATCAAAAAATTCCATTTGGTCATCTCGGTTCGTTCACTGATGATCGGGATGCCCTGGTGGTAACACCTGAGGGTGGAAAGGTTGTTCGTACGAGAAAGTATACATCAGAGAACAACAGTCAGGATATCAAAGGAGAATTAAACATTGACAACAACGGCAAGATTAAAGCCGACATTTTCATTGAGAGCTCCGGTATACAATACGACGATCATTACGGCATTGCCTTTTTGGATGAGAATGAAAAAGACACCTACTATAATAGTTTTTTCGACGAGATCAATAATGTAAACATTCAAAAAATTGAAATTGAAAATAATGAAAAGGACATCACTTTCACAGAACATATTCAGTTCTCCGCTGACAATTTTGCTGTAAACAGCGGTGAAAAAATGCTGGTGAGATTGAACATGGTCAATACCTCTCAACATATACCGAAAAGAATCAGAAACAGAAAACTTCCACTGGAAATCAAATACGGGTTCATCGATACAGACGATGTCATTATAAACCTTCCAGAAAACTATAAGATCGAGGCCATCGGTGAGCCAAGTACTTTAAAGACCCCTTTTGGAAGTTATTCGATTCAAATTCAAAAAATAAATGAGAAACAATTGAATTACAAGCGCACCCTACTTATCAATCAAGGTTTGTATAGTGTTGCTGATTATGACGCCTACAGAAAATTCAGAAAAAAAATTAACCAACTTGATCATTTAAAAATTGTATTGACCAAATCGTTATAGCTATGAAAAAAATCGCAATTTCATTTATTATTCTTTTTTGCCACATTTATTTGTTGAATGCACAGAATGATAAATTCGGTAAGATCAACAAATCAGTATTCGAGAATACTTTTTACAAAAAAGACTCTTCAGCCTGTGCGGTTGTACTTTATAAAGATCGAAATACACACTATGAATACAATAATTTAACAGGGTGGTCATTATCCACTACTGTATATGAACGAATTCAGATATTCTCAGCGGAAGGGTTTAAATATGCCACCCAAAAAATAAGACTTTATGAAGGCAACGAAAATGAAACATTTTTGATAAAAGCGTATACATATAATCTGGATAATGGGAAAATTACAAAAACCAAACTGGAAAAGCAGGATATCTATGAAGACAAGTTGAATGATAATTGGAAAGCAAAAAACTTTACCATGCCTAATGTAAAGGAAGGAAGTGTGATAGAATGGCGGTATTCAATAAGTTCACCTTACGTCTATGCTATTGACGACATGGTTTGCCAGTATGATATACCGATAGTTTATCTGGAATCTTCGATTCAAATCCCTGAATATTTTGTTTTTAATTCATATCCCAGTATTTATTACCCCATAAAGCTCAAACGGGATAGGGTACAAAAAAACTATGCCAATTCGAGTACATCAAGAGATATGAGTACCCATGTCTCAACTACTACAACTGATTACAACAGTGTCAAAATTGCAGAAAACCGGTACACGGTCAAAGAAAATGATGTCCCCGCCTTAATAAGTGAACCATATGTAAACAATATGGATAACTACCGTGCAAAAGTTCAATTTGAAATTTCATCCTACAATCCGCCATCGGGAGCATCAACTTATTATAATACTACATGGAAAGATGTTACAAGAACCATTTATGACAATCCCCGTTTTGGGAAACAATTAAAATCAAGCAGGCATTTTAGTGATGACCTTGAAGCAGCAATTGCCGGTTTGAATAGTTCGAATGAAAAAATTTCGATCATTTTCGATTTGGTCAAATCGAAAATGACCTGGAATAAAACCAATAGCAAGTATTCAAGAAGAGAAGGAATTGATAATGCTTATAAAGAAGGTGTTGGAAACGCTGCTGAGATCAATTTAACTTTAGTGGCTATGCTGAGAAATGCTGGAATTAACGCCAATCCTATATTGGTGAGTACCAGGTCTCATGGGATACCTCTTTTCCCTACCAAAAGCGGTTTCAATTACGTGATTGCTGGAGTCGAAATAAACAATGAAGTTATATTAATGGATGCGACAGAAAAATATGGTAAACCAAACTTACTTCCTTTACGAGATTTAAACTGGCAAGGACGATTGATTCGTGAAAACGGAAGCTCGACATCAGTGAATTTGTATCCAAAAACGTATAACACCCGAATTGTAAAACTCAACGCCAAACTCAACCCTCAGGGCTCTCTTGAAGGGACCATGATCTCAACCTATCATGGGCTAAATGCGTTGAATCACAGAAATTTATATCAGGCCAAAAGTGAAGATGATGTGGCTGTTTCTCTGGAAACTGAGCATCAGGACATTGAAATTCAGCAAATTCGTCTTCAAAACAAAGAAAAAGCCTCGAAACCCTTCACAGAAATGTTTAAATTTAATAAAGATAATGAGGCTGATCTTATAGGAGGTAAAATTTACATATCACCTCTTCTCTTCCTGACAGTCAATGAAAGTCCATTTAAACTAGACGAAAGATTATATCCTATTGATTTCGGATCCCCCTGGAAAAACGATACCAAAATTAGCTTGGAGATCCCTGAGGGATACTTAGTTGAATCCAAGCCAGCTGATTTGGCCCTTTCACTACCAGATCAAATGGGGAGTTATATTTTAAAAACTGAAATTAAAAACAATAAAATTTTAATAAGTTCGCAAACTAAGTTGAACGTTCCTCTTATTTCCCCCAATTATTATGAAACTGTGAAAGAGCTTTATAAAAGAGTTATTGAAACACAACTGGAAAAAATAATTTTGGTACAACAAGGTCCATAAAACTCTAAAGAGTTAAAAACACACTCTTTAGAGTTTTATGCTATAAAGTATACGTATATCCCAAAGAAAATACCAACCCACCAATATGACTTTCCCCAAATGTTGCATCTTTTTGGATGGTTTTTGCACCCCAGGCACCTCTGAATCCTAGGTAAATCTCGTGTTTATCGTTAATTTTCCTGATTAGGCCCGAACCTGCGTGAAAACCAAAGTTTAAGGTATTCAATTCATCCTTTGTATCTGTTTCGGCATCAAATGACTGAGGAGGCACCGGCACCCATAAAGGTCCTGATGTAGGATCGGAGGGATTGTAATTAGGATTGGCAACAATTAAAGGATTTTGTCCTGCAGCATCAAGTGTTATAAGACTTGTGCCACTGGTTACTTGTGTAGAACTAACCAAAAAACCAATATAAGGTCCTGCTTCAACATAAAATCTCCAGGTTTCACCCCAACCCAGTTTACCAAGAATTGGAATTTCAATATAATTAAGATCAGAAATATTATTGAAGTCAGCGTACATTGGATTTGAATCGCTAACCGGATCCTCTCCCTGAAGGAATAGCATATAATTTAGTTGATCCACCGATCCGAATGCATCAAGGGCAGCAGTTGGTATCGGTTGCATTCCTGTTCGATCTCCTCCTCTTTGGGTGTATAACAATTCAGTTTGTAACGAAAATAATTCCGAAACTGGGAATTCGACCAATATCCCTATATCAACACCTGAAGTTGATTCATAATCTTCAACATAAATATTATCAGAATTGTCGGTTATCCGTCCAACGCTATAGCCAACCTTGGCACCTATCTTAATCTGAGCCTCAGTAATTTGCCCGATAAGAAAAAAAGTAATTAGAAGTAATTTGAGTAAAGTAGCTGATTTCATATAAACTTAATTAGAGTTGATTTTGACTATCTATTGGAAGCATGCTTCCCTTTAACTTTGCGATAAATATAGATAAATTATATAAATCTAAGGAATCCTTACAAAGAAACTTAGACAATCCTTTTAAGTTTCATTAACAATTACAGTCTGAATCACAATCGGAATTCTTCTTTTTTGGCTTATAGAAAAATTTTCTGATCAAAAAGATCAAAGCCAAAGAAATTGCCAAATATATTAGAATCTGCTGGATCATGTGGATTAATTTAGAAGCGTAAAGGTAAGAAAAGATGCAAAATAGGCAATCAGTCCCATTCCAACCAACTGAACCATGGGCCATTTCCAACTATTGGTCTCCCTTTTTACGATCGCCAGTGTACTCACACATTGCATGGCAAAGGCATAAAATACCAAAAGCGACATCCCAACTGGTACATTAAAGAGTTTTTCTCCAGTAGTTTCATTGATCTCTTCTGCCATACGCTGTTTTATGGTTGTATTCTCTGCGTCGTCATTTCCTACACTGTAAATAGTTGCCAAAGTACCAACAAAAACCTCTCTCGCTGCAAATGATGCAATCAGGGCTATGCCAATCTTCCAGTCATAACCAAGGGGTTTAATTACAGGTTCAATTGCTTTGCCCATAACTCCAATATAAGAATGCTCAAGTTTATAGGAGGCAAGAGCTTCCTTGTAATCTACTCCCTCGCTAATTTCCCCAGCATTAGATAGTGCATAATCGACTTCAGCCGAGTCAAATGAAGCTGGACCGTTAGACGCCAGAAACCAAAGAATCACAGAGATGGCTAGAATAATTTTTCCGGCCCCAAATACAAAGGCTTTTGTTTTTTCTATCACCGTGTAAAAAACATTTTTAAGAGACGGTAATTTATAATCGGGCATTTCGATCAGGAAGAAACTTCTACCTTCAACCTTAAGCGTTTTATGTAAAAGATATCCCGAAACAATGGCCATTCCAAAGCCTAAAAGATACAAGGCCAACAAAGTCAACCCCTGCAGGCTAAATATACCCAACACACGGTCTTGAGGAATTATTAGGGCTATAATAATCGCATACACAGGAAGTCTGGCCGAACAGGTAACAAAGGGAACCACCAAAATCGTAATGAGTCTTTCTTTCCAGCCACTTATATTTCGTGCAGCCATAACCGCTGGTATGGCACATGCCGTACCAGATATTAATGGAACAACACTCTTACCACTCATGCCAAATCGACGCATGATCTTGTCCATTAAAAACACGACACGACTCATATATCCTGTCTCTTCAAGGATAGATACAAAAAGGAAAAGTATGGCTATCTGAGGGATAAAAATCACAATGCCTCCAATTCCGGGTATAATTCCCTGACTGATCAAGTCGGTTAAACTTCCCTCCGGTAGTGTTTGCTGAACCAGCAGACTGAGCTCTGCAAAAAAAGCATCTATATAATCCATTGGAATACTGGCCCAATCGAATATCGATTGAAAAATCATCATCAAAATTCCCGCAAATATGATATACCCGAAGATCTTGTGCGTGAGTACCCTGTCTAACCTGCTCCTCAGATCTCTTGCCTTTGATCGGTCAACCTTATAGGTCTTTTTCAGAATAGAATTTATTTGCTGATAGCGATAGATAGTTTCCTTATGCTGGAATTTTTTAAGTCTCGACGTGTCCTGTTTATAGACATTGACCAAGGCGATTTCCTCTTCGGTCAAATCATCGTATGTTTCGAGTTGGGTAATATACAACCAGGTCTTATAGAGTGAAAGACGAGGAAATTTCTCTTCCAATTCTTCGAAATACTTCTCATCAATCTTGCTTGAAATATGCGCAAGTGTCGAAGTATCCAGTTGCTTATAATCAAGAATAACTTCTCTTAGGGTATCAATTCCAATATTTTTTCGGGCACTAACGAGTACGACGTCACTTTTCAATTCAATTTTTAGTTGTTCCAGATCGATCTCCACTCCCTTTTTAGATAACTGATCTGCCATATTAATGGCAAGTATTGTTGGAATTTCCAGGTCCTTTATCTGTGAATATAAAAGAAGGTTTCTTTTAATATTTTCTATATCCGCAACTACAACAATCACATCGGGAAAATCCTCGTGATCCTGATTGAGTAAGGTTTGCAAAACAATATTTTCATCAATTGTGGTTGGGTTGATACTGTAAGTTCCTGGAAGATCAACTATAGAAGCATAGCAGTCATCAGACAATCTGGCCTTTCCAACTTTTTTATCAACTGTAATACCAGGATAATTACCCACTTTTTGATTCAAACCAGTGAGCTGATTGAATAAGGAAGTCTTTCCAGTATTAGGATTGCCAACTAAAGCTACTTTTATGGCTTTATGTTCAGGCATGGATTATGCTTTGGTTATCAGAATTTGTGACGCAGTTTCTGTTCTGATGGCAAGATGGCTGCCATTTACACGAATATACAAGGGGTCCTTTAAAGGTGCTTTTTGGATCAATTCTACAGTTTCACCCGGCATACAACCCATTTCAAGAAGTGACAACGGAATACAATCAAATGATATATCCTCTATGATTCCTGTTTCTCCAACCCGTAAATTTGCGATACTGGTACTCAATTTTTATTTAGATTAAATATAAATACCATGCGAAATTACGCAAAAATATTTGTTTAAAACTGATAATTATCACTAAACAAGAAAATATTTGGGCTGGGCCAGGGCCTTGATCAATCTTCTGATTTAAGCACTTCAATATCTTTGATAATTCGTTCTATTTCTCTTGCATCTGTTCCGTCGTAAAATCCTCTGATTTGTTTCTGCTTGTCAACGAGTATAAACTGTTCAGTATGGATAAAATCCTGTTCTCCTCCATCACCTTCATCCAAAACGGCAAAATAAGATTTACGCGCCAACTCATAAATATGTGTTTTCTTACCCGTTGTAATCTCCCACTTTCCGTCTATGGCCTTGTTTTTTTCGGCATAGGCCCTGAGTACAGAAACACTGTCAATTATTGGAGTGACAGAATGAGAAAGAAATTTCAAATCAACGTCATCTTTATAATACTCCTGTAGTTCTGACATGTTGATCGCCATAATGGGGCAAATGGTTTGACATCTGGTAAAAAAGAAATCGGCAACGTAAATTTTACCCTCAAAATCATTCTTACTTATCGAATCTCCATTCTGATTGATAAGATGAAAATCACCTATTCGATGATCCCGATTGATGTGTTTTACAGCATCATCGACCAATCTTGGGTTCACATCAACAGGATTATATACCGGAAGTTTACTTTTAGGCTTCACCAGAAAATAAAGAATAGGAACAAAAATCAATGTAAAGAAAAAAAGAAATATTAAAGTAGACTTCGACTTCTTGAAAAATTCGATTAAATACATATTTAGTACCTTTGAAATTCTTGAAAAATTGCTTATTGAAATACAAAAATAAACTTTATGAAGTATTTACTGCTCCACGTGCTACTATTATTTTTCCTTAGCGGATTGGCCCAGGAGCAAGATTTTATGGATCTCGATTATCTCAAGGAGATCGCATCTTCAGAAAAAGAATATTCGGCTCAAAAAATCGCTTATAAAGCCAATCCAAATACAGTCCACTACGATGTGAATTATCACAGACTTCTTTGGGAAGTTGACCCTGAAGTCGCACAAATAAAAGGGGAAGTGACGAGCTACTTTACTGCTTTGAACGACATAGAAGAGGTGGTTTTTGATCTTGCAGGTAATATGAAGGTTTCGGAGGTGCAACAAAGAGGAGAGGTTTTGGCCTTTACTCAAAACAACAATGATGAATTAATCATCAGTCTCCCTTCAACCCAGAAGAAGAGCGTTCTTGATTCTTTAACCATATTTTATCAAGGAAATCCAGTTAGTTCAGGGTTTGGGTCTTTTGAAATCAGCACTCATGGTGCAGGAAATACTCCAGTGCTATGGACGCTATCAGAACCTTATGGAGCTAAAGGTTGGTGGCCATGTAAACAGGATCTGATCGACAAAATTGATTCCATCGACATCTACATTAAACATCCCGAAAATTATAAGGCCGCCGCAAATGGCTTGTTGATTTCCGAAACATCAAATTCTCAATCAACCCTTACGCACTGGCGTCATAAATATCCTATTCCAGCTTATTTGATCGCCATTGCCGTAACAAACTATTCAGTTTATAAAGAGAACGCCCCGGAACTCGGCTTCGACATTGTCAACTATGTATATCCTGAAGATTTGAATTCGACCAAGAGTCGTACGGCTATTACGCCAAATATCATGCAACTTTATAACGATCTTTTCGAGGTATACCCGTTTGCCAAGGAAAAATATGGACATGCGCAATTTGGTTGGGGCGGTGGCATGGAACATACCACCATGACTTTTATGGGTGGATGGAGTCGCGGATTGATCGCCCATGAACTGGCACACCAATGGTTTGGTAATAAAGTTACCTGTGGAAGCTGGGAGGATATTTGGTTAAATGAGGGATTCGCTACGTATCTTGATGGTCTTGTTTATGAAAATTTTGACGGCGAAGCCGTGTTTTCTCAATGGAGAAAGGCCGTTGTAAATGATGTCACGTCAAGAACATCGGGGTCAACCTTTGTAACTGATACGAGCTCAGTTTCCAGAATCTTCGACAGCCGTTTAAGCTATAGAAAAGGAGCAATGATTCTTCATATGCTCAGATACAAACTCGGTGACGAGGCCTTTTTCGATGGGGTGAAAAACTATCTTGCAGATCCTCAACTCGCCTACGCATATGCAAGGACCTCCGACCTTCAACGGCATTTGGAAGCGGCCAGTGGCGAAGGTCTTGATGAATTCTTTAATGATTGGTATTACGGCCAGGGTTACCCTTTATACGAAGTCGTATGGAGCCAGGATGCTTCCGATCAAGCCTTACATTTTCAGGTGAATCAACAACAATCGCATTCCTCCGTTTCTTTTTTCGAAATGCCCTTGCCCATAATAGTTAACGGAACTTCCGGAGAATCAGAAAAATTACGACTGGAAGTATCTCAAGACCAGCAATTGTTTAGCGTTCAATTGAATTTTCAGGTGGCTTCGATACAAATAGATCCTGAAACGCATCTGATCTCAAGAAACAACCGGGCAGTATTAGGGCTGGATCAGGATAGTCTGGAGAGTATTGTTTCCATTTATCCTAACCCGGTAGCCGATGAACTACACATATCCAGCAAGGGTATCATTCATATCAGAAAGATCACTATTTATGATGTTCTTGGGAAAAAAATTCTTGAACAAACAGATCCCAAAAACAGCATTTCAGTACAACGGCTCGAATTCGGACTGCATTTAGTGATCATTGATACCGATCAAGGCAGCCTGCATAAGACAATTCTGAAAAAATAACGTTTTTAACAACTATTTCAGAAAACTCATTTCCTAATATTGCTCATAAAGTGTACATTTGTCGTCGTTTAAATTTTGAAATTTATCAATGGAAACCTTTATAAAAATTACCCAGTTCTTGTTGAGTTTATCTCTTCTGATCGTTTTACATGAATTGGGCCACTTTATCCCAGCCAAATTGTTCAAGACCAGAGTAGAAAAATTCTATCTTTTCTTCGATTATAAATTCTCCATTTTCAAAAAGAAAATTGGTGATACGGTTTATGGAATAGGATGGATCCCGCTCGGTGGCTATGTGAAGATATCTGGCATGATCGATGAGAGCATGGACAAGGAGCAAATGGCACAAGAACCTAAGCCCTGGGAATTCAGATCGAAACCGGCATGGCAGAGACTGATCATTATGCTTGGAGGGGTTACTGTGAATTTTATTTTAGGAATATTTATTTATATCATGATGTTCACGGCTTGGGGAGATAATTATGTGGCTCCCGAAGATGTCAAAGAAGGGTTCTATGTATCAGATTTATTTAAAGACCTCGGATTTAAGGATGGTGACAAAATTGTTAAGATCAATGGTGAGGCTCCTGTGGATGTCCTTGACGTTAACAGGCATCTGTTTCTTAGAGATGTGGAAAACATTGAAGTGACTCACCCGGACGGTAACGGAGAGCTTATTGATTTGCCTGAAGATATTGGATTACAAATGTGGCAAACCGGTAATATGGATCCTTTTAATCCCCGAATCCATGCCATCCTTGATAGTATTATTCCCGGTTCTCCGGCTTTTGAAGCAGGCTTAAAAAAAGGAGATATAATTACCGCAGTCAATGATGATCAGATCAACTATTGGAACGAATTTACAGGCGTTGTCGTCAACAATCCAAAGAACAATGAAATTAAAGTGACGGTAGACCGTGAAGGAACAAGCGAAACTTTTATGATTGTTCCTGGTGAAGATCTTAAACTTGGTGTTTACCCTAAAGGTTACACCGAAGATGTGATTACCTTAAGTCATAAGGATTACTCATTTGGTGAAAGTATCAAACCAGGTTTTGCTAAGGCATACTGGACCTTAAAAGATTATATGGGTCAATTCAAATACGTGTTTACAAAGAAGGGTGCAACGTCGCTTGGAGGCTTTATAACCATTGGAAGTATTTTCCCTTCTTCTTGGAACTGGCAAGCCTTTTGGAGTATAACGGCATTGCTTTCGATTATGCTTGGTTTTATGAATTTATTACCCATTCCTGCCCTGGATGGCGGACACGTGGTTTTCACCCTTTATGAAATCATCAGTGGCAGAAAACCAAGTGATAAATTTCTGGAATATGCGCAGGTCACAGGCTTTATCATCTTGATTTCCTTGTTACTTTTTGCCAATGGAAATGATATTTATAAGTGGATCACAGGACAGATCTAATATCTGGAGCATAGCCAATTGAATTGATTTGTGAGTATTTTTTGTAAGTAGATGTATACAGAAACGTCTATTTGCATAAACGATCCATATGAAACAGCTATTTTTACTTTTGTTATTGCTATCTGTTGTTTATTCTTGCGGCAGTGATTCTGAAGGCAGTCCTGGAAAAGATATAAACCAAACTGTAGACAACCAAGGCTGGTCTGTTCCTATAGGACTCATTAATGGATCAGGTAGGCCTTTTGCGCTTGCAAAGGACCCTCTTTTATTCCCGGTTAAGGATATCGATTTTATTGCAGACGACGCTCTTGTAGCTGTAGTAAATATGGGAAACGAAACAAGAATATATCCATATTCTTACCTAAGTAAATTTGAATCGGTTAACGATAATATAGGAGATGTATCCTTTTCCATGACCTATTGCCCCATAACCCATAGTGCCTTAGTCATGAACAGAGATTATAGAGATAATAATTTTGTTCTTAGAGCCTCCGGTTATTTGTTAAACGACAATGTAATTCTTTGGGATGAAGCCAGTGAAAGTTTCTGGTCTCAAATGTTGGTTCAATCTGTAAAGGGGCCATATACCAATGAGTTCAATACTACCTTTAATTTTATTGAAATGACCTGGAATACGGTAAGGGAAAATTTTCCAGATGCCATGGTCTTTTCACTTTCAAGTATAACCAATTCAAGTCAGGAAGTCGAAGCCAATAAACCCGATGTAAAACTTGGAGATGATGTATATGGGGTGTTAGGAAGATCTCTCAATCAGAAAATTGGAAGTGCTGAAAACGTAAAAAATACTAAAATTTTTATTTATCATTATGATGATTTTGGCGAAAATACTACACTGCTATTTGATGTTATTGCCAACAAACAAACACTTATTATCGGCAATCGCGATGAACACTATATTACCTCTTATATCAATGATGGCAATGCTGAGTTCGAAGCAGTTCAAAATGAGTTTCCCATAGTTATGAAGGATAGTGACGATAATTACTGGAATGTATTTGGAGTAGCTGTGGAGGGTCCGAGAGCAGGGGAGCGATTAGTATCACCAATTGCATTTTTTGCATTGTTCTGGGCCTGGGATGAATTCTATGACGATTTCATATTTGTTGACTAACCGGGATGAAAACGAAACATTTTTTTTTACTGGTGCTTCTCTTGAGCTCAGCCCTTTATGCTCAAAAGACCTTACCAAAAATGGATGTAAAAAGTCTTGAAGGCGATAGCTTCGATCTGAACGTAAATAGTGAGGATCAAGCCCTCATCGTTAGTTTTTGGGCAACCTGGTGCGAACCCTGTATTCAAGAACTTAATGCTTTTAATAAGAATTTTAGTTATATAGAAAATCAACTCAATTCAAAATTAGTTCCGATCTCGATCGATGATTCGCGTACAGTTTCAAGAATTGTTCCTATGATCAATGGAAACTCATGGGAATTTGATGTGTATCTTGACACGAATCAAAAAATTAAAAGAACATTGAACATTATCGACATCCCACACACGCTGATCATTTATCAAAATAAGATCGTTTATGAACACACGGGCTATCTTAATGGTGATGAGAATGAACTATTTAAAAAGATTGTGGAAATAAACAGTAAATAAATTGTGAAAAGACATGTTCTTGCCTTCGTTCTATTTCTGTTAGTAAATACAGTCAGTGCCCAATTTCTTGATGATTTTTCGGGCAGTCTGGAATCTTTGATCACCTTATACAACGATGATGATAAAGTTATAAATCCGGGTGACACCAAAGTCAGATCAAACAATTACATTCGTTTCAATTATTTTAAAAGTCGTTTCAGAGTTTCTCTGCAATTCGAATCATATTTAGAAGAAGCCTTACTTGGCTATGCACCTGAATTCAACGAAAAATTTGGATTTTCCATGTTCTCAGTAGTATATACTCATAAAAAACTCGAACTATCTGCCGGATACCTTTTTGACCAATTTAGCAGTGGTTTGAGCTTTCGATCATGGGAAGACCGACAATTAGGTCTTAACAATGCCCTGGTGGGAGCTCATATAACGTATGAAGCGTTTAAAAAAGTCAAATTTAAAGGTTTTCTCGGCAAACAAAAAATTGGCTTTGACATCTCAAACGGTACACTTATGGGTTTGAATGCCGAAATTGGTCTTGGTAAAAGATTCGATCTAGATCTGGGAATTGTGAGTCGTTATGAAGCTTATGAATCTGACAATCCTGATTTTAAAGAATTTACAAATCTCTATTCATCAAAATTGACCTATTCAGGAAAGAGCTTATACGGTCATTTGGAATACGTATACAAAAGTAAAGATGCATTGGTCGAATTCGAAAATGTTATAGACAGCCGTTTGTTCTCAGGTAGCGCTCTGGCATTCAATATTGGCTATTTTAAATCTGGATTCGGATTTGATGCCACCTTCAGGAGGCTCGAGAATATGTCATTCTATACCGATAGAAACAGCTACGGCAATATATATAATCAACTGATAGTGAATTACCTTCCAGCGCTTACCAAGCAACACAATGTTGGGCTTTCAAACATTTATGTATATCAGGCCCAAACACAGTTGAGTTTTTTAACCGGTGGGAAGGCTGGAGAAATTGGTCAGCAGATAGATGTATTTTACAAATTTTCTAAAAAAAACAGCCTGGCTGAAAAATACAATACGGTATTGGCTTTTAACTATGCTTCATGGTATGGATTAGAAACTGAATTTGATCTTGAAAACCGACAGTATACTTCTGATTTTTTCAAATATGGAGACAAATATTATACGGATGTGAATCTGGAACTAAAAAATCAGTGGACCGATCAATGGAGAACATCCTTGTACTGGATAAACCAGTTTTACAATATGGAATTGCTTGAAGCGTCAACAGGAACTGTAAACACCAATATTGCCTCAGCAGATGTCTATTATACCATCAATGGCAAAAATGAAATAAGGATTCAGGCAGAACATCTTTGGACAAAAGACGATAGAAAGAATTGGGCCGGTGGATTGATTGAATATAATTTTTTAAGAAAATTCTCAATTTATGTCACTGACCAGTACAATTATGGAAATGACAATTCACTTGAAAAAATACATTACTATAATTTTGGAGGTGTTTTTAGATATAAGAAAACCAAATTCTCCCTCAATTACGGGCGACAAAGAGGGGGGTTGATCTGTGTTGGCGGCGTGTGCCGTTTCGTTCCAAAATCAAACGGGCTGAGCTTTGGTATGAACCTATATCTATAAAAAATCCCCACGGAAGTCGTGAGGATTAAATTATTCTATTGTGATTTTATAAGATCAGTCTACAAGTATAATGATCTTATTATCATTCATTTCGATTGTGCCGCTATTGATCTCCAAAACCTTGCTTCCATTGTCACCATTTGAGAATTTTCGTTCAAAGGCCTCTTCAATAGTGAAATTTCCTTGAATCTTTACTTTACCTTGTTGAAGCAAAGATACTACGGGAGCATGATTATTGAGAATCTGAAACTGTCCTACAACTCCGGGAACAGTTACTGATTCAACCTCGTCCTGAAAGATACTTGCTTCAGGTGTTACAATTTCTAAAAACATAGTTTATGGTTTTATGCTTCGATCAACATTTTTTCTCCAGCCTCAACAGCCTCTTCAATAGTCCCTCTAAGGTTAAAAGCGGCTTCAGGATATTTATCTAATTCACCGTCCATAATCATGTTGAATCCTTTAATGGTATCCTTAATATCTACTAAAGTTCCTGGAATACCTGTAAATTGTTCCGCTACGTGGAATGGCTGAGACAAAAATCTTTGTACACGACGGGCTCTGTGAACGATCAATTTATCTTCTTCACTCAATTCCTCCATTCCAAGAATCGCGATGATATCCTGTAATTCTTTATATTTCTGCAAAGTTTCCTTTACCCTTTGTGCCGTATCATAGTGTTCATCACCTAAAATCTCTCTGCTCAAAATTCTCGAAGTTGAATCTAAGGGATCCACCGCAGGATAAATACCCAATTCAGAAATTTTTCTGGAAAGTACCGTCGTCGCATCAAGGTGAGCAAATGTAGTTGCCGGTGCAGGGTCTGTCAAGTCATCCGCAGGCACATAAACCGCCTGTACAGATGTAATTGAACCATTCTTAGTAGAAGTAATTCTCTCCTGCATAGAACCCATCTCAGTCGCTAATGTTGGCTGATAACCTACAGCTGATGGCATACGTCCTAAAAGTGCAGACACTTCAGAACCAGCCTGAGTAAATCTAAAGATATTATCAATAAAGAATAAAATATCCTTCCCTTGTCCGTCTCCGGCTCCATCTCTAAAATATTCTGCAATAGTCAATCCTGAAAGGGCAACACGAGCACGTGCTCCTGGAGGCTCATTCATCTGACCGAACACAAAAGTAAGTTTAGATTCTTTTAATCCAGGCATATCAACCTTATCAAGGTCCCATCCTCCTTCTTCCATTGATTTATCGAACTCCGCACCATATTTGATAATGCCTGATTCAAGCATCTCTCTCAACAGGTCATTTCCTTCACGAGTTCTTTCACCTACTCCTGCAAACACTGATAAACCACCGTGGCTCTTTGCAATATTGTTGATCAACTCCTGAATAAGCACTGTTTTACCAACTCCGGCTCCACCGAACAAACCAATCTTACCACCTTTAGAATAAGGTTCAATCAAGTCAATTACTTTAATCCCAGTGAATAAAACCTCTGTAGAAGTTGAAAGTTCGTCAAAATTTGGCGCTGATCTGTGAATAGGTAAACCATTCTTTCCGTCTTTTGGAAGTGCCTTCAACCCATCAATTGGATCTCCATTCACATTAAACAGTCTTCCGTAAATTTCTTCTCCAATAGGCATCATAATAGGATTTCCTGTTGAAACAACTTCCACTCCTCTGCTCAATCCATCGGTAGAATCCATAGAGATACATCTTACTACATCTTCACCAACATGCTGTTCTACTTCAAGTATCAATATAGAGCCATCCTTTCTGGTGATCTCCAACGAATCAAATATCTTCGGGAGTTCATTCTCAGAAGAAAATTCAACGTCGACTACCGCTCCTAAAATTTGAGAAACTTTACCTGTGATCTTTGCCATTCTTATAAAATATTTATTAATCTTATTCCGTTCTGATCTTACTCAGAATGAATTTAAATGCATTTTTGTTTTGCGATGCAAAGATATGTTTTTAATGCAAAAATTAAACTTTTTTATTATTATTTTTTTAAAGTCCTAATATACTCTACCATGGCCATTTTAACCTCTTCTGGAAGGTAATTTTGAGGATATTTCAGGCTAGTCCACTCGCAGGTTTTTATGATTATTGATATAATCAACAAGGCCCTCAGGATTGTCTTTGTAGATCATTTAAATCACCTTGGTAGGAACCCCTATTAACCGTTTGTCAAATGAATGGTAATCTGAGTAAATACCATAACAAATTATTTCATCGAAATGAAAACTTTTTATAGCAAAAGATCCGCCAGGGGCGGATCTTTATAAGTATTCTTACGTCTACAATTATTATCGAAGCGCTGGAGAGTAAATCACCGGATAATCTCCTAAATCATTGAGCACACCTGCTTTCTCAAAATTGGAATCATATGCAGCATCAATCACTTTCATCATTTCATTGGCAACAAGGGCATTTCCTCTTCCTGTTAAATGCAACCCGTCAAGTGAAAATAAGCCACCACTAAGAAAAGCCGCAGTAATATTAAAGCCATCACTGGAATAGCCTTCTTCAGCGATGTCATCCATAAGTTGTGCTGCATCGAAAAACGCCAAACCGGCATTGGCCGTCAATTGTTCAATCGTTTGATTGAAACCTATTGTGGCCTCGATAATTTCATCCTGTTCAGAAGGTAACAGTACCCATGAATCAGCCAAAGGATACGTCAAGCCGTTTACGGATAGTTGTCCGGCAAACTCAGCCGGAACTCCCATTCCGACTAATTGTTGAAAATATTCAGTATTGAGCGTAGAAATAACGTTTTGGCTGGGAAGTGTGATTAAATCATTTTCATTGGCTTGCCTTGATTGGGCATATTGATTCGATAACAATCCTGCCGTTAGAGGATCCAAGCCCCCAAGAATTAGCACTTGGTTCAGCTGAACAGAAATATTTGCTAACGACTCATCATATATCACGATAGGACTTGCTTCAGTTTCAGAAAAAACTACTGACCTTTCAGGAACTCCTAAAAACGCAAAGGCCTGATTCAATTGGGCGTAGGCTCCGTTTAATAAAGGAATCTGTTCGGCATAGTCAGGATTTGAAGGATCTAAAGGAGCATACGGAACAGCGGTAAAATACGCGCTCTGCAAAACGTTCTGAATATTTCCTACAATTCCCTTAGCCCCGCCTGCAGTTAAAGAGCCTATAAGTGCTGCCAAAGAGCCATCAAACATAGCTTTATCTGTTATTAAGTCAGAACCGTCACCTCCCGAAGTTGCGTAACCAAGAACATCATTGGCTCCTATCCAAAGACTGAAAAATGTTGGATTGGCAGCCAGCGCATCTTCCAAAACACTTGCATTCGGACTCGAGGCCATTCTTACAAAATACGGATTTGCTAAACCTAGTTCTAATGCGGCTAAGTTTCCGTATCCATTTGCCAGTAAGTGAAAACTCTTTGCTCCGGGAACACCCATATTGCTATAAGGACCCGGCTGTATATTTGAAACTTCAGTAGTTGGAGTACCAGGAAGTACGCTTAAACCTTCACCGTCAAAAAATAATCTTGGCCCTTGTATTACTTCACCTCCCAACAATAATCCTCCTGTATTGTCATTCATCAAGGGTTGTGAAAAATCACCTCCACCAGCTAGGCTCATCTTTTCTGCCAGTAAATTTGGGTAAGCATTGGTTTGACTTGCAATGAACAAGGCACCATCAGCCAATCCTGCAGTTATCGAATTTCCAATGGCCACATATCTGGTAAAATCAGCCTCTCCTGAAACTACCTCAATAGGTGGTGTAATTTCTCGGTCATACTTTCCTTCCTCGCAGGAAGCAAGTACAGAAATTACCAATAAAGCCCATATATATTTTATTTTAAACATTATTTTATTATTTTATATGATTATTGATTGAACACCCATGATACGAAGAATTGCGACCCTATGAATGGAGCACCAGGCGCACTTTGATATTCTTTGCCTCCAACATTGGCTGCGCCCATTTTAAACATCGATTTTATCTTTGGAACCTGGTAATTAATTTGAACGTCTCCTACAGTTCTCGCCGGAATTACAGCATTGGCAATCGTTGCCTGCCACAAGTACTCATCACTATATCTAACATTTATATTGAATCCTAAGTTTCCAATAATATTTGGACTTCCCAATGATACTTTGAACTTATTCTCCGGAGTATTAAAGCCGGCAGAAAAATCAGGATCAGATTCCTGATCGAAATCAAATTTCGCCAATGTATAATTAACTCCTAAATCCAATATTTTAAACAATTTTGTATTTAAACCAATAGTAAACCCATAAGACGATACATCTGCTCTGGAATTGGTGTATGTCTGAAAGATTTCAAAATTACCAGTAGCGATATCAACTACTCCCGATAGGTCTGCAGTAGTACCTGAAATAGGCGTCACCACAACTGTATTACTGATGAAATCTTCGTAACTACTATAATATCCTGCCACATCTACTGAAATTTTCCCAAACACGCCACGGTATCCCAAATCAAACGACTTAATCTTTTCGGGTTGCACCAATCCGGTTGTAATCGGTTCCAAAAGAGCTGGATTTCCTGTCGCAGCAAAAGCACTTACCGATGATGATGTATAAGAATCACTATACACCTTTCTTCCTGTTAATTCAGTATTCGGTAAGTCACGGTCTAAGTTATCGGGAGATGACCCTACCAAAATAGCACGTCCTGCATCAAGCCCAATAAATAAATCCTGAGTAGTTGGATTTCTAAATCCTGTTTGAAATGAACTTCTGAAGTTGTGATTTCTCGAAGCACCTGCAGAATAGGTTACCGAAGCCCGTGGTGACACATTACCGTCAAAAAATTCATTCTTGTCATAACGAATAGAGGCCTGAAGTTTAAGTCTGTCATCCAATAATTTTTTAATGGCCTGCACATAGGCTCCATATTCACTGTATTTGATTGGGCCATTGTAATCTGTAAATATCGTTCCCTGAGAATTCAAAGAATACTGACGATAAGAACCCCCTACCTGAAGGTCCCATTTGTCATCGAGTAACCTGGCAAAATTATAATTTCCTTCACCTACATACATTTTTGTTTTATCAATGAATTTAGATCCAGTATTAAGGTCACCATCAGAGGTGATCTCATCAAATAATTGATTGAATAATTCTGAGCCTGGTTTTGGTGTTGTTGTTTCATCTGAATCAGCAAATAATCTTGCTGAAGTATGCGCCTGATCGTTATTCGCACCACCCAATACAGCCTGTACATATCCTCCTGCATAAGCCCCAAACCATTCTGCTGCTCTGTATTTCGCCATATTAATTCCCGTAAAACGCATGTCGTAAGAATCTCCCGCATCTTCAGTGGTCATATAACCTCTTAAAAAGAAGTCATCGTTTCTGATTTCAAGTCTATGTTGTTGTAATAAGAAGTTTTTAATCGAATATCTGTTTGTCCCTTGATAGATGGTTGATCCATATCCTCCCCTGGTATTAAAAATGATCTCAAGATCATCTCCCTTTGGCCGGTAATGGAAAGAAGCATCGTATTTCAAGCTTTCGGCATTATAATCTGTAAAGGCCTGCTCAAGATAACCTGTTCTTGCAACATTCACCGCAGGAACGAGGTTACTGGCTCCCCCGGGTAAAATTCCCATGGCCTCCAATTGCTGTGCCACTTCATTTAAGTTCGTGTTATTGGCGTCAAGTGACACCTCATCTCCATAAATGTTAAGACCATCGTGTGCCGGGCTCGATCTAAACGGCAAAATCTCATCAGGTTCACCCACTGAAGTATTTGCATTTGAATACATCGCATCATCATTCGCATACCAATCAGTTCCTTTTAAATAAGAAAGTGAAACCTTAGCGGCAAACTTCTCACTAAACGCATGAGCCAGCCTTACGCCAATGTCATAAAAAACATTGTCACCAGCTGCTTTTTGCATCGTCAATCCTGTTTTTACATACGAACTCACTCCTTGCGTATCAAAGGGACTTCTAGTTGTCATAAATAAAATTCCATTAAATGCATTCGCACCATATAAGGCGGAGGCAGCACCTGGAATAATCTCCACACTTTGCAAATCCAGCTCATTGACTCCTACCAGATTACCCATCACGAAGTTTAATGCTGGCGAAGCGTTATCCATACCATCTACCAATTGTACAAACCTTTCATTTGAAAAAGTAGCGAAGCCACGTGTGTTAACAGAGTTAAATGTTAAACTTCCCTTGTTTATGTCAATGCCCTTTAAATTTTCAAGTCCATCATAAAAACTTGCAGAAGTAGAACTTTTCAGGTCTCTGATGCCGATTTTTTCAATCGTTACAGGAGACTCCCGGATGCTTTCCGGCGTTCTTGATGCAGAAACCACTATTTCATCCAATGACGTTTCGTCTTCTGCAAGAACAATTTGCAGTTCCTGATTATCAGATGTGACCTCAACAGTTTGACTTTGATATCCTACAGATGTTATTTCAACATTAAAAGGAACATCGTCATTAACTTTCAGGCTAAATTTTCCATCAAAATCCGTCGAGACCCCGACAAACTTTCCCACTACCCTTATATTGACACCGGGTATTGGTTCTTCAGTGTTTGAATCAATTACCGTTCCGGTAATCGAAGTCTGTCCAAACATAATCGACCCGCAGAAGAGCACGAGAACGGCTAAAATCTTGTTCATAAAATAAATTTGTGTAAGTTAAGAATAGGGAAAAATACAATTTTTTTCGAATTTCACTTAATTTTTAACGAAAAATATGATAAATGGTAAAAATTACCCCCCTGAATTTTTAAATATGAATTAATTGATTCTAATTTTATGAGAAGACATTTTGTTACCTCGTTTAACACTAAGTATATAAATACCTCCAGCGACATCCTGCAAATTCATTTCCTGCTCAAAATCATTTGACAGATTCTTATAGGTTTTCTGAACGACCTTTCTTCCGAGCACATCATAAACAAAAACATCTACGTCTCCAGCATCTTCAGATTGAAATTTGATTATAAATTTACCTGTTGAAGGATTTGGAAAAACCGTAAAATCATCAAAAACATAATTGTTAACACCCAAGACAGCCTCTGAACTGCAAATTTCCAAACTCCAGGCTTGTAAAAAGCCGCTGTCGGCTTCAGCATCATCAACAACTTTTAGGGTCCAGTTGCCCTGAGTATTCTCACCATTAAACACCGAGAACTCTTCGTTAGGCTTAATTATTCCCGAAATACCAGGACTCTCACTGTTACAGGAGCTTAAGGGGTCTCCTGAATCTGTTATTATCACCTGAATATCATCTGCTGCACCACAAGCCCCACTGATCAATTCTATCACGGTTCCTTGCGGGCTTTCAAGTGTAATGGTCAAATCTTCAAGATACGTATGGGTAATCCCAGGTTGATCATCTGTATCAGGTTGATCGTCTTTCGATATCAGGATCACCTTAATATCCTCCACATTGACATTCTCCGATATATTTATCACAGAAGATACTCCTTCTCTGTCATTATCCGGAATGGCTACCGGAGTATCAACAGCGTCGTAGATAGTGCAAATTTCATTAAATTGGCCAATTGAGAAGCTATTTGTATTCAAAGAAAAGAAATTATTCCCTATAGCCTCAACCATAACAAAACACTGCGAAACCTTGATTTCAGGTACTGTAATGATTTGCGATCCGTCATTAGGTACATTTGCAGCCAAAACGGTCGAAAAAGTTTTACCCCAATCTGTAGACAATAAGATATTCACTTGTGACACATTCAATCCATTTGCATCCGTTCCTGCAACATCCCAGGTAACCAGTTCTTGTGTATCAGCGGTCCAGACAAGCTCATCCGTATTTTGAGAAGTCACCAAAAACGGTCCTGCCGCGTCTGTAACAGTTACTTTCAAATCATCTGAAGCCACTTGACCCGCTTCAATATTATTGTCTCTAACGGTGAGCAAAAAATTCAATTCTCTTGCCACATTTGGCGTTACTTCCCATGTAGAAGAGACCACACCGGTAGCAAGCGTATTCAAACTAGGTAAATATCTCACAGGGTTCAAGGACGGCACATGCGCCCTGTATGAAGCTCCTGACGTAGAGAATTCACTCGGTGGTGCTATTGTAATTTCATTGTCTATTTGTTCCCATGAAAAAGTTATCAGATCCCCGTCGGCGTCTGATCCAGAGCCCACTAACTTAAAAGGAGTTCCCCTAGGTATGGTAAAATCTTCTCCTGCATCTACTAAGGGCACGTTCTGATTTAACAAAAGGTCCAACTCTTCTGCACAGCCACCACCTGTAACTCCTGTAACGTAAGCTCGTATCTCCTCAATGCTGATGATGTGAAAATAGGGATCAACACTTCCCTGTACATTTTGTAAACCGCAAAGCCCGGCATAAGACATTAAGGAGGAACCGCTACCGGTTTCTATAGCAGTTGCTTCATTTCTTTGATCGCCATCTCCACATGTACCTTGATCTCCATTAAAGGTATGATTAGCCCCAAACTGATGCCCCATTTCGTGCGCCACAAAGTCAAAATAAAAGAAATCGTCTGTGGGCTCAGGTAAACCTGTGACTCCTCTTGCCTTAACACCATCACGACATATAACAGATAAACTGGCAACCCCACCTCCTCCGGTACTGAAAACGTGGCCAATGTCATAATTTTTGGGTTCGATAACAGCGTCACAATTAGCCTGATTTTCACCTAACATGGTTGGTCCTTCAAAATTTGTATAGGGATCGGTGTTCGGATCAAGGTATATAAGATCGTCATTATTGGCCACGAGCTGCATCGTAACGGCCAGATCGTTTTCAAAAATAGCATTGACCTTAGTCATAGCAGTCGTCATGGCAGCCAAGACCACTGCTTTCTTTTCGGCATCAGTTCCATTTCCTGAATTTTGTTCTTCAATATGAAATTGTGAATACTCACCGGTGCCAGCCAAAGCAAGCCTGTAGGTTCTTAATTTCAGATCATCAGTGATCTTTAAAAAGCTCGATTTAAAAAGCTCTTTACTACTTCCGGTTAAACATTCAAAATCGCGCTCTACATCGAGGTCGGTTCCATAAAAGATTCTGTATTTCTTCTTATCCTTAGTAAGTGGTTCTATATATTGTACTTCTCCTTTTACATCCATAATAATGGCATGTAACCCGAGCTCATTGATACTAAAACGTATTCTTTTAGAACCATCCTTTTCAGAAACACCCGCATAAGATTTGTTTTGAGGATATTTTTTCTCCAGTTCAGGATGCATCACTGAGGCCTCTTTTATCAGATACGTCAACATTTGTCCATTTCCATCGGGGAAAACTATTCTCGTATTAGACCGACCGGCATACAATCTTTTATTTGGTGCAGCTTTTAAATCTTCTTTTAAAGCAGTCAATTCTAAGGCAAAAGGTTTGTATTGTTTCAGGTTAACTTTTCTTTTCATTTCTGAATTACGAATACCTGTTTCACTTATTCTGGACCATAAATTTCTCTGCTGAGCAAACAAAATATTAGTAAAGAAGAAAAGTAAGAGTGTGAAATATTTAAGATGATTTTTAATCATTATTATACCTGTTATGAATTGAGGGATTACAAAACTATGAATTTTTTAATTAGTGGTTCAAGCAAATCAATTGAAAAATGAAGCGCTTCGACCTGTTGCAGTCCTTCTGAAATCAAAAAAATGAAGGTAATCAATGAAATCATAAGGATATTTTGAATTGTATTTTTCGTCAAGAAACTTTCTTCAAAGCTTTGAAAAAGCTATTTTTGCTTCAATAATATAAGATCAGTCATTTTATTTTATGGAACGGTCGTAACTATTTTACATGAGACATTGTATCATACTAGTTTTCATTTTTGTCCTTTCTTCCTGTGCCGCAAATAAGGAGCAGGGAAAGGAAAAGAAGCAAATCATTCCTCCACCCCATATCAATTGTCCTGAAGATGGAAATTGTTCTTTTGAAGTTTTAAAGAATTCAACCTTGAACCTTCTGTATGACAGTACTGGTAAAATGTACCCTGAGATCACAACAGGAAATAAGACTGTTATTAAATTTCATTATAAGCGAAAGGTAGGGAAGGATGAAGTCGACAGTAGTTATTCAGAGTATGTTTATCTTGAATTTGATCAGAGTGAAAGGCAAATTATTCTCAAAGACATAGAGCTTAAAAAAGTAAAAATGATATTTGGACGAATTTGTTATTGTAAGGGGTCTATGGGTTATTTTCCAATACAGCAGGGTAGCTTATTCTTGTTCCACAGAGAAGGTAATTTGCAGATCAGAACTTCTTTTAAGGTGAACAAAGTGCCTCAGATTATTGATCAAATAGACGAAAATATAAATTATTAATACCCCCTTAGTGAGAGTTCATCAATCCATTGAAAATTATGATCATAAAGATCAGTCATCCGTACTCACCATTGGAACCTTTGACGGGGTGCACATTGGCCATCAAAAGATCATTGAAAGGTTGAATGAAATCAAAAAAAACCGATTCGAAAAATCGATGATACTCACTTTTTATCCTCATCCGAGAAGGGTTCTTGACCATAGTAACGACATTAAGATGCTCACAACAATGGGGGAGAAAATTCAGCTATTGGAAAAATTCGGTCTTGACAATCTCATCATCGAGCCTTTTACCAAGGAATTCTCCAGACTTTCGGCCCTTGATTTTGTGAGAAATATACTTGTTCACCAATTGCAACTTAAAAGGTTAGTGATAGGCTATGATCATCATTTCGGGAAGAACAGGGAAGGAAATTTTGAACAACTTACTGAATATGGTGAACTATACGGTTTTATCGTCGAAAAAATATCAGCTCAGGAAATCGAAAATGTATCGGTAAGTTCGACCAAAATCAGAAAAGCCATAGAAAGTGGAGATATGATTACAGCCAACAAATTCCTTGGGTATAACTATCTATTGACTGGAAGGATTATTAAAGGTCAAGGTGTAGGCAGAAAAATCAATTTTCCCACGGTCAATTTAGACATAGAGGAAGATTATAAATTGATCCCGAAAAAAGGCGTCTATGTAGTTCAAGCGCATTTCAACAGCGAATCTGTATTTGGCATCATGAACATTGGCTATAGACCCACAGTTGGTGGTAAAGGCCAAACCATTGAAATCCACCTTCTCGATTTTCAAAGAGATCTTTACGGCAGTAAAATGCAGATTGAGGTGTTGCAGCGCTTAAGAGATGAACAAAAATTTGAAAGCATCGAAGAACTGGCTGTGCAAATATCTAAAGATGAAAAATCGGCCAGGAATTGGCTAATGAATTCCAAATAAGCTTTATTTCTTACAAGCGCATTACTTATCTTTGCAAGTCAAAAAATAGCATATGTTATCATTACCCTACATTCGTGAAAATAAAGATCTGATTATTAAGGGTCTTGCTGTTAGAAATTTTAAAAATGCCGAAGCCCTGATCGATAAAGTTCTTGATGCCGACAGTAAGAAACGTTCGGCTCAAACCGAACTGGACAATACTTTGTCAGAAAGCAATAAAATTTCAAAAGAAATAGGGAAATTATTTAAATCAGGAGAGGTTCAAAAAGCAAACATCGCCAAGGAAAAAACTGGACAGCTAAAGGAGAGCTCTAAAGTTTTGTCTGAGCTGCTTAGCTCAATTGAAACAGAACTGAACGAATTGCTGTATCAGATCCCTAATATTCCTAATGCCCTTGTTAAGTCAGGAAGTTCTGAAGAAGATAATGAAGTGGTATTCAAAGAAGGTGACATCCCAGAGCTTCATGATAAGGCAATGCCTCATTGGGATCTGTGTAAAAAATATGACATCATTGATTTTGAACTGGGAAATAAGATCACCGGAGCAGGTTTTCCTGTTTACAAAGGAAAAGGAGCAAAGCTGCAACGTGCATTAATTGCTTATTTTCTCGATAAAAATTCGGACGCGGGCTATACTGAGGTACAACCACCTTTATTGATCAATGAAGCTTCCGGGTATGGAACCGGACAATTGCCTGATAAAGAGGGGCAAATGTATCATGTTGGCATCGATAATCTTTACCTTATTCCAACAGCGGAAGTACCTGTTACTAATTTTTACAGGGATGTGTTGCTTAAGGAAAGCGATTTTCCAATTTGTAATACCGCCTATACACCTTGCTTTAGAAGAGAAGCCGGTTCATATGGTGCGCACGTAAGGGGATTGAATCGATTACATCAGTTTGACAAGGTTGAAATTGTACGGATTGAACATCCAGAAAGGTCTTATGAAGCACTTGATGGAATGGTTGAACACATTAAAGGCATCTTACAGGAATTAAAGCTACCCTACAGAATTTTGCGTCTCTGTGGAGGGGATTTAGGTTTCACAGCAGCGCTAACCTATGATTTTGAAGTTTTTTCAACAGCTCAGAACAGATGGCTTGAAATTAGTTCTGTTTCTAATTTCGAGACATTTCAGGCAAATCGATTAAAACTGCGTTTTAAAAATAAAGGTGGGAAAAGTCAATTGGCACATACACTCAATGGTAGCTCCCTCGCTTTACCGAGAGTTTTGGCCGGACTTTTAGAGAATTGTCAAACCGAAAAAGGTATTGCGATACCCAAGGTATTGCAGGCCTATACCGGTTTTGATATGATCGATTAATACAATAGACAAATTCGATCTAAAGGCATTAAGCTACGCAGCATCCAATAATTTCTTGTAGTGATTCATAATTAATAAATCATTCAAGTAATCATTGATCTGACCATTTTTCATATGGTTCGTTGCACTTTGCTTAGCTCTTTCGTAAAATGTTTTTACTTCGTTCATAACTTTAAGGTTTTTGTTACTGTCGTCTTATATTATTTAAGACTGTTGTTTTCAATTAACGTTACATTTTGCAATTTATTTTATTAAAACATTAACATTGTTCAGAATTTCTAATGAGATTGTCTAATTTTTTAAGACAATACTAATAATTTTAACGAATATTACGAATTAGATAATTCGTGAAAATGAAAGGAAAAGCATACTTTTAACCATTCGTATTATGAGGTTCGCAATCATTGTCATATTCATTCTTGTTTCCATAAAGGGCAACGCACAAAGCGCAGAACTGGCCAATGCCTATTTTAGAAAAGGAGAATATAAAAAAGCCATCCTATTGTATAAACCCCTTTTCGAAAACAATCCGATACGGCAGGATTATTTTAAATCGCTAATGACTTGTTATCAGCAGGTTGAATCTTTTAGTGAAGCACAAGCGCTTATTGAAGAACAGATTGAGAGATTTCCCGAACAGGTCTATCTCTACATTGAGTTAGGATACAATTACCAATTACAGGGCAACACGACCTTGGCAGAACAATACTATGACCAGTCTTTAGAGTATGTGAGACAAAGACCCAATTACGCTTTTATGATAGGTAGATCCTTTAGGCAGAATCATCTGCTGGATCAGGCTTTACGCTCGTATCAAATTGCAAAACAGCTCAATCCAAAGTTAAACACCGAGATTAGTGAGGCTCAAATTTATGGGGAGAAGGGCGACTTGGAAAAGATGTTTGATCTCTATCTCGATCTTGTCGATAAAAATGAGAACTACTTTTCAACAGTTCAGCGATATGTTGCGAGTTTCATTACTAATGATAAAACTGACCCAAATAATGTGCTTTTTAGAAAACTCCTGTTAAAAAGAGCTCAGGCGAATCCCAAAGATGCATGGAATATTCTGCTGAGTTGGTTATTTATGCAACAGCAAGATTATAAAAAAGCACTCACTCAAGAGAAATCATTATTCAACCGAAAGCCAGGAAGCCTTGAAAGGATAAGAGAAATAGGATACCTTTCGTTTGAGAATAAAGACTTTGAAACGGCTAAAAATGCATTTGAATTCATGTTATCTAAGGCTGAAGAAGTAATTATGAATCAACAATCTGCTTTATTTGCTGAAATATACTTGTTGAAAATTAAAAATGTATCTATAAAAAAAGGGGGGAATAGAAATAGTATTGAAGCAAAATTCGAGCAACTCATCCTCAATTATGGATATGGTGAAGAGACGTTAGAATTGCATCTTGCCTTTGCAAATTTCTTAACCTATGATATTGATAAGCCAGAAAAAGCCATCCAGCATCTTGAAAAAATTTCGGAAAGTGCCAATACTCCTTTTGAAAAGGGATTGATTGAAATGAAAATTGCTGACATTCTCGTGTTTACAGATCAATTTAATCAGGCTTTGATTATGTATACCAAGATACAATATGACTTAAAAAATAGCGAACTGGCGCAGGAGGCCAGATTTAAGGTGGCGCGTACCTCTTATTTTAAGGGTGACTTTCAATGGGCTCAAAATCAATTGAAAGTGTTGAAATCTTCCACATCGCAACTTATTGCCAATGACGCCTTGGAATTAAGCCTGAAAATTAGCAATAATATTGACAAAGACAGTTTGAATGAGGGCCTTCAAATATATGCCAGGGCCGAATTATTAGGCTTTCAGCAAAAATACAAGCAGGCTATAGATACGCTATCCTATGTTTTGACTCAATTCAAAGGTCGGAAAATTGAAGATGATGCGTTATTTAGTCAGGCTGCATATTACCACAAACTCGGAGATTACGCGGCAGCCGAGGTCAATTTGTTAAGCCTATTAGATTTTCATCCAGAAAGCTTATTATTTGATGATAGTATCTTCAAACTTGGGATATTGTACAGAGACCACCTCAATGATCCGGAAAAGGCAAAAGCAATGTTCGAACGCATCATTTTTGAGTTTCCGTCAAGCATCTATTTAGTAGATGCAAGAGTCTCTTTTAGAAAATTGAGAGGAGATGAATTGTAGCTTTGGCAAAAGACCGGATTCGAAACCAAAACCATCAAAAAAGGATTATTAAACGAATAAACCTACCTTTAATTTTTAATTAAATACCATGTATATTTATAATGTAACCTTAAATGTTGACGAAAGCATTCACGATAACTGGATCATTTGGATGCAAGATATCCATATCCCGGAAGTTCTGGCTACCGGAAAATTTACAAAGGCCCTTATGAGTAAGGTGCTGGTTAAAGAAGAGCTGGGAGGCATTACCTATTCGGTACAATATACTTGTTCCTCGAAAGAGCTTCTACTTAAATACTATGAAGAAGACGCTCCGCGCCTTAGGGAGGATATCTATAAAAAGTTTGGTAACAAGTTCGGAGCTTTCAGAACAGAAATGAAAATCGTCAAGGAATTTTTTAATTAATCATCTTGAATAAATATGACCGTTAGAGCCAAAAAACATTTGGGCCAACATTTCCTGAAAGATGAAGCAATCGCGTCTAAAATTGCCGACAGCTTATCCTTTGAAGGATACAAAAACGTGCTGGAGATCGGACCAGGGATGGGTGTATTGACAAAGTACCTTCTCAAAAAAGATATAACCGTTTGGGTAGTCGAGATTGATTCTGAATCAATTGAGTATTTGAAAACCCATTACCTCGATCTTTCAGATAGAATAATAAATACTGATTTCTTAAAAATGGACCTCAGTGCCTATTTTAAGGGGGTTCCTCTGGCTATTATTGGTAATTTTCCTTATAACATATCCACTCAGATCGTTTTTAAAGCTATCGAATACCGGGATCATGTCCCTGAATTCAGCGGCATGTTTCAAAAAGAAGTCGCAAAAAGGATCACTGCCGGGCCGGGAAGCAAAATTTATGGCATTCTTTCTGTGCTGACACAGGCTTTTTTCGAAGTCGAATATTTGTTCACCGTAGCTCCAACCGTTTTCAACCCTCCACCTAAAGTAGATTCAGGGGTTATTCGGCTGATAAGAAAAATGGATTACACGCTACCTGTTGATGTGCCATTTTTCTTCAGAGTGGTAAAAACAGCTTTTAACCAACGGCGAAAAACCTTGCGCAACAGTTTAAAATCTTTCCAGATATCAGATAAATTGAAGGAAGATGTTATATTTGCTCAACGACCTGAACAATTAAGCGTTCAGCAGTTCATCGAATTAACAAAAAGTCTTGCCAAAGATGGGATCAGAGATCACTAAAGAATTTCTTGAGAAAATTGAAGTGCTTATAAGCGCAAAAAAAGAAAAGACTTTACTGACATTATTATCAGAAGAGCACCCAGCTGACATTGCCGAAATATTAGAAGATCTTGGGCCTAGAGATGCTACCTATCTTTTTAAACTTCTTGACCCTGAAGTTTCAGCTGAGGCATTGTTGGAGGTAGATGAAGATGACAGGGAAAAAATTCTAAAAAGCCTTTCGGCTGAGGAAATTGCCTTCGAAATAGATGAACTTGACACTGATGACGCGGCCGATGTCATTTCTGAACTTCCGGAGGAGCGTGTTCATAAGGTTATTTCGGAAATTGAAGATGACGACCATGCCAAAAGTATTGTTGAGCTTTTACGTTATGAAGAGGGAACCGCTGGTAGTTTGATGGCAAAGGAATTGATAAAGGTTAAGGAGACATGGTTGGTGCCTGCTTGTGTAAGGAAAATGAGGTCACAGGCACAGGAAGTGAGAAGGGTACATTCTATTTATGTCGTCGACCAGGAAAACCATCTTATAGGTAGATTGTCGCTTAAAGATTTACTTGTGGCTTCACCAAAAGACCATATCTCCAGCATCTATATTCCAAAAGTGGATTCAGTGCATGTCAATGACAAGGGAGAAGATGTTGCCAGGCTCATGCAAAAATATGATCTGGAAGCCATTCCAGTTGTAGATGACGATAATGTGCTTATTGGAAGAATTACGATTGATGATATTGTTGACCTGATTAAAGAAGAAGCTGAAAAAGATTATCAAATGGCAGCTGGTATTACAGAAGATATCGATGCTGATGACAGTATATTAGATAAAACCAAAGCAAGATTACCCTGGTTGATTCTTGGTCTTGTAGGTGGTTTAGCTGCCGCCGCCATTATGGGCGGATTTGAAGATGCTTTGACGCGTTTTCCAGAATTGTTCTTTTTTACTCCCTTGATCGCGGCCATGGCAGGAAACGTTGGGGTGCAGTCTTCAGCAATTATCGTGCAGGGTTTGGCAAATGATGATATTAAAGGAAGTATGGTTAACAGGATGTTCAAAGAAATTGGGCTGAGTATTGTTAATGGAATCATTCTGGCAGCCCTGATCTTTGTTTTTGGGTTTTTTCTAAACTATAATATCAATATCAGTATTACAATTTCAATCTCCCTTATTATTGTGATTATTATGGCCTCTCTTATTGGTACTTTTGTGCCCTTGATCCTTGACAAAAACGGAATTGATCCGGCCGTTGCGACTGGTCCGTTTATTACCACTAGCAATGATATTTTTGGAATCTTCATTTTCTTTTATATCGCAAAGTTGGTTCTTGGTTTTTAAACAGTTTTGAAGCACTTTTGACTGCGCTTAACTTTATCTGTTTTCAGCTTTTTTACTAGGCAATTTTGCTTAATTTTGCCATTCATTAATTGCAGCTATGTCGGAAATTAAAAAATCTCTCAATTTTTTAGAGCAAATCATTGAGGAAGACCTTGCAAAAGGAATGGAAAGGTCTCTATTAAAATTCAGGTTCCCGCCGGAGCCAAATGGATATTTACACATAGGACACGCAGCGTCCATCTGCCTAAATTTTGGGCTAGGGAACAAATATGATGCCCCAGTCAATCTTCGTTTCGACGATACCAATCCTGAAAAAGAAGAGCAGGAATACGTTGATGCCATAAAAAAGGACATCAAATGGCTAGGATTTGAATGGGCTGAGGTACTGTATTCTTCTGATTATTTCCAACAATTATACAACTGGGCAGTGATACTGATCAAACAAGGCAATGCCTATGTTGATGATCAGACCTCTCAAGAAATCGCTGAACAAAAAGGAACACCAACACAAGCCGGAACAAATAGCCCTTTTAGGGATAGAACTGTTGAAGACAATCTTGCCCTGTTTGAAAAAATGAGAAATGGAGATTTAGAAGAAGGGTCTCACGTTTTAAGGGCCAAGATAGATATGGCATCCTCCAATATGCTGATGCGCGATCCATTGATGTACAGGATCTTGAAAAGAGCACATCATCGCACAGGAGAGAACTGGAAGATCTATCCTATGTATGACTGGACCCATGGTGAGTCTGACTATATTGAACAGATCTCTCATTCTCTATGTACCTTAGAATTCAAAAATCACAGAGAATTATACGATTGGTTTCTCGATCAGGTTTATGATCAAAATAGCGTAAGACCTAAACAAAGAGAATTTGCCAGAAGGAACCTTAGTTACACGGTAATGAGTAAAAGAAAACTACTTCAACTCGTTAAGGAAGGACATGTAAATGGCTGGGACGACCCTAGAATGCCTACCATATCAGGTCTAAGAAGGCGTGGATATACACCTAAATCAATTCGCGATTTTAGTGAGACAGCAGGTATCGCCAAAAGAGACAACGTAACCGATCTGGCTTTGCTTGAATTTCATATTCGAACAGAATTGAACAAAACCGCACCAAGAGTAATGGCCGTGGTTAATCCGGTAAAATTAGTCATTACAAATTATCCGGAAGGAAAGGAAGAATTACTCACAGCCGAAAATAATCCGGAAGATGAAGATGCAGGAATCAGAACAGTTCCTTTTTCAAGAGAATTATATATCGAAAAGGAAGATTTTAGAGAGGTGGCCAATAAAAAATTTTTCCGTCTGAAACTGGGCAAAGAAGTTCGATTAAAAAACGCTTATATCATTCAGGCCAATTCGGTGGTGAAAGATGACAATGGTGAGGTCATTGAAATTCATTGTACCTATGATGTCGATTCTAAAAGTGGCAGTGGCAGCGAAGCGAGCATGAGAAAAGTAAAAGGTACCATTCATTGGGTTTCAATAGAACACGCTTTGGAAGCGGAAGTCAGGTTATATGACAGATTGTTCACCGATGAGGCTCCTGATTCACATAAGGAGAAAGATTTTAAAGAATTCATCAATCCTGATTCACTTAAAGTAATAGAAAAGGCCTATGTGGAACCCAGTCTGGCAACAGTTTCAAACGGAGACAGTGTTCAGTTCCAGCGATTGGGTTATTTTAATGTAGACCCTGATTCTACCAATGCCAAATTGGTTTTTAACCGCACGGTTGCTTTAAGGGATTCCTGGGCAAAAATTGAACAAAAAAGATAACTTTTTTATTGTAAATTGTTCAAATCTTGAAAACAGTCGAACAAATAAAGCTTCCCATTCTGAAGGAAATGGAATTCTTTGAAACAAAATTCAAAGCTTCCATGATCTCCAACGTTTCCCTGCTCAATAGAATCACGCATTATATCGTTAGGCGAAAAGGAAAACAAATGCGTCCTATGTTCGTTTTTTTGGTAGCAAAAATGGTCTCTAATGGTCAATTCAAGGAGCGAACCTATAGAGGCGCATCAATTATAGAATTGATTCACACAGCTACTTTGGTGCATGATGATGTGGTTGATGACAGTAACAGGCGTCGTGGCTTTTTCTCATTAAACGCACTTTGGAAAAACAAAATTGCCGTATTGGTTGGTGATTACCTTCTTTCCAAAGGACTTTTATTATCCATAGACAACGATGATTTTGACATTCTAAAGCATATATCTATTGCCGTAAGGGAAATGAGTGAAGGAGAATTACTGCAAATTGAGAAAGCCAGGCAGCTGGATATTACAGAAGAAGTGTATTTTGAGATCATCAGAAAAAAAACAGCCACTCTTATAGCGGCCTGCACCGCCATTGGTGCTACTTCTGTTGACGCTCCAAAGGATGAGGTCGAGAAAATGAGAAAATTCGGTGAATTGATCGGTATTGCCTTTCAGATCAAGGATGATCTTTTCGATTATTCTGAAGAAAAAATCGGGAAACCCACAGGAATCGATATTAAGGAGCAAAAAATGACACTACCGTTGATCTACACTCTCAACCACTGTTCGAAAAAGGAACGCAAATGGCTCATCAATTCGGTCAAGAACCGCAACAAAGATAAAACCAGGGTGAAAGAGGTCATTGAATTTGTAAAACAAAATGGGGGAATAGAATATACGATTCAAAAAATGAATGAGTACCAACAAAGGGCTCTTGATATTTTAAATGACTACCCCGAATCTTCCTACAAAGAATCTTTACTTACAATGGTGACCTACGTGATTGACAGGGAAAAATGATCTTAACAATTCATGGCATAGCTTTTGAGAGTTGATAAACAATTATTATCAGATCCAGTTTATGAAAAAATTCTCTCTTCTTGCGCTTGTCATTTTAATCTATTCTTGTAGCAGTGATTTTGATTTTGAAACAAACGACAGAGTGATCTATACTACTGATGAGGAGGGCGACCCTGTTATTGAAAATATTAAAGATAACGAAGAGGTCCAGGAGGACTTTCAGTTTGGTTTAGGGGGTGGATTCTGTTATGGATTTGGCACACCGGATGCGCCGGTTGCAGAAATTGATATTGATATCCAAATGCCGAGTGACTATGATATTTCCGAATTCTTACCTGAGGTTGGATCTCAAGGCAAACAGGGTTCCTGCGTAGCATGGGCAACTGGATACTATCTAAAAAGTTATCAGGAAAATTATGAGGATTTTGAAAATGGTATACTCAACATGGACAATCAGATGAGCCCGGCTTATATTTACAATCAAATTAAAGTAAGTGATTGTAGTGCCGGTTCGGTTATTCAAGATGCCCTTGACACCATTAAAAACCAGGGAATTGCTGATTGGGCGATTATGCCTTATAATCAAAACGACTGTGAGACGCAGCCCAATGACCTGCAAAAAACATTGGCAGAACCAAATAGAATAGATGGCTATTTTTATCTTGATGAAAATCTCGCTTTGGAACAAACCAAGGCCTACTTGCTAAATGACCAACCTGTTGTAATTGCTGTTACAATTGACAGAAGTTATTTTGGAGCCAGAGATAAGGACGGAATTTATGTCTATAGAAAATTCGAATCTGGAGATGGAGGACATGCCATGCTGGTTGTGGGATACGACGATGATATGAACGCCTTCAAAGTGGTGAACTCCTGGGGTAAAGGATGGGGAAATCAGGGCTTTGTCTGGATAGACTATAAAGCCTGGCAAGAGACAGCCGATGTGAATTCGGACTTTAAGATTTTATGTGAAGCCTGGATTACCAATGATATTATTGTAAATTAGCCTGCTTCACTTTGATGAAGTTCCAAAAGCTCCTCAAGATAATCCCTTGTATTACTCAATCTGGGGATCTTGTGTTGTCCTCCGAGTTTGTCTTTGCTTTTTAACCATTCATAAAAGAGACCTTTCGGAGCCTTATGAACTCTTGGCATTCCTATCGTCATATCGAGATATCTTTTGGCTTCATAATCTGAATTCAATTCTTTGAGTGCCTGGTCAAGACAATTTGCAAAATCTTCCACATTCTCGGGAGGATTTTTAAACTCAATGAGCCATTCATGACCACCACTTTTATCTCCATTCATAAAAATGGGAGCCACGGTAAAATCCATTACAGTTGCATTAAATTTTGAGCAGGCTACTTCCAATGCATCCTCTGCATTTTCAATGACCAATTCTTCTCCAAATACATTGATAAAATGCTTCGTTCTTCCAGTGATCTTGACTCTAAATGGTTTAAGATTGGTAAACTTGATCGTATCTCCAATCAGGTATCGCCATAATCCGGAATTGGTGGAAATGACTATAGCATAATTAATGCCTTCTTTGACCTGTTCCAAAGGAATTGCAACAGAATCTTCACCCTTATATTTGTCCATTGGGATAAACTCATAAAATATTCCATAATCGAGCATTAACAGCAGCTCATCAGAACCGTTACGGTCTTGAATGGCAAAGAAACCCTCTGATGCATTATACGTTTCGTAGTAGCGAAAATTCTTTTTAGGAATCAGTTTTTCATATTGCTCCTTGTAGGGTTTAAAATTAACCCCTCCGTGAAAATACACCTCCAGGTTTGGCCAAACCTCCAGGATATTATCCTTTCCGGTAACCTCGAGTACCCTGTTAAGCAGCACCAGCATCCACGACGGCACCCCAGTCAAGCTGGTAATATCTTCCTTGATTGTTTCATTAATAATAGCGTCCATTTTGGCTTCCCATTCGGTCATCAAGGCTGTTTTCTGCCTTGGAGCACTGCTAAAATCAGCCCAGAAGGGCAAGTTTTCTATAATGATGGCAGACAGGTCACCAAAATAAGTGTCATTGTCTTCATATATGGCTGAGCTCCCTCCTAACCTAAGGCCTTTACCTTTAAAGATCTCAGTATCTTCATTATTATTGATAAATAAACAAAGCATATCCTTTCCAGCCTTCATGTGACAGTCGTCTATGGCTTCATCGCTCACAGGGATAAATTTACTTTTTGCATTCGTGGTACCACTTGATTTGGCAAACCATTGAATTTTTGATGGCCAGAAAACATTCTGTTCTCCCTTCCTGTTCCTTTCGATCAAAGGTTCTATACTCTCGTATTGTTGGATCGGAACATTTTCGGCAAAGGAAGCATAACTTCTTATGTCTTTAAAACCATATTTTTTACCCAGAAAAGTGTGTTTAGCTTCAGAAAGTAATTCATACAATACTTCGTTCTGAACCTCCACAGGATGTTGTAAAAACATATCAACCTGATACTTTCGCTTTTTTAAAATCCACGACAAAACGGTATTAAATAATGGAATCTGCATTGTTATGAGAACACTTTTTTATCTTACCTTTAGCCTCTAAAAATACAATTTTTATCAGTCGAATTCAATAAGTTTTTTTAAAATAAATAAATTATGGCCAAGGTTGGAATAATCATGGGTAGCGATTCAGATCTCTCGATTATGCAGGAAGCAATTGACGTACTTAAAAGTTTTGGAATAGATTCGGAGGTAGACATTGTCTCTGCTCATCGCACTCCTGAAAAATTGTTTGACTATGCAACTAAGGCTCACAAAAGAGGTTTGAAAGTAATAATTGCCGGTGCCGGTGGAGCAGCCCATCTTCCGGGAATGGTTGCTTCCATGAGTCCGTTGCCGGTGATAGGTGTTCCGGTAAAATCGAGAAATTCTATAGACGGATGGGATTCTGTTCTTTCAATCTTGCAAATGCCTGGAGGTGTACCGGTTGCAACAGTAGCTTTAGACGGCGCCAAAAATGCGGGTATCCTTGCAGCACAGATCTTAGGTTCCTCTGATGATGAGGTCCTAAACAAGATTATTGCCTTTAAGGAGGAACTCAAACTAAAAGTGATCACGGCAGCTGAAAGACTTAAACACTAAATTTTCCAGATTCCTCTACCACCCTGGAACGTAGCAACAAAATATTTTGAATAACATGAAAATGTCTTGAAAAAGGCTTTAATCAACATATATCCATGAACAATCCATTACTTAAAATATTTGATACACCTTACCAATCAGCTCCATTTTCAAGTGTAAAAAATGAACATTTTAAACCTGCTTTTGAAGCCGCAATTGAGGAAGCGAAACAGGAAATCGATCTAATCGTTGATAATCAGGAACCAGCCAGTTTTAAAAACACGCTTGTCGCTCTTGAATTTTCTGGGGACAGACTAAACCGGATATCAAGTATTTTTTTCAATCTGAATGCTGCCGAAACAAGTGAAGAAATCCAAAAGATTGCGCAGGAGGTGTCGCCCATGCTAAGCGAATTTGCCAATGACATCAGGCTGAATGAAGCATTGTTTCAAAAAATAAAATCGATTTATTTGAATAGAAGTCATTTAAATCTGGATCCTGAAGAAAGCATGCTTCTAGAGAAAAATTACAAAGCTTTTGTACGAAACGGGTCAAATCTGAATGAGGAAGACAAAAAGACCTTGAGAGATATCGATATGAAAAAATCCAAATTAGGATTAAAATTTGGTGAAAATGTTTTGGCTGAGACCAATAGTTTTGAATTGCTTATTACCAATAAAGAGCATCTTTCAGGTTTACCCGACGGAGTTATTGAAGCGGCTCGTATGCTGGCTGATGAAAAGAAAAAGGATGGATGGATCTTTACACTAGATTATCCAAGCTATATCCCATTTATGACTTATGCTGATAACAGGGCCCTACGAGAAATAATGGCAAAAGCTTTTGGAGCCAGAGGGATGCAAAATAATGAGTATGACAATCAGCAAAATGTATTGGACATCGTGAATTTAAGACATCAAAGAGCCAATTTGCTTGGTTATGCTTCACATGCCCATTATGTTTTAGAAGAGCGTATGGCAGAGAACCCTGATAATGTTCAAAGTTTTCTTAAAAAACTACTGGAAAAGGCCAAACCCGCCGCAGAGAAAGAATTCGAAATGCTGAAGAAACTTGCAAAAAAAGATGGTATTGATATCATGCAAAAATGGGATGGAGGCTATTATTCGGAAAAGTTAAAAAAAGTTCTCTTCGATCTTGATGACGAAAAACTTAAGCCTTATTTTAAACTCGAAAATGTTATCGAAGGAGTGTTTCATATTGCTGGTAAACTTTATGATCTTCATTTTGAGGCCGTATCAAACATCGATACTTACCACGAAGAGGTAAAAACCTACGAAGTAAGGAATTCTAAAGGTGAATTCATTGCCTTGTTCTATGCCGATTTCTTTCCGCGCAAAGGAAAAAGAAACGGTGCCTGGATGACCAGTTATAAGGCCCAGTGGAAAGAAGGGGAAATTAATTCAAGACCTCATGTTTCAATTGTTTGCAACTTTACAAAACCTACTAATTCAAAACCTTCTTTGCTCACTTTTAATGAGGTCACAACCCTGTTTCATGAATTTGGACATGCTTTACATGGCATGCTTGCCAATACAACCTTTCCAAATTTGTCTGGTACTAATGTGTATTGGGATTTTGTAGAGTTACCAAGTCAGATTCTCGAAAACTGGTGCTATGAAAAAGAGGCGCTTGAATTATTTGCCAGGCATTATGAAAACAAAGAACCGATTTCTATGGAATTGGTTAAAAAAATCAAAGACTCTTCAAATTTTCTGGAGGGAATAGCCACCTTAAGACAATTGAGCTTTGGCATGCTCGATATGTCTTATCACGCTCATGATCCAGAAGCCATTAAGAATATAAAGGAATTCGAAAAAAAGGCTTTTAATGAGACTCGACTTTACCCGGATGTTGATATAAATTGTATGAGTACAGCCTTCTCCCATATATTCCAGGGTGGATATTCTGCAGGGTATTACAGCTATAAATGGGCAGAGGTACTTGACGCAGATGCCTTCGAGGCATTTAAGGAAGCAAGTATTTTTAACAAGGAAGTCGCCACTAAATTCAAAGAAAACGTTTTGAGTAAGGGAGGCACTGAAAAGCCGATGACACTGTACAAAAGGTTCAGAGGAAAAGAACCAAGTGTTGATGCCCTTCTTAAAAGAGCAGGACTTTTAGCGTAATTTTCTTAAACAACTTAAAATATTGGGTTGGATGCAAAATCTTTTGAAGCTCTTAGAAACAAGAAAATCAGGGAAATCAATTTCTCAATAACTTCTTATATAAATTGAAATAACTTATTTTTGTCTGCATTAAAATAGAATACTATTTATGAAATCATATGATGTTACTGTAATTGGATCCGGACCTGGAGGATATGTGGCTGCCATCCGCTGCGCACAATTAGGTCTAAAAACAGCTTTAATAGAAAAATATAATACACTTGGAGGTACTTGCCTTAATGTGGGATGTATCCCCAGCAAGGCCTTGCTTGATTCTTCTCATCACTATGAAGATGCGGTGAAACATTTTGAAACACATGGGATCGAAATTCCAGGAGAAATCAAAGTAAATCTTGAGAAAATGATTGCCAGGAAACAGGCCGTTGTCGATCAGACCACTGGGGGTATTAACTTCCTGATGAAGAAAAACAACATAGATGTATTTCACGGACTAGGGAGTTTTAAAGACGCTACGCATATTACAATTTTTAAAGACGATAAAAGCACTGAGGAAATAACTGCCACAAATACCATCATCGCAACCGGGAGTAAGCCTTCCAATTTACCTTTTATCAACGTTGATAAAGAGCGAATCATCACTTCTACAGAGGCCTTAAAACTAAAGGAGATTCCCAAACATCTCGTGGTTATTGGAGGTGGTGTAATAGGCCTTGAATTGGGTCAGGTGTACAAAAGACTGGGAGCTGAAGTAACGGTCATTGAATATATGGACCGGATCATCCCAACCATGGATACCGCGCTTTCTAAAGAGCTGACTAAAGTTTTTAAAAAGCTTAAATTCAAGATCAATGTTTCTCATAAGGTTAAAGCCGTGAGCAGAAAGGGCAGTGAAATTACCGTATTGGCTGATGATAAAAAAGGCAATGAAGTTGAAATAAAAGGTGATTATTGTTTGGTCTCTGTTGGAAGAAGCCCTTATACGGATGGGCTGCAACTGGAAGCCGCCGGCGTAAAATTAAATAAAAGAGGGCAGATTGATGTGAATGATCATCTTCAAACTAACGTGTCTAACATTTATGCGATCGGAGATGTGGTAAGAGGAGCCATGCTGGCGCATAAAGCTGAAGAAGAAGGTACTATGGTGGCTGAAATTATTGCTGGCCAAAAACCTCATATAGATTATAACTTAATTCCAGGGGTAGTTTATACGTGGCCTGAAGTAGCATCTGTAGGAAAAACCGAAGATGAACTTAAACAAGCCGGAGTTGATTATAAAATGGGGAGTTTTCCGATGAGAGCCTTAGGTAGATCTCGCGCGAGTATGGATATAGACGGGCTCGTCAAAGTGTTGGCGGATAAAACGACCGACGAAATTCTCGGTGTTCATATGATAGGTGCCAGAGCTGCTGATATGATTGCTGAAGCTGTTGTGGCCATGGAATTCAGAGCATCAAGTGAAGATGTTGCCAGAATGAGCCATGCCCATCCTACTTATACGGAAGCTATTAAGGAGGCCTGCCTTGCTGTTGATGGAAGAGCATTGCATAGTTGATGCCCTGACAGAAATAAAATCAATTCATAATTATTTAACGGTACTTTTTAAAATAGGTGATTACCCCCAAAACAAAATGAAAAGATTACCCTTCTTATTTCTGTTGCTCTCTTCTGTAATTTGGGCCCAGAATAATTATTCCATTAGCGGAACCATTAAGGATGGGAGTAGTGGCGAAACCCTATTCGGTGCTTCTGTTTATATAAAAGATTCTTCCATAGGTACAAATACAAATGAATACGGATTCTATTCAATTACAGTCCCTGAAGGAAACTACACCTTTGTCGTATCATATTTGGGTTTTGAAGACATCACCAAAGAAATAATTCTAAATGAGGATCAAAACCTAAACATCGAGCTCTCTGTATCAGAGAATCAGTTGAATGAGGTTATACTGAATACTGAAGATTCAGAAGTTTTCAGTCTTCGAAAGCCACAAATGAGTGTTTCAAAACTCAATGTAGCTACCATCAAACAAATGCCATCCGTCTTGGGGGAAGTGGATATCATCAAGTCTATCCAGTTATTACCTGGTGTAACAAACAACGGAGAGGGATCGGGTGGTTTCAATGTTCGAGGGGGGTCTGTAGATCAAAACCTTGTACTTCTTGACGAGACTATCATATACAACACATCTCACTTATTGGGTTTTTTCTCAATATTTAATTCAGACGCGATCAAGGATGTTAAATTATATAAGGGGAATATTCCTGCCAAATTTGGAGGTCGTGCTTCTTCCGTGCTAGATGTAAGGCAAAAAGATGGTAATAATAAAAGATTCATGCTCACAGGTGGCATAGGTTCTGTATCTAGTAGATTGGCCATTGAAGGGCCGATTGTAAAAGATCGAAGCTCCTTTTTGGTAGCTGGTCGCGGATCTTACGCCCATTTATTCCTGAAATTGGATGAAGATTTAAAAGATAACAGCGCCTATTTTTACGATTTTAATCTAAAAACAAATTTTGAAATCAATGAAAATAATCAGCTTTTCCTTTCTGGATATTTAGGTAGAGATGTATTTAAATTGAATGAAAATTTTAATAGCTCCTACGGAAATTTTTCAGGAAATTTAAGGTGGAATCACGTATTCAATGATAAAATTTTCTCAAATCTATCTGTCAATTACAGTAAATATGACTATGACCTGGAAATAAAAATCTTTGAATTTGACTGGTTGTCACAAATAGATAATTACAACATCAAATATGCCCTGAGCTATTATATAAATAATGATATTCAACTGGATTTTGGTATCAATGGAATACATTATCTTTTCAATCCTGGAGTAATTAGTCCAACGACCGAAACGTCAGGGATCAATTATCTGCAACTTGACCAGAAGAGGGCCTTGGAAGGCGGAATTTATATAGGGGCAGAACATCGAGTTACTCCAAAATTATCATTGCAATACGGAATCCGGTACAGCGATTTTGCCAGATTGGGTGGCCAGTCACTAGTAACTTACAGAAATGATCAACCTGTTGTTTTTAATGAAGTCTTAGGTATCTATGAAAGAGGAACACCTTCGGGAAGCATCGACTACGAAAAAGGTAAGGTCATGGAAGGATTTGGAAATCTCGAACCTCGCCTGGCATTTTCTTACCAATTGAATGATAAATCATCTGTAAAAGCTGGTTATTCAAGAGTTGCTCAATACATTCATTTGATATCAAACACAACATCCGTGACACCTCTTGATGTATGGGCTCCTAGTGGACCATATATTGAACCTCAATTATCAAATCAATACGCGCTTGGCTATTTTAAAAAATTCCAAAACAATAATTTTTCCCTTGAGATCGAAGCTTATTACAAGGATATTGAAAACAGAATTGATTATATCGATGGATCAGACCTTATTGGCAATAACACGATTGAAACAGAAATTTTAAGCGGTGAATCGAAGGCCTATGGGTTAGAATTTTTGTTGAGAAAAACAAAAGGAAGTTTTACCGGTTGGCTTGCCTATACACTTTCCAAGTCTGAACAGAGGACTCCAGGAGGTAACGCCGGAGGACCAGGAATCAATAAGGGCAACTGGTATTATACGCCCTATGACAGAACTCATGATCTTTCTTTCACAGGAACCTATAGATTGAATAAGAAATGGAGATTCAGTGCTAATATTATTTATCAAACAGGAAGACCGGTTACTTACCCTACAGGACAATATGAATATGAAGGACTCTCGATTGCAAGTTATTCTGATAGGAATTCCGACAGATTACCAGCGTATCACAGAATAGATGTTTCGGCAATACTCGTTCCAGGGAAACCAAATCGAAAATGGAAAGGTGAATGGGTTTTCGGAATCTATAATATTTACAATCGCAGAAATGCAGCGTCTATTTCTTTTTCCCAGAATAGGGAAACCGGGTTAAACGAGGCAACAAGAACGGCCATTTTTGGTATCGTTCCATCTGTAACATATAATTTTAAATTTTAGACAAATGAAAAGTTATATATTAAAATTTAGTTTTGCATTTTTTCTGCTTTTTATGTCTTGTACGGATGTAATTGATGTCGAGGTTCCTGAGGCAGCACCCAGGCTTGTCATTGAAGCTTCTATAGATTGGGTAAAAGGATCCGAAGGAAATGAGCAATTGATAAAATTGAGTTTATCCGCACCCTATTTTGAAAATATTCTTGAAACAGCTGTGACTGGTGCGAGTGTTAAAGTTATTAAAGATGACGATCAAACAGAGGTTGTTTTCATAGATCAGAACAACGGTAGTTACACAACGAATGATTTTGTTGCTATCCTGGATCAATCTTATACCTTGGAAGTAATTTATGAAAATGAGGTCTATCTGGCTTCTGAGACGATGACTCCCGTTACAGACATTACTGCAGTTTTCCAATCAAGAGAGAGTGGATTTGATAAAAATGCCCTTGAAGTTAATGTAGAGTACCTGGACCCTAAGGATATAAAAAATTTCTATCTCGTCAAATTCCAAAGAAGAGGTGATCTCTTGCCCACACTTTTTGACATGAAAGATGAATTTACGGATGGGAATATCATGACCATTTTTTATGAGCAACTTGAAGACGAGGATTCAGGTGAATCTGAATTTCAACCAGGTGATATTGTAGATATTTCTCTTCTTGGGCTGTCTGTAGAATACTATAACTATATAAAGCTATTGATTGAACAATCTGGAGGAGCTGGTGGACCTTTTTCGACGATTCCAGCTGAGATAAAGGGTAATTGCGTTAACATTACAAATCCTGATAATTACGCCTTTGGCTATTTCAGACTAACAGAAGTCGATAAACGAGTCTACCAATTTGAATAGACCTATATAAACTTAAGCCTTTGATATACAATTGAAAAGAATTTCGAAAATCATATCTAGAAGAAATTCAAGCGATTTTAAACTAAAATCGCTGCAGTGGTCTGAGCAATTCAATGAGGTGATTTTTTTAGAGTCAAATACAGGGGGGCAAGCTGTAAAACAGAAATTCCAGGATTTTGATGCTCTTTTAGCAGTTGGTGCCCAAGCCAAAATTTCTATTGGGCATAAAAATGCTTTTGAAACATTTAAAAAATTCTATGACGCACACAAGGATTTTCTTTTCGGATACCTTAGTTATGATCTTAAAAATGATATCGAAGATTTATCATCGCGCCATAAAGATCAAGTAGGATTTCCGGATCTCTTTTTTTTTCAACCTCAAAAGATCTTTTTATGGAAAAATAACAGTGTTGAACTTTTATATCTGGAAGATTTTGCCACTGAAATGAATTCCGATTTGAAATTGATCAATGAGATCAAATTACACCCAATAGCACCCTCCAGTATCCCGAAAGTGTCATCAAGAATAACGAAAGATTCATATATTGAAAAAGTCACAAATATTCTTGAACACATTCATAGAGGCGATATTTATGAAGTTAATTTTTGTCAGGAATTCTTTGTAAATAACGCTTTGCTGGATCCCGTTTCGGTCTTTGAAAAACTCAATAACATTTCTCAGGCTCCCTTCGCCAGCTACCTAAAGTTAAACGATAAATACATGCTTTGTTCCTCACCCGAAAGATTTGCCAAAAAAGAGGCCGCAAAGATTATCGTACAGCCTATCAAAGGAACGGCAAGAAGAATTGATAATAAAAAAGATGATCAAATTGAGGCCGAAAAATTATCAAACGACCCAAAAGAAAGGGCCGAGAACATTATGATCGTTGACCTAATCAGGAACGACCTTTCAAAGCACGCACAAAAAGGTAGTGTTAGCGTTGAAGAACTTTGTAAAGTGTATTCCTTTAAACAGGTACACCAGCTTATATCAACTGTAATTTGCAAGACTCATAAAGATACTCATGCCGTAGAGATCATTAAAGACCTTTTCCCAATGGGAAGTATGACCGGAGCCCCTAAAATTTCAGCGATGAAAATTATTGAAGACGAAGAGGAAACCAAAAGAGGTCTTTATTCGGGTGCTGTAGGTTATTTTACACCCGAGGGAGATTTTGATTTTAATGTTGTCATCAGAAGTATCCTGTACAATGCTTCGAATAAATATGCCTCCTTTTCTGTGGGCAGCGCCATTACCTCCCTTTCTGTAATAGAAAATGAATATGAAGAATGTTTATTAAAGGCCAAAGCACTGATGCAGGCTCTAGGGGTTTAAGATTATTTTTTAACTGCAACAACTCTTATACGGCGATAATCAGCATACCATTGTCCATCTTTAAAACATTTTGCTCTGACATTGTTTTGGACTTCAGCCAAGATTGCAGCCTTTTCTTTTGGGTTAATTCCTTGAAAAAAATGAGCGCCAAACATCTCTATCCAATCTTTAATCCCATTGTTTTTACTGTCTAAAAGCGTAGGTCTATCATAAAGTTGGGCAAGATTCACTTCAAAACCAAGCTCCTCCAAAAGGGAAGTATATTCGCTAATTGTTGGAAAATACCATCTTTCAAGGTCGGCGTTTTTATAAAATTTGCGAATATTAAGGCTAGATCTTAAGGCATTGACAATGGTTCGAACGTTTCCATACCCACCGAATTCAACAACCAATCTCCCTCCTTCTTTAAGATGATGAAACATATTGATAGTTGCCGCTTTTTGATCTTTTACCCAGTGCAGAACTGCATTGGAAAAAATTGCATCAAAGGGCTCTGGAAAAGAAAAAGAAGTCGCATCCATTATAGAAAATTTCTGTTCTGGATATAATTGCCTGGCGGCCTGTATCATTTCTTCTGAACTATCAATTCCAATAACCTCTGCTCCTGATTCTGAGATTTTTTTTGTTAGCTGCCCTGATCCGCAACCCAGATCCAAAATCCTTTCACCAGCCCTTGGATCTAGTATATCTATCAATTGGGTGCCGTATTGGTGCACAAAAGCATGCTTTTGATTATATAGATCTGCGTCCCAGTTTGTCTTCAAGGTTATTTGAATTTAATTGTTATGGCTATTGGCCTTGATCATTTTAGCCTTGATTCTGTCTAGACCTAAATTACCTATGCTTCCAATATGCGAATGAGATACTTTTTTATCCGGTTCAAACTTACCTTCTACCACCTTCGCTCCAACAATCTTATACGCATCCCTGAAAGGAATTCCATCCTGAACCAACTGGTTCACTTCTTCCACCGTAAAGAGATAATCATATATCTTTTGATCCACTATATTCTTATTTACCACAATCTTCTTAAGAGAGAATGTAAACATTTCCATACATGATTTAAGAGACTGAATTCCAGGAATCAATCCTTCCTTTAACAATTGAAAATCCCTGTGATAACCACTGGGAAGATTGTTAATGATCAGTGTAAGTTCATAAGGCAATGACTGAATTTTATTGCATTTTCCTCTTATCAATTCAAATACATCCGGGTTCTTTTTATGCGGCATGATGCTTGAACCAGTAGTCAATTCATCCGGAAACGAAACAAAAGCATAATTCTGGCTCATATACAGACATATATCCATCGCAAATTTTGAAAGGGTACCAGCCACTGAACTCATGGCAAAAGCCACTGTTCTTTCCGTTTTACCCCTGCTCATCTGAGCAGCCACCGAATTCACTTTCAATTCACTGAACTCCATTTCCGAAGTGGTGTGATCACGATCGATAGGAAAGGAACTTCCATAACCGGCAGCCGATCCCAAAGGGTTTTGATCCACTACCCTGAATGCAGCATTAAGCATATACATATCATCTATGAGGCTTTCAGCATAGGCCGAGAACCACATCCCAAAAGAAGAAGGCATGGCGACTTGAAGATGTGTATAACCGGGTAGCAACACTCCTTTATAGGTCTCTGAAAGATCGAGTAAAAGATCAAAAAATTCCATGAGAGCTGCCCTCATGTCTTTGATCTCCTCTCTGAGGTACAAGTGTACATCTACAAGGACCTGATCATTTCTTGAACGAGCCGTATGGATCTTTTTACCGGTATCACCCAATTTTTGAGTAAGCATAAATTCTATTTTTGAATGCACATCCTCGAATTCGTCTTCAATAATAAAATCACCTTTCTCGATGAGTGTTGTGATTTTAGCCAACTCCTTTTCCACCTGTTCTATTTCATCAGCTGTTAGTATGCCGATTTTATGGAGCATTTTGGCATGAGCCAGTGAACCAATAACATCGTATTTGGCCAGTACAAGATCCAGTTCCCTGTCGTTACCAACAGTAAACAGATCAATTTTTTTATCTGTACTAAATCCTTTGTCCCAAAGTTTCATATCTTTTTATTTTATGCGTCTGTGTAAGACTATAGTATTTCTTTTAAAATTTTAATATACAGATCTATGCCTTCATAAATTTCCTTTTCATAAATAAATTCATCAGCAGTATGTGATCTCAAAGAATCACCTGGTCCGAGCTTCAGGGAAGGGCAGCTCAGATTCGCCTGATCAGACAAAGTAGGTGAACCATAGACTTCTCTGCCTAAACCTATCCCAGCAAGAACAATTTCATGATCTTTGGGAATAGAGGAAGGATTTAAATTAAGTGATCTTTCTACAATCTCAACTTCAATATTTTCTTTTACAATATCCAAAACCTCCTTATTCGAATATAAGTCATTTACCCTAATATCAACAACAAAATGACAGGTAGAAGGCACCACATTATGCTGGCTTCCAGCGTTGATCTGAGTTACGGTCATTTTAGTATCATGAAGTGTTTCAGACACTTTAGGAAATTTAAACGATTCAAACCAGTCAATGGCTTTCATGGCCTTATAAATGGAATTGTCTCCTCTACTATGAGCAGCATGTCCTGCAGTACCATGGGCATAAGCATCGAGAACCAACAAGCCTTTTTCTGCTACTGCCAGATGCATGAGTGTAGGCTCTCCAATAATTGCAAAATTAATCTTAGGTATAATGGGAACCATAAAGCGTATGCCATGATTGCCCGAATTTTCCTCTTCTGCCGAAGCCAGCAAGATCAAATTATAGTTGAGATTCTTCTGTTTGTAAAAATAAATAAAGGTCGCTATCAATGAAACCAGACAGCCACCGGCATCATTTGAACCCAGACCATAAATTTTACCGTCTTCAACAACCGCCTTATGAGGATCTCTGGTATACCCTTTGTTTGGCTTAACCGTGTCATGATGAGAATTCAACAGAATATTGGGTTTAGAGGCATCAAAGTATTCGTTCACCGCCCAAATATTATGTTGCTCTCTTTTGAAAGAAACTCCCTGATCTTTTAAAAAATTTTCAATTAACAAAGCTGTTTGATCTTCCTCTCCTGAAAATGAGGGTGCATTGATAAGATCGATCAATAATTGAGTCGCTTTTTTTCCTAATCCGCTTTTCATAATGTTAGGGTTGTGTGTTTCAAATTTATGTTAGCAATCAGTTCCGGTTTTCCAATGTGTACCTTATGAACACCGTTTTGCAAGGCTTCAAAACAATTCTCCATTTTTGGCAACATTCCATCCGAAATCGCCCCTTCGCTCTTCAAAATCTCATATTTTTTACTGTCAATTCGTTCAATAACCGAATCATCATCATCTACCTTCATGAGAACTCCGTTTTTTTCAAAGCAATAGATTAATGCTACTTCAAAATCACGAGATAAGCTTTTGGCCAATTCTGCTGCTATTGTGTCGGCATTGGTATTTAAAAGTTGTCCTTGTTTGTTATGTGTAATGGCCGAAAACACCGGAGCCAGACCAGCATTGAGAAACAAGCTTATGGTTTGAGCCTCAATCTCATCGATATCACCGGCAAAACCATAATCAATATCACTGACAATTCGCTTATGAGCCCTGATCACATTAGCATCTGCTCCTGAAAGACCTAAGGCATTACAGCCATATCCTTGCAATTTTGCTACTATATTCTTATTGAGTAAACCCGCATATACCATGGTTACAATTTCTAGATTTGCTTCATCGGTAACCCTTCTTCCACCAATCATCTTAGGTATTAAACCCAAAGAGCCAGCCATTTCAGTGGCCTTCTTCCCTCCTCCATGTACTATAATTTTTAGTCCGTCAAGTTTGGCAAAATCATTTAGAAACAAGTCAAGTTGTTCCGGATCATTGATCACATTTCCTCCAATTTTAACGATGCTTAATTGCTTTTTCATCAGCTTTTCGATTAGTCTTCCTTAAGGTTTTCAAGAATTTTTTTTAACACGGTCTGAGCTGCAAAAGTTCTGTTATTCGCCTGTTCTATAACCAAAGAATCAGGATGATCGAGTACAGCGTCTTCCACAAC
>CAZQRD010000002.1:0-18202 GCA_964595535.1 uncultured Flavobacteriaceae bacterium | reverse complement strand
GACAAAACTACTTTTGGTTTTCTCCCATTTAGATGCTCTTTGTTTTCTTCAAGGGTAATGGCATCTGCCAAGGCCTGCAAGGGATGGCCCACTGAGCTTTCCATATTGATGATTGGCACCGAGGCATATGTAGCGAATCCATTTAACACGATTTCCGCCTTGTCCTTTTCTTTATCCTCCAGGGAGGCAAAGGCCCTGATGGCAATGATATCACAAAATTGAGAAATCACTTGAGCTGCTTCCTTGATATGCTCTGATTTTCCCTGATCCATAATGGTTCCGTCTTCAAATTCCAGAGCCCATCCCTCCTTGTCAAAGTTCATAACCATCGTTGTCATTCCGAGATTCTGCGCAGCTTTCTGAGTGCTCAATCTGGTTCTTAAACTGGGGTTAAAAAATAAAAGCCCTATAGTTTTGTCAGAACCGAGCTTCCTGTACTTCAAAGGTTCTTCCTTTAGTTTTCTTGCGTCAGAGACCCACTGTGTTATCGAATCTATATCCTTAACTGATAAATAATTCATCATTGATCATTTAAAATTTTAGTAAAAGCCACCTGTTGATTCATTGCATTAATGATAAAATTATCTCGAATACCATTTACAATCCAGGTCTCTATTTTTTCCTTTTTTAATATTTCAGCAGCTTCTATCTTTGACTGCATCCCTCCTGTTCCTTGAGAAGATTTCCCTTCTGAAATCTCATGGCGTAAGTCTTCAATGTCTGTGACCTCTGAAATGGTCTTTTTAACTTCTGTATGTATACTCTGTTTTGTATAGATCCCGTCTGTATTTGTGGCAATGATCACCAGATCCGCCTTAATGAGTACTGCAGTTAAAGCTGCCAGTTTATCATTGTCACCAAACTGTATCTCATCTGTTGCCACAGTGTCATTTTCATTGATGATAGGGATATAATGATTGTCAAGCAAAACATTGATCGTATTGACTATATTCTCCTTTGTTTTTTCGCCCCTAAGATCAGCATATGACAACAAGCACTGTGAAGTCAATAAACCCAGTTCCCTGAAATTTTCCTGAAAAATACGCATAAGATGAGGCTGACCGATAGCAGCAAGGGCCTGTTTCACCTTAATCTCCTTGCCATTTGATTCAAGCTTTACAAATTGTCTGGCTACCGCAATAGCACCTGAACTTACAATAATGAATTCATAATCTTCATTCAATTGTGAGATTTGCCTTCCAATATCTTCAATCTTTCCTCTGGAGATTTGATTGGTCTCCTTGGTCAGGGTATTGGTGCCTATTTTGAGTAATACTCTTTTTTTATCTGATCTGCCCATTGCCATATACATACCATTTATTAGTCACCAGATGTCGAAGCCCTATGGGGCCTCTTTGGTGTAATTTATCTGTACTGATTGCCAACTCGCCTCCCAATCCAAACTGAAAGCCATCAGTAAATCTTGTAGATGCATTGTGGTAGACAGCAGCTGCGTCAACAGCGTTTAAAAAATTATCTGCTTCCTCTTTGTTTTCACTTATTATTGAAGCTGAGTGCCCTCCACCAAATTTGTTAATAATCGATACGGCCTCCTCTGCTGAATCAGTCTTCCCGATAAGGATCTTATAATCCAAAAATTCCTCGTACCACACTTCCTCATTTGAAATAGGTTCGGCTCCTTCAAAATGGGCCAATCCCTGTTCTGTTAGAACCACAACCTTACTTTTATTAAGGTCATCGATCAGCTTCTGAACGAATGCTTCATAACCTGGAAGATTCTTATCGATAAGCACCTTATCAAGGGCGTTACAAGCCGATATCTTATCGATTTTGGCATTGAGGATGATTTGCATGGCTTTCTCTTTATCTGCCTCCTTGGCCACATAAACAAAATTATTTCCCCTTCCGCTTACAATCACCGGGCAGGTAGCATGTTCTTTTACAAAAGCGATCAATTTTTCACCTCCTCTTGGTATGATCAGGTCGATCTTTTGATCAGGGTCTCTTAAATAAGCTCTGGTTTGCTCCCTGTTAAAGTTCAAATAGTGAACCCAATCCTTGCTAACACTATTCTCCTCCAGCGCCTTGTGCCAAAGATCAACAATGACCAAATTAGAATTCAAAGATTCCTTACCTCCTTTCAGAAGGATCCGATTTCCTGACTTAAAGGCAATTCCTCCGGCTTCAATAGTTACATCCGGCCTTGATTCATATATGATCAACACCGTGCCAAAAGAAGCCGTTCTATTGTAGATATCCAAGCCGTTCTCATGTGTAAAATGAAATCTTTCAATCCCTACCGGATCCTTTTGCGCTGCTAATTGTCTTAAGGAAATTTGCATGGCACTGATTTTATCCTGATCAACCTTTAACCTATCGTACATGGCAAGGTCATTCTGATCAAAGCCTGACATGTCTTTCTGGTTTGCCTTTATTATTTCGACTTGCCACTCATGCACCAGGCTTGCCATACTGAGCAGCACCTTGTTTCTTTGTTCTATTGATAAAACTGACTCCATATGAATTAAATACTGTTTTTCGTATTACTTATTCTGGTCAACACTCTTTTTAAGGCATCAACAAACCTGTCGATTTCATCAGTTCCTATCGAAAGTGGTGGCAGTAATCTTAAAAGATTGGGATCACTTGAACCTCCTGTAAAAATATGTTCGTCAAAAATAAGTGCTTTCCTCAGCTCGGATACAGGGAAGTCAAAGGAGATACCCATCATTAATCCTTTGCCTTTTACAGATTTTATATTCTGAATCTCCTTAATTCTTTTAAGAAAATGGCGAGATACTTCTCTTACATTATCAATCAGTTGTTCCTTTTCAATGATATCGAGTACTGAAAGAGCTGCCGCACATGCAAGGTGATTTCCCCCGAATGTTGTTCCCAACATACCGTAAGATGCGTTTATTGAATTTGAAATCAGTATTCCTCCTACAGGAAAACCATTGCCCATACCTTTGGCCATCGAAATGATATCAGGATGTATACCATGGTGCTGAAAAGAGAAGAATTTTCCACTTCTTCCATAACCAGATTGAATCTCATCAAGGATTAGCATTGCACCATATTTTTTGCACAATTTTTCTAAAGAACGGAAAAAATCTCCAGAGCCTTCATTTAAGCCTCCTACTCCCTGTATACCTTCGATGATCACAGCAGCCACATCATTTTTTGATAATTCTCTTTCAACGGCTATCTCATCATTCAATGGAAGAAAAGCAACCTTATGCTGACTGTTCAGCGGTGCATTGATTTTAGGATTATCAGTTACAGCGACTGCGGCTGAGGTTCGTCCGTGAAAAGCCTTTTCAAATGCGATTATTTTGCTTTTACCGGTTTCGAAAGAGGCCATTTTTAAAGCGTTTTCATTAGCTTCTGCCCCTGAATTACATAAAAATAAATTATAATCCTCACATTTAGAAACCTTACCAAGTTTATGAGCCAAAGCCTCTTGCAAAGGATTCTTTATAGAATTTGAATAAAACCCCATTTGCCCAAGCTGACGGCTCAAGGCCGAAACATATTCTTTATGGCTATGACCGATGGAAATCACCCCATGACCCCCATACAGGTCAAGGTATTTTTGCCCTAAGTTATCAATCACATAGCATCCCTTGGCACTAACCGGGGTCACATCATACAAAGGGTATACTTCAAACAATTCCATACTGAAAATCTTAAATCTGATTTATTTTTTCATACGAGGTCACCAGTCCTTTGATTATCGATGAACTCAGTCCTTGGTGCTCCATTTCATTCAATCCCTCAATCGTACAGCCACTGGGTGTCGTTACCTTATCGATTTCTTGTTCCGGATGGCTTTGAGAATCGATCAACAAACTAGCTGCTCCCAAACAAGTTTGCATGGAGAGTTTTTGTGCTTCTTCGCTGTGAAAACCCAGTTGTACCGCCCCTTGGGTGGTAGCCCTAATCAATCTCATCCAAAAAGCAATACCGCTCGCACAGATCACAGTAGCAGCCTGCATTAGTCTTTCCTCAATACACATGGTTTCTCCCAGGGCATTGAATATGCTTTTAGCAAGATGAAAATTCAATTTTCCGGCCTCGTTGGCGCTGATACAGGTCATTGACTGCCCGACCGAAATAGCGGTATTAGGCATACATCTGATAACTGGCACATCATTCTTTACCACGGCTTCGATCTCTTCAATCTTTCTTCCTGTAGCTACTGAAATGATTGTGTGCCTTTTGGGGTCTATCAAGTCTTGCACCTCTTCCAAAACCTCTATTACCTGTCCCGGCTGTACCGCAAGGATGATCACATTCGAATACTTTACAGCACGTCTGTTATCATCTGTTATCTTGACCAGAGATACTTTCTCAAAGTGGCTCAGGGAAGCCGTATTCCTTTTGGTTAGATAAAGTGATTTGCAATTTATTTCCTTTTTCTGACTTAAGATTCCTACTGCGATTGAGTACCCCAAGTTCCCCACTCCTATAATGGCTATTTTCATATGATTCGTTTAAAAAAAGTTAGCTTTTAATGCAAGACCCTCCGTTTCTTCCAAACCGAACATCAGATTCATATTCTGAATGGCTTGACCTGAAGCCCCTTTCAACAGATTGTCAATGGCACTGGTAATCAATAGTTTGTTTTTGTGTTTATGTAAATGTATCAAGCATTTATTGGTATTGACCACCTGCTTCAAAAATATATCCTGTTCCGATACATGGGTAAAGGCAGCATCTTTATAAAATTCTTGATATATAGCATATACCTTATCAAAACTGCCTTCGAAATTAGTATAGGAAGTAGCAAAAATACCCCTGCTGAAATTTCCTCGGTTGGGGATAAAATTAACCTCCTCCTCATACCCTGGTTGCAATAGATCAATATTTTGTTCAATTTCTCCAAGATGCTGATGATTAAAGGCCTTATAATGAGAAAAATTATTGTCTCTCCATGTAAAATGTGTTGTTTTTGATAAGCCTACCCCAGCCCCTGTTGCTCCTGTAACCGCGTTGACATGTATTTCGGCACTTAGCGCATTGGATTTAGCCAGTGGCAGCAAGGCCAGCTGAATAGCAGTTGCAAAACAACCTGGGTTTGCTATATGAGTTGCTTTGATAATATCTTCTTTGAATACCTCAGGAAGTCCATAGACAAAAGTTTTACCCATAAACTCACGATCTGCCAAAAGTCGAAAATCACTACTTAGATCAATGACCTTAGTTTGGGACGAAAATTCTTGCTCCTTTAAAAAGGATTTGGAATTTCCATGTCCCAGACACAGGAACAAAACGTCAATTTCAGGATTGATCTTTTGAACAAATTTCATGTCCGTATCACCGATTAAATCTCTGTGAACCAGCTGAAGTTTATTTCCTGCATTTGACGTACTGTACACAAAATCAAGCGTCACTCCGGGATGATGAAGTATCAATCTAATCAACTCTCCCGCCGTATATCCAGCTCCACCAATGATTCCTGCCTTGATCATTTTTATGAATTTACATGGTTAAATATTTTCCCCTGATTTGATGTGATCTTGATGAACCCCTTGGCATCTTCTGCCGTCCATCCCTCATTCGTTTCCCCATAGCTCGCAAAAGATGAACTCATAAGATCGTGTTTAGATTCAATTCCATTAAGGATAAATCTGTATGGATGAAGTGTGACAAATACATCGCCGCTCACATTTTTCTGAGTATCGCCCAAAAAGACTTCAAAATTTCTCATCACCTCGTCGAGATACTGTCCTTCATGAAGCAGCATACCATACCAATTTCCCAATTGCTCCTTATGGTGTTGTTGCCATTTGGTAAGGGTGTGTTTTTCAAGTAAATGATGTGCTTTGATAATGATCAGCGGAGCCGCCGCTTCAAATCCTACCCTTCCCTTGATTCCGATAATTGTATCTCCAACGTGAATATCTCTTCCTATAGCATATTCAGAAGCCATCTTATTCAAAGCCTCTATATTATTGACATGATTGTCTTTTTGATCATTAATTGCAATTAATTCTCCCTTTTCAAAAGATAGCTTTAGTTCAACAGAATCGTGCTGTACCAATTGGCTGGGATAGGCTTCTTCGGGTAATCCGGCATGCGAGGTAAGTGTTTCCTGTCCGCCTACGCTGGTGCCCCACAATCCTTTGTTGATCGAATATTTGGCTTTTTCCCATGGAAGATCCACTCCATTTTCCTTTAAAAATTCAATTTCAGTTTGTCTGGATAATTTAAGGTCCCTTATTGGAGTAATAATTTGAATCTCTGGCGCCAAAGTTTGAAAGATCATATCAAACCTTACCTGATCGTTTCCTGCACCGGTACTCCCATGGGCTATATACCCGGCCCCTACTTTTTTAGCGTAATTCACAATTTCTATGGCCTGAATGATTCTTTCTGCGCTCACTGAAAGTGGATAGGTATTATTCTTCAATACATTTCCAAAAATCAGATATTTCACTACTTTATCATAGAAGGTCTGAACAGCATCGATGGAAGTATAACTGCTGGCCCCCAACTGGACTGCCTTAGCTCCTATCGAAGCGATTTCTTCCTTCGAAAAGCCGCCAGTGTTCACACTTACTGCATGTACTTCATATCCTTCTACCTGTGACAGGAATTTTGCACAATAGGAAGTATCCAGTCCTCCGCTATATGCCAATACTAATTTTTTCATTTTATTTTAATTTATGTTTCCCTTTGATTAATAAGGTAAGGAGACTATGATTTATTCGAATTCTTCTTATTCTGACCGCTCTTTTTTAAAAACAAACTTTGCTTGATTCTCTTCAACCTGCTCAAGCTTTTCGAATCATATGGATGCTTCTTTTTCTCTTCCTTTTTGCCGTCATAAAGCATACCGGTACAAAGACACATTTTTTGATGGGTACGTTGAAGTACATCGTAATTTCTGCAGGTTTGACAGCCTTTCCAGAATTCCGGATCGTCGGTAAGCTCAGAAAAAGTAACCGGCTTGTAACCCAGTTCGTAATTGATCTTCATAACCGCAAGACCTGTTGTAATTCCGAAGATTTTTGACTTAGGATATTTTTCCTGAGAATACTTAAACAATTTTGTTTTTATCTTTTTAGCAAGGCCCTGATTTCTATAATCAGGATGCACGATCAAACCCGAATGGACTACAAAATTCTTTTTTCCAAAAGTTTCGATATAACAAAACCCGGCAAATTTTTCACCATCCAAGGCGATAACAGCATTGCCATTCATAATTTTAGCCTCAATGTACTCTGGGGTCCTTTTGGCAATTCCAGTGCCTCTTTCTTCAGCAGATCCATCAATGGTCTTACTGATATCAAGGGCAAATTTAATGTGATTATCTGTGGCAATTACAATTTCCATTGTATTGATTTAAAGTAAATTTTTAAGAATATTTTTTTTGAAAAGCAAAGATGGACGCACCTATCTCTATAAATTGTGACATACCCTTACGGGCGGCGGCGAGGTACAAGAACAACTGTATCCATTAAAATATTAGCTCTAAGGAATTTTAAATCTTTTAAGTTATTCTGAGAATGCATTTTGAAAAATATTGAAATGTGAATTAAAAAAATTGATCTAATTATTAACTTTGACGCTGGAAGCGCAAGGGGCGGCGGCGATCATTTCTTATTGTAGTATGTAGGGTCATTAAATTCACGAAGCAATATTACAATTTTAATTCTAATAGAAAAAGAAAAAAATAAATATTTTACAATGAAATTCAATCAATATTATCAATCATATACTAATCCAGTTGATTTTTAATGGTTTCTCTTACAAAAGAGACAATTTCTTTAACTTCCGAAACCTCCATGTTCAAAATTCTTCCAATTTCATGAAAACTTAATTTTCCAAGGACATACAAATCAACAATATTAGAAGTATTAATGGGTAGTTTATAGTAAACCTTTCGAAGCATTATTCTATCAGAGTGGTCTTTAAACTTTTCGATCTGATCAAGACCCAAAAAGATTTTCACACCTTCTTGAGATTCATCATATGGCAATTCCTTTGATTCTGAATCGTTCTGATGATAGGAAATATCATCCAGGTCTTCAGTCATGATCAAATCATTGTTGGCATCCATAGTGAAATTTTCCTCCAATTGCTTTAATTCTTCTTTAAGCATATATCCGGTGCTAATTGAATCTTTATGCCATTCTTCAGATTTGAACAAAGCAATGATTCTCTCATTCAACATGGCAAACATGGCTAATCTCAATTCTTCGGTATCCTTAGTTATGTGGATACCTTTCTCATAAGTTTCCAGAACAACTTCATCGATAATTTCATTTGACTTATACATGTTCTTGGGAAAATAACCCAGAATTTCTCCTACTCTGATTCGCTGCTTTGTATAGGGATATAAAAGATGGACGACAGTTAGTGTTTTCTTTTCTGGATTTTGGCCGGAGTTGTTTGTTATAGAAGTCATCATCATAAGGCATTTAAGTGTCTCCTAAAGTTACAAAATATAGTGGCATTATTGAATTTATTTCGCTAAAATAATACTGTTTTTCATTCCTGTTTCTCTTCATTCACCCTTCAAAAGGACGTAAATATTTCTTATAATTCTACACTTGTTTTCAGGTAAGTGTTTGATTCACTTTGAGTTGATTTTGAAGTTTTTATCAGTTTTCAACAATTTTGCAATTTCAACACAAGGCTTAATTATTTTTGAGTACAATCACCTGCAACATGACCCGAAACGATTTTGAATTTCAGATTAAGAAATACACCCTTCGAGGTCAGTATTATGTGCCTGAACAGATTCAGGGCGTCGTTGTGTTGGTTCACGGAATGGGCGAATATGCCCGACGTTACGAAAGAACTGTAATTCCGGTACTTTTAAAAGAATCAATTGCTGTAGTTTCCTATGATCAATTTGGCCATGGACTCTCATCGGGTAAAAGAGGACACCATCCTGGTTTCGAATATTTACTTGACGCTGTTGATCAAATGATTCATAAGGCACACGTTCTTTACCCCTCAAAACCCGTCTTTCTTTACGGGCACAGTATGGGTGGTAATGTTGTTATCAATTATGCGCTTCGCAGGAAACATAACTTAAAAGGATTGATCGTTACAAGCCCGTTTCTGCGCCTTGCATTTAATCCTCCTGCATGGAAAATGATATTTGGTAAACTTATAGACCGAATCTACCCTTCCCTAACGATGCCTAATGAGCTGGAACTGGAGTCGCTTTCCAAAGATCAGAAAGAAATTGAGGCCTATAAAAATGATCCGCTCGTACATGACAGGGTGAGTACCAGGTATTCACTCAAGCTTATGGAAACAGGAGAATGGGCAGTCGAAAAAGCTTCCACACTTAATACACCCATGCTACTCATGCATGGTGCCAAAGATAGAATCACTTCTTTTCAGGCTTCAAAAGAGTTTGCTGAGAATGCCGGTGAACAAGTGACTTTTATATCGGTTAAAGACGGGTTTCATGAATTACACCATGATCTTGAGAAGCAACAAGTGCTGGAACAAATTTGCCATTGGATAAAAAAACAAATAACAAAACTTTAAAATAAGAACGCTATGAAAAACTTCCTTATTATTTATTTACTCGTGCTTTCACCCCTAATTATGGCACAAAAAAACTCTATGATGCATCGAGTTGTACACTCAAATGATTCAGGCACCCTGTTTTCAAATCCTAATCAATTGCTTGTTGGGAATCTAGTTCCTATAGATGCTAAAATAAATACTTCGCTAAACAACAAATGGCTTTTAGATACCGCACCTTCATCACCTTCTGAAAATTTAGATGAGTTTTCATCACTTATACTCATGGATCAACTCAAAAAGCTTAACCACACCACTCCCTTCGACGTCAGGCATAATGCTACCGTGGAGCGGTTTATAAGGGTGTATCTCAATAATCACAGACCATATTTAAATAAAATGCTTGGAAAATCTATCTATTATTTCCCTGTATTTGAAAAATACTTAGACGCCTATGAATTACCGCTTGAGTTAAAATACCTCGCAATAGTGGAATCGGCTTTAAATCAGGTGGCTGTTTCTCCTTCAGGAGCTAAAGGGCTTTGGCAATTCATGTATGGAACCGGAAGGGAATACAATCTTTATATTGATTCGTATGTTGACGAAAGATTCGATCTTATCAAATCTACCCAGGCCGCATGTGCTTATCTAAAAAGTCTTCATAAAACATTTGGTGACTGGAATCTGGCACTGGCAGCCTATAATTCGGGTCCTGGAAATGTAAAAAAAGCGATTAAAAGAGCGGGTGGAAATAAAAATTACTGGGAAATCAGACAATTCTTACCCAGAGAAACAAGCAGTTATGTTCCTGCCTTTTACGCAACCATGTATTTGTTTTCCTATGCTGACTACCACAAGTTAAGCCCTCTAAAAGATCAATTGTCGTACCGCGAAACAGATACAGTGCATGTAAAGGGCCGGTTGACTTTTAAAACCCTTGGCGACATAACTGGTATGGATCCTGCAGCACTCAGATCATTTAATCCTCAATACAAACAAGATCTCATCCCCGATATACACAACAAAGTATTTACGCTTTCCCTACCTGTGCGGTTAATACCCGAATTCTTGGCAGCTGAAAAAGAACTGTATCAAAAAGACTTGGTCATTCGTAAAAAAAGTAAAATATCAAAGGTAATACCACTTACCCTCGAGAATAGCTATTTGGTGAAAGAGGGAGATAATTTGAGTCGCATCGCAATAAAACACCATATCAGTTTGGAGCAATTGAAAATCTGGAATGGTTTGGATACTAATTTTCTGATTGCAGGGCAAAGATTAGTGGTCACAGATCGCGAATTGACAAAACCAGACTCATTAGAGAAATTCACGCTGAATGAATTATCAAAAATGCAGTCAGTACAGCAAACCTCCGGATTCTCAAGTTATACAGTTCAGCATGGAGATACGCTTTTTAAAATATCAAGAAAATTTGGAAACGTTCCCATAGCTGATCTTAGAAATTTGAATGAACTTCACAATGTAAATTACCTAAAACCTGGAACCAGTCTTAAAATTAGAAAAGTGTTGATGGGTCATCAAAATCAGTCGATCAGTAAATCTTAAGATTATGCTAAAACTATCAGGAAGTGCAAAAAAAAATTGAATAAGTGAAATTTTGTTCTAATTTTACCGTTTTCATAGCGAACATACAGCAAACAATAATGATATTAATGAAAGTGATACGCCAATATTTTTCCCTTTTTCTGTGCTTTTTTCTTAGCCTGACCTATGCTCAGGAGGCCACAAATTCAGAACTAATGCAACAGACAGAAGTCTTAAATGATTCTGTGCCTGATGCACTCACCCAGGTGCCCGGCAAAGTTATAGACACTGTAAAAGTTGATACCACCCTCATTGAAGGGAAGGTCGTTGCTCTTATTGACCACGTTGAAGTTAGCGAGTTTGATAAAAAATGGCTGGATTCATGGAAAAGCAATGTCATAGACAGTAGCCTGATTATTAAACCGGAAGATACCATTGGAAAAATGGTAATCGAAAATTTTTCGACAGAACAATTAAAGGAAAGAATTGCCTATCTAGACAGTCAGACACCCTTTAATTTCGAATATAATCCATCTCTTGAAAAGATCATCAAACACTATTTAAAGAACAGGCAGGAAACTCTTGCCAATTTGATGGGGAAGGCCAAATACTATTTTCCTATGTTCGAGGAACACCTTGCGAAGTACGACATTCCTATGGAATTAAAGTATCTGGCAATTATTGAGTCAGCCTTAAGAGCCGATGCGACTTCAAGAGTTGGAGCCAAAGGGCTTTGGCAGTTCATGTATGGAACTGGAAAGGAATACGATTTAAAAGTAAGCTCTTATGTTGATGAAAGATCCGATCCATTGAAAGCAACTGAAGCAGCTTGTCGCTATCTTGCAAAATTATATGGTATTTTTAATGATTGGGACCTGGCTCTTGCAGCATATAATTCTGGCCCCGGAAACGTAAACAAGGCCATTAGAAGAGCAGGAGGGAAAAAGAATTACTGGAATATTCGTCACTATTTACCGAGAGAAACAGCAGGCTATCTGCCCGCTTTCTATGCCACCTATTATATTTTTGAATATGCTGACGAACATCAGTTATATGCAAAAAATGAGGTACTACACACTTTTGAAACAGATACCGTTATAGTCAAAAAACAAATCTCTTTTGCACAGGTGAATGAAGTTTTAGGTATCGACATGGAATTACTAACATTCCTTAATCCTCAATACAAATTAAAGATCATTCCTGTTATAAAAGGCAGGAACTATACCCTGACACTTCCCAAGTTTATTTCTGGCAGTTTTGTTTCAAATGAAGCTCAGATTTATGCCTATGCGGAAGAGCAGGATGCAAAACGAGAAAAACCCCTTCCAAAATATTTTGAAGCCAATGACAGGATCCGGTACCGGGTGAAAAGTGGTGATTACCTTGGTAAGATTGCAAATAGATATAAGGTGTCGGTGAGCAGTATCAAAAGGTGGAACGGATTAAAAAGTAATGATCTCAGGGTCGGGCAACGACTTACGATCTATCCAAGAAGACCGGCTACTACCGCTTCAGCGCCAGCTAAAAAAAATACTGCACCTAAAAAAGCAGCACCAAAAGGAGACTATGCAACCTATGTTGTTAAAAAAGGTGATTCTTTATGGTTGATCTCCCAAAAATATCCGCAAGTTTCTGTCGCACAATTGAAAGAATGGAACAATATTTGGAGTACTAAAAATCTTAAACCGGGAACCAAGCTCAAAATATATTAATATTCTTTTGATCAGTTGGTTGCTCAATTAACATCTTAACAATGATAAAAAGAATTACCTTCACTCTTTTGTGTATTGGATTGCTGATCTCTTGCGGCAAAAGTGACACTATAACTCTTGTATCGTCTACTGGAAGAATAAACCATGTACTCATCGTCATGAACAACGAAGACTGGCAAGGCAGGGTGGGAGATGAAATAAAAAAAATCATCGTAGAACCAGTGATTGGACTGCCCCAGGAAGAGAATCAATTTTCTGTAACTCAAGTTGACCCCTATACTTTCAACAGTCTTTTTAAAAGAAACAGAAACATTCTGTTTGTGGGCTTGGATACGGTACAAAATTTCTATACCAATAAAGATATATATGCCAGTCCTCAAACTACTTTGACCATTTTATCCAAGGATAAAGACGAGCTTATAGAGAATATTAGATCTCATAAAGATGACATTATCAATATATTCAAGAAAAACGACCTTGCCTTATTTCAAAGAAAGATCACCAAAGATTTTCATGACCCTTCAACCATAGAAACACTCAATAAGCTCGGAATATCCATGAAGATTCCTTTTGCCTATAAAATGGTGGATGATACAGGGCAATTTTTATGGTATCGAAATACTTTTGCAAGGGGCTTGATGAACATCATCGTTTATGAAATTCCTGTATTTGACGAAACTTATACTCCAGAATCACTGGTTTCATTCAGAGATTCTATCGGAAAGCATTTTGTTCCAGGTCAGTTTGACAATACGTATATGAGAACGGAACCTAATTTTACTCCCGTAACCAAGAAAGTTACTATTGGAAACATTGAGGCTTTGGAATCAAGAGGTCTTTGGTTTGTGGAAGGTGATTTTATGGGAGGACCCTATGTGAGTTATACCATTGAGGATAAAGAAAATGAACGGCTTATTGTTGTTGAAGGTTTTAGTTTTTCACCGTCTTCAAAAAAGAGGGATGTGGTTTTCGAACTTGAAGCCATTTTGAAAACTACTAGACTTAAATAAACACTAATTTCAAGCTTCTTTTGTGGCGTTCCTTATTCCTTAAATAATTTTTTGTCATGTTATTTTTGTAATGATTGACAGTTTCTGTTGTCTATTCATGTAAAATCAAAATCATGTCAAAAAAAATAGTAAAATATGCACTCTTTGCGATCGTTGCGTTTATGCTCATTGGAGGTGGGGTGGCTGCCTTTATGTTTTTTGCTCCTCACCGCAACATTGCAAACACCAGTTCTGATTACCAAATTTCGGCTGCGGATCTAGTGGATGAATATTTAAATGCCTACCAAGCGTCAAATGAAAAATATCTTGACTCAGAAGGAGAATCCAAAATCTTTGAAATAACAGGAACTATCCATTCGATCTCCACTGATTATAACGATCAAACGGTGATTCTTTTGAAAGACGTCAACGAGTTGGCCGGTGTTTCTTGCACCTTCGACGAAAACTCAAAACCTTACTTGAATGGTATGGAACCTGGATTAATCATTACAGCCAAAGGTGTGATCAGGTCAGGCGCAAGATATGATGAAGATCTTGAATTCTATGAAGATGTCGTTTTGGAAAAATGTAGCCTTATTGAAAATAAATCTAATCTTTAAAAATAAAACCATGAAAAAATTCCTATTCTTACTTCTAGTTAGCCCAATAGCATTAGTATTTGGACAAACTGAGAGCAAACTTATTAGTCAAAAAACACATTTTAAATTTTTCTCACATACTGTTGCTGAAGACATTGAAGCCCACAACTATAAATCAGTTGGCACGCTAAACACTGATACAGGCGAAGTTGTTTTTTCTGTACCTATGCAGAGTTATGAATTTGAAAAGGCAAAAATGCAGCAACATTATAACAGTTCTAAATTTCTGGACACCAAACAATTTCCAAAATCAAAATTAAAAGGAAAAATCACTGAACTCGAAACCGTTAATTTTGATCAGGATGGAATTTATGAGGTGATGGTATCAGGTGACTTAAACATCCACGGTGAGACTAAGAAAATTGAAGAAAAAGCTACTATTACAATAAAGGATGGACAAATAAGCCTTTCAAGTACTTTTAAGCTTACCCTTTCAGACTACGGAATTGCCTTTGAAGATGGGAAGCCTTCTACTAATATTGCCAAGGAAATAGAAATTACGGCAATAGCTGAATATTGATCCTAACTATCTGTTGTCATTAAAAGGATCAGATCAACTATAAAAAATGGTCTGATCCTATTTTTCGAGCAATAGATTATCGGTAGTGAATGTTTTTATACTACCCTCCATGTCGCTGTAAATCAGAAAAGCTTTTATATCTCCGTGCTGATCAAGGAAATCTTTAGTTTTATCGAGCCCCATGGCCATAAAAGCAGTTGCATAGGCATCAACGTCTCCACAATCCATCATACCTATGACAGAAGCACTGAGTAAATTACTTTTACTGGGATATCCTGTGCGGGTATCAATTGTATGAGCATATTTTTCACCATTCACAGAGTCTATTTTAAATTTCCTGTAATTTCCTGAGGTAGCAATAGATTCATTTCGCAGGACAACTACAGCTTGGAAAGACCTTGTACCATCAAAATTTGGTTTTTCTATCGCTATTCTCCATGGCTGCCCCTTCTGATTAATTCCACGTGCCCTGATCTCTCCTCCTATCTCAACCATATAATTTTGAACACCTTGTTTTTCCATGTATCTTCCGATCACGTCAACTGCAAAACCTTTTGCATTGGCATTAAAATCAAGAAAGGTCTCAGGATGCGCCTTAATGAGTTTGCCATTTAGTAGTTTAATCTGATCAAAGCCGACAAAAACCAGGAGGCTGTCTACTGTGGTTTGCTCCATACGGTTCAAGGCTGCGCCAGGTCCAAATCCCCATGCATTGACTAAGGTCCCGATTGTAGGATCAAATGCACCATCCGTTTCTTCATAGATCTTTGCAGATTTCTCAAAAACTTCTTGAAAAAAGGCGTCTACAATAACAGTTGTATCACCTTTGTTGATTTTTGAAATATCTGAATTTGGAATATAGGTAGATAAGGATTTATTCACGGCATGTATCAAACTGTCAATATCAGCTTCCGAAACATTTTTTTTTCGATTGTCAAGATTAATGTGAAAACTGGTGCCAAAGGCCAGTCCTTCAAGTTGTTCATAAACACTTTGTTGTTCTTTTGTACATGAGACTATCAGTATAAAAAGAAGAAATAATAACATTTTTTTCATGCCAAATATTATGGATTCTTTAACACACAAAGATAAGTTTTATCTTAGTTTTGTCCTGAGATTTTTTTTAGTAAAATATGTTAATCGAAACAAAATATTTAATAGTTTTGTTTATAAATTAAATTCTATTCAAATTATGAAAAAATTAATTATTGGAGCCGTTATGCTATCGGTTCTCTTAACGTCATGTGTTTCTACCAAAAAGTATGCGGATCTGGAGACACAACACAACAAAACGAAACAGGATCTGGTAGATGCGAAGTCTGAATTACAATCTTGTTTAGTTGATAAGGATCACTTGATGGATTTAAACAATTCACTAAAAGAAGACAAAGCACGTTCTATACAACAAGTAGATAACTTAACTGTTTTGACACAATCTTCTTCAGACAATATCAAAGAAGTAATTGCTCAACTTAGCGAAAAAGACAAATATATTAACGGAGTACGTGATGCGATGACCAAAAAAGATTCGATCAATTTGGCACTTGCTTTTCAATTAAAGAAAGATCTTGCCGCCGGTATACAAGACGAAGACATTCAAATAGATGTTGAAAAAACAGTTGTTTATATTTCAATAGCTGACAAAATGTTATTTAAAAGCGGAAGTGCAACTGTTTCTGACAGAGCCAAAGAAGTTCTAGGAAAAGTTGCTACTGTCGTCAACAGTAAACCTGAAATGGAAGTACAAGTTGAAGGTTATACTGATAATGTGCCGATCAGTACGAAAAACATGAAAGACAACTGGGATCTTAGTGTTGCCAGAGCTGCTTCTGTAGTTAGAGTACTTCAAAACGATTTTGAAGTTGCACCTAGCAGATTAATTGCTGCCGGTAGAAGCGAATACGTCCCTCTGGCGTCAAATGCCACTGCTGAAGGAAGATCTACCAATAGAAGAACCAGAATTGTTATTCTACCTAAATTGGAAGAATTCTTTAATATTTTGGAACAAAAGCCTGAATAAATTTTAGTCTTAAAATCATAAAAAAATCCCGCCAATGGCGGGATTTTTTTATGTAATCGTCTTTCTAATGTTATGATATTGACTATTAATCCGCACATTTAAAGAGTGGGCCAGGTCAAAATTTGAGGCTAGATCCACATTTTAAATAAAACAACGTTGCTCATAGTTCTAGTATCATAATACTACGAAGTTTTAAACAATGCTTTTCCCTGTAGAAGGAAATGGTCTGTAAGCGTAATAGTGTAAAACTTCTTCTAAGGCGCTTTTAAGGGCTTTGTTTATGGGTAATATCACATTGCCCAAGCTATGATCAATTTGACTTAATTGCATGTAATAATCTGTAAAGACAGGTACATACAATCCTTTTGTAATTGCCTCAGCTGTGGAATTATATTTAGTGGACTGACCTTCTTTGATTATTTTACAAGTAGCCAATCTCAAATTCCCATATTTATCTGAATTGGCTGCGAATCCAAACAAGCGACAAATTAAACCACGGTATTTATAACTAGTGCAACGACCAGTGTCAATAATGGATGAAGGCCTGTAAATTAAACAAGTTGAACTGTGTGTTTCGTTTAGAGATACCAGCATTTTTTCTGCTTCTCCAATTAAAAACAGGTGAAATGCCCAAGGTAAAAATTCTAACGGAGATGCCTCTACTTGAGGATATGTGCAACATTTGCCACAACCAGAAACGCAGCTAAGCTCTGATGATTCCTGAAACTGAGCGATTTCGTTCTCCAATTTATAAAAAAGCTTTTCTACCAAATGCACTTTTCGCTCTATCGACATTATTTTTTGCCGAAGGTAGGCTTAATAAGCCGATAATATTGGACTAACTTTTAGAAACAAAAAATCCCGCCATAAGCGGGATTTATATCGTTTATGCAGTTATTAATACTAACCACCAAAATCATCAAATCTAATATTCTCATCTGCCATACCAAAATCTTCACCCATTTTTTGAACCGCCTGGTTCATCATTGGTGGACCACAGAAATATAATTCAAGGTCTTCAGGCGCTTCATGCTTGGACAAATACTGGTCGATCACTGCCTGATGAACAAATCCTAAGAAGCCATCTCCTTCTTTGTCGTCGATATCTTCCATTACCTTCCAATTATCCTCTTCAGAGGGTTCAGACAGCACAATATAGAATTTGAAATTAGGAAACTCCTTTTCAAGATCTCTAAAATGATCCGTATAGAATAATTCTCTTTTAGACCTTCCTCCGTACCAATAAGTTACTTTTCTTCCGGTTTTAAGGGTTTGGAACAAATGATATAAATGCGATCTCA
>CAZQRD010000001.1:0-116690 GCA_964595535.1 uncultured Flavobacteriaceae bacterium | reverse complement strand
CAATTTCTTCTATTTTCAGTTCATTATTAACAATTTTTTTAGAAATGGATTTTGTGGCTCTTATCAATTCTTCCTTTGCCCCGTAGTTAAGGGCTAAGGTCAAGATCATACCATCGTTTTTCTCAGTCAATTTCATGACGTCCCGAAGCTGATTTCTCGCAATTAAAGGCAATTTATCCAAATTGCCAATGGCCTGGAGTTTAACATTATTTGTTTGAAAAGTATGGATCTCTTTTTTTAATGAATTGACAAGAATACTCATTAATGTATCCACTTCAATTTTAGGTCGTTTCCAATTCTCAGTTGAGAAAGCATAAAGTGTTAAGGCTTCGATACCAAGTTCTACCCCTGCTTCAATGGTTTGTCTAACAGCTTCAACTCCCTTTTTATGTCCAAAAACCCGCTTAAGCCCCTGATTTTTGGCCCACCTTCCATTACCGTCCATGATCACAGCGACGTGCTTGGGAATAAAATCTTTATCTATTTGTGAAACTGCATCCATACGGTAATTAAAAACTTCCGGTATAACAACCTTCCCTGCCAAAAGCAAAAACAAGTGTTATCCCTGTGAAAACGTACCAATCGTTATTATTAGGGTTAATTTGTATATTGGGGTCATCGGGATTAAATGGATAACCGTCTATATCATCTTTAAAAGTATATCTGAAACCTGTTTCGATTGCAATCCCTATATTAGGTGCCAGGATAGTTTTGTACCCTGCTCCGAAAGGCATGCTAAAATTAAAACTCCTTTGATCATCAAGTGTGCCGTAGTTTACGGCACCACCTTCCACAAATAGATATGGTGTATGTGTATACCCCGTTTTTCCTAAACTATATTTAAAGAAATGATACTCTATTCCTACGGCAAGTTCGTGAATGTCATTTGAAAAACTGAGATCTCTATACTTTCTAAATGAATTGTTTGACTGAGAATCCTTTCCCGAAATTTTCGAATAAATATAGGTTGCCCTGAGCGAATAATGGGGATGCAAATTCCATTTATAAATTCCGCCGATCGCAAAGCTATTCGGATATATGAAATTAGTTCTTCCAATATCTCCAATGTAATTGCTTCCGCCAAGGAAAATTCCAGCCTCATTAATTTGAGAAAAAACACTCCCTGAAAAGCTGAAAAATAGGATTATAAATACAATTTTTTTCATCATAAAAAATAGTTTGCAAATATAAAAAAATACATTTGCATTTGGTTCAAAATGAATGCTCTTTTTTGATTAACAGAATTTTAAGCGTAAAATTGTTTTATACCCTATGATTTAATTGCGTTTGTCCTCTCCCCAAAGGAGTTTTTCTCGCAGTGTTTTTATGAAGGATTGGTTATTGAGTTGAACGGTCTTAATAGAATAGGTGCATTTTTCAATAACAACCTTTGTTTTATGGCTCAAGGTATACATACGAGAGTCAAGGGTGAGTAGTACTTCATCTACACGACTGTCAATATGTAATTCGATTACAGTCTGATCAGGAATAACGAGTGGTCGTACCGCCAAACTGTGAGGGGCAATAGGTGTAAGTACGATATTTTTAGATGAAGGTGAAATGATCGGACCCCCGCAACTAAGTGAATAGCCTGTTGACCCGGTTGGGGTCGAAATGATAAGTCCGTCACTCCAGTAAGTTGTTAGAAATTCACGGTCTAACATCGTATCAATTTTGATCATTGATGCCGTGTTTTTTCTCGTAATTGCTATTTCATTAAGAGCAAAACTAAGATTGCTTAATCCATCGGTTTTTTCTTCTGTTTTCACCCAAAGTAAAGACCTGTGCTGAATCGTAAATTCACCATTCATGATCTGCTCAAAGGCATTTGAAATGTTTTCCTTTTGAATATTGGCCAGAAATCCTAACCTCCCCGTATTAATTCCTATAACAGGAATCTCAAGGTCTCTAATGAAAGTAATTGACCTTAAAAAAGTCCCGTCACCTCCAACCGAGAAAAAAAAATCAAGGTCCTTGTCAAGATCAGTATACCCTGAAAAAGTTTCAACGCTTTTATCTTCTAAAAGTTGACTGAAACTTTTGAAAAAGTTTTCTTCGAATACAATGGACACCTTGTGTTGCTTACACAATTCAACAAGTTGTTGTATGTATTTTATGGTAATTTCATTATTTGATTGTCCGAAAATCCCTACTTTCATCGATGATTGAGCCTTAGATATTTAAGTATTTTTGCAAATAATTGGATCGGTCATTCAATTCTTCCAGGTATTTGTCTTTTTCAAATTCATTCAATATCACGTAATTATACCTCCTGAAGGAATGTAAGGTATTATTGATGTCATGAAGGCTGAGTTTCAATGTAATTTGTGCAATTTCATTCTCAATTTTAGAGACAAAAGCGCCGAAAAGGGTGGCGTTGTTTGATTCTACAATTTGTGAAATTTCACTAAAAGAGTAGTCATTTATATTTTTGGAAACTACAAGTATAACTCCCTCTTCGTGCAAAAATGGTGTGCATTTGAACATATTTAGAAAATCATCAAGTTCGAAGTAGCCAACATATTTTTTGTCGGAACTTAAAATGGGCATCAAATTTGAGTTATGGGAAGCAAAGTACTGAAGCACCTCAAACCAATTCATATTTTCTGTAACATAAAATGGTTGAATCAGTTGTCTGAATTCATTTAGCGTATGTGCATCATCTTTAAGCATTTCAATCTCTTCGCGAGCTATTGCACCATAGTAAATTTTATCATCAACAACCGGTAAATGTGAAAAAGGATATTGTTCAAAAGTTTTCTTCATTTGAGCAACATCATTTTTGAGTTTAAAAGGTCGAATGTCTTTTAATATGTAATTGATGGTTTGCATAAAATTAGATGGTTCTTAAGGATAAAATTGTAATTTTGCCCACTGATTCATAGAACGTTTGTGTAAAGATATAATATCTTTTGCATTAAAATTATAAATACGGAATTAATGACAAAATTAAGCGTCAATATCAATAAAATAGCCACTTTGAGGAACGCTAGGGGAGGTGATGTTCCAGACATTTTAAAGGCCGCTATTGCAATTCAAAACTTCGGCGCCCACGGTATTACTATACATCCAAGACCTGACCAAAGACATATTAGATATCTTGATGCAATCGAACTTCGGTCAGTGGTCAATACGGAGTTTAATATAGAGGGAAATCCTATTCCTGAATTTGTCGATTTAGTTTTAAAAATTAAGCCGGAACAGGTAACTCTTGTTCCCGATGCTGTTGATGCCATTACCTCCAATGCAGGGTGGGATACAAAAATTCACGGAGGTTTCTTAAAGGAAGTTGTTGCTGAATTCAAGAGAAACGGAATTCGAACATCTATTTTTATGGATCCTGTGATTTCTTTAATAGAAGGAGCAGCTGAAACCGGTGCAGACAGGATAGAATTGTATACAGAGTCTTATGCCGTTGAATTTGAAAAGGGAAATAAGAGTGGCGTTTTGCCCTATGTTGAGACGGCCATAAAGGCTGGTGAGCACAATCTTGGTGTCAATGCAGGGCATGATCTAAACCTTGAAAATCTCAATTATTTTGTACATGAAGTTCCCGGAGTACTGGAAGTTTCCATCGGTCACGCTCTGATAGCGGAAGCGCTGTATTTCGGGCTTCAGAATGTGGTGAGTATGTACCTTGAAAAACTGAAATGATGCGGTTATTACATTCATTGATTTCCGGACAGGGAGAACCCTTGATCATCTTACATGGTTTTCTTGGAATGGCTGATAACTGGAAATCTCTCTCGAATAAATTTTCCGGAAATTATGAGGTTCATCTGGTTGATCAGAGAAACCACGGAAGAAGTTTTCACGACAGTGAGTTTTCCTTCGAGGACATGGTTGAAGACCTCTTGAATTATATAAAACATCACGGCTTAGAACGGGTAAATCTGCTCGGCCATTCTATGGGTGGTAAAACAGCCATGCTCTTTTCGGTAGAACATCCGGAGAAAATTGATAGTTTGATTGTGGCCGATATAGCTCCGAAATTCTATCCTGCTCATCATCAAACCATTCTTGATGCGCTTGTGGAGGTTGATTTTGAAAAGATTACTTCTCGTTCTGAAATAGATAAGATCCTAAAAAAAACTATTCCGGAAATTGGTATAAGACAGTTCCTTTTAAAGAATGTGTACAGAGAAAATAAGAACAAATTAGCTTTCAGATTTAATCTGGAAGTACTTGAAGAACGTTATGATGAAATTGGAGTGGCATTGCCACCAAGAGCCTTATTCGAAGGTCCGGTGCTGTTCTTGAAGGGCGCCTTATCAGGTTATATAAGTGATCAGGATGAAAACCTTATCCTTGCCCATTTCCCTGATAGTAGAATTATCAGTATTGCGAATGCAGGTCATTGGTTACACGCTGAAAACCCGGTTGATTTTTACAATAATGTTGTCAGTTTTCTCAAGAATGACTAATTTCACTACTTGCTTTTAAAATGTTGATATGAATTATCTGTTTAAAGTTTTACTAACCGCCTTGGCGGTACTTATAATTGCTTACTTGTTGCCTGGAGTGGAGGTTGATGATTACGGAACTGCAATTTGGGTAGCCTTTATCGTAGGGATCTTGTTTTCTATTTTAAAACCAATTCTTGTTATCCTGACTTTACCCGCGACCATTCTTACCATGGGGTTGTTTTTATTCGTTATCAACGCGGCCATGATTCTATTGGCGAATAGTTGGATCGATGGGTTTAGCGTTTCAGGATTTTGGATCGCACTTTTATTCAGTATCCTGCTCTCATTATTCGAATCTATCATAGACAAGCTAATGGAAAAATAGGATTTTAATAAGCGATTCACCTTTCTCAATCTTAAATTTAACATAACATTAGTCAATTTATACTTTCTAATGGAATAATCATTGCAATAAATTGCTGTAAAATCATTATTTTTGCAGCCTGAATTTTCTAAAAAGAGATAAATTTATTTATAATGAAGATTACGAAAGAAGACATTGATGCGTTGAATTCAGTTGTTAAAATTGATATTACAGCAAATGATTATCAGGAAAAAGTAGCTACTCAACTTGACGATTACAGAAGGAAGGCGAATATTCCTGGATTTAGAAAAGGACATGTCCCAATGAGTCTGGTGAAAAAGCAATATGGAAAATCAGTAATGATTGACGAGGTGAACAAGCTTCTTCAGGAATCATTAAATAAATTTTTGGTAGAGGAAAAATTGGATGTTCTTGGAAATCCACTTCCAAAAATGCAGGAGGGTTTTTCATGGGATGGCGATCAATTCTGTTTTGAATTTGAATTGGGTCTTGCCCCTGAGTTTGAAGTAAACCTTAAACCAAAAAAAGCCATCTCTTCTTATAAGATTGTTGCGGATAAAAAAATGATCAATAGCCAGATCGAAAATATAAGAGAGCAATACGGAAAATTAATCACCCAAACTGAGGTAGCCGAAAATTCTAATATTACCGGAACTTTTGTTAATGAAGAAAAGGAAATAGAAAAGAAATCAACCTTTAAATTGGAAAAGATTAAAGGCAAGTCTAACATTAAAAAGTTTGTTGGAGCTAAGATTGGAGATAGCATCGAATTGAAATCCAAGAATTTATTCACGGATGACCATATGTTGATGAACATATTGGGTATTTCACATGATGAAGCACACGATTTTGAGGCTCTTTTGACTTTTTCGATTGAGGAAATTACACAAACTGAATTGGCTACATTAAACCAGGATCTTTTTGATAAGGTTTTTGGGGCCGGCCTTGTAACAAGCGAAGAACAATTCAATAGCAGGTTGAAAGAAGACGCCGAAAAGCAATTTGGATCTCAGGCAGATCAGCAGTTGCTGAATGCAGTAACTGAAAGTTTAATTGAGGCTACTAAATTTGAACTTCCTGCTGAATTTTTAAAGAAATGGCTTGCAGTTTCGGGAGAAAAACCTATGACAGCCGAACAGGCAGGTGAAGAATACGAAAGGTCTGAAAAAGGATTGAGATATCAACTGATTGAAGGCAAATTGATGACTGCTCATAATTTACAGATTACTTTTGACGATCTAAAAGAGTATACCAAAGGATTTGTGAGAGCCCAAATGGCTCAATTTGGAGATAACAAAATAGAAGATAAGGAACTGGATGATATTGTGAACCGAGTGATGTCTAATCAGGAAGAAGTGAAAAGATTGTCTGATCAGTTGAAGAATGAAAAGCTTTTAAAGTTCTTTAAAGAGAACATCAAGCTGAAAACAAAAGAGGTGACCTACGAGGATTTTATTAAAGAAGTGTATAAATAAATCATCTACATAAAAAAACTCCATAATGAAACCTCATTATGGAGTTTTTTTATGCACTAAAACCAACCGTTTAGAAAATCCGTTGTGGCTGAAGTCAGTGATCATTATTTCAATACATGTACATCCTAATTAATTAGTATATTTACACACTAAACGATTAAAAAGTATTGATATGAATTTTGGAAATGAGTTTAAAAAATTCGCTACAAAAGATCAAGGCATCAACAGCCTTTATGTTGATCAACTGGTTAGTAGTGTTACCCCATATATAATTGAAGAAAGACAGTTGAATGTTGCTCAAATGGATGTGTTCTCGCGTTTGATGATGGACAGGATCATATTTTTAGGGACTGGTATCAATGACCAGGTGGCCAATATCATTCAGGCACAGTTATTGTTCCTTGAAAGTGTGGATTCCTCGAAAGACATTTCTATCTATATTAATTCTCCTGGAGGAGGAGTTTATGCCGGATTGGGAATCTATGATACGATGCAGTTCATCAAACCTGATGTAGCAACAATTTGTACCGGTATGGCGGCTTCTATGGGAGCGGTTCTAATGTGTGCAGGACAAAAAGGGAAAAGATCGGCGCTTCCGCATTCAAGAATTATGATTCACCAGCCTTTAGGAGGTGCACAGGGGCAGGCTTCTGACATTGAAATCACCGCACGAGAGATTATGAAATTGAAAGATGAGCTTTATGCGATTATAGCAAAACATTCAGGGCAAAAAGTAAAAAAAGTACACGATGATTCCGACAGGGATTATTGGATGAAAGCTGACGAGGCAAAGACCTATGGAATGATTGATGAAGTGCTTACGAGAAACAAATAAATGCTAAGGCAGGATTTGATTGTCCTGTATAAATAAGTAGGAAAATGGCGAAGAAAGAAGAATTAGAATGCTCGTTTTGTAAAAGAAAGAAAGAAGAAACGAATTTGTTGATTGCGGGCGTAGATTCACATATTTGTGATAAATGCATTGAGCAGGCTCATGGGATTGTCTTGGAAGAGTCAATCAATGAAAAGAAGAATTCAAGCGGCGATTTTCTTGTAAAGAAACCACGGGAGATCAAAGATTTTCTTGATCAGTATATCATTGGACAAAATCAAGCGAAGAAGGTGATGTCTGTAGCTGTTTATAACCATTATAAGAGATTACTTCAAAAACCAACTTCAAAGGAAGACGATATTGAGATTGAGAAGAGCAATATTATTTTGGTAGGTGAAACCGGTACCGGAAAGACCCTTATCGCCAGAACAATAGCTAAAATGCTCGACGTTCCTTTTGCTATAGTAGATGCTACGGTTCTAACCGAAGCAGGATATGTGGGCGAAGATGTGGAAACTATTTTGACACGATTGTTACAGGCGGCTGATTATAAAGTTGATAAGGCTGAAAAAGGTATTGTTTTTATTGACGAGATTGACAAGATTGCCAGAAAGAGCGACAACCCTTCGATAACCAGAGATGTTTCAGGAGAAGGAGTTCAACAGGCCTTGTTGAAATTACTGGAAGGTACGGTAGTTAATGTTCCGCCAAAGGGAGGTAGAAAGCATCCTGATCAGAAATTTGTGGAGGTAGACACCACGAACATTCTTTTTATAGCAGGTGGAGCCTTTAGCGGCATCGATAGGGTGATCAGTAAAAGATTAAATATGCAGGCTGTTGGTTACAGCGCCTCAATTTCTGATGATAAGATTGATGAAGAAAATCTTTTGCAATATATCATTCCTTCTGATCTGAAGAATTTTGGATTGATTCCCGAAATTATTGGAAGACTTCCGGCGCTTACTTTTATGAGACCTTTGGATAAGAAAACCTTGAGATCTATTTTGACGGATCCTAAAAATGCCATTATCAAGCAGTACGAGAAGTTGTTTGAAATGGATGGGATCTCCTTTAAAATTGATAATAAGGCGCTAGATTTTATAGTTGACAAAGCTGTAGAATACAAGCTTGGAGCAAGAGGTCTAAGATCTTTATGCGAGGAAATTCTTACCGATGCAATGTTTGAGATGCCAGGAGCAGAAGAAACAAGCTTAAAGGTGACAAGAAAATATGCAGAGGAAAAACTGACCAAATCGACGATTAAGAAGTTGAAGGCAGTATCCTAGTCACAAAAAATATCTAAGATAAAAAAACTGTCAGCATCTGGCAGTTTTTTTATCTTTATATCCAAATTCTTTATTAAAAAAATGATTGCAAGAGAAACCATTGACAAGGTATTCGAAACTGCCCGGGTGGAGGAGGTCATTGGTGATTTTGTGAATTTAAAAAAGGCTGGTGCAAACTATAAGGGTTTAAGTCCTTTCACAGATGAAAAAACACCTTCCTTTATGGTGTCTCCTGTCAAGCAGATCTGGAAAGATTTTAGTACAGGGAAAGGCGGTAATGCCATTACCTTTCTTATGGAGCACGAGCATTACTCCTATCCTGAGGCCATTCGCTACCTCGCTAAGAAATATCAGATAGAAATAGAAGAGACGGTTCAGAATGATGAAGAAAAGCAACGATCCAATGAAAAGGAAAGTATGTTTCTTGTATCAGAGTATGCTAAAAACTACTTTGCAGATATCCTTTGGAATGCTGAAAAGGGGAAGGCCATTGGATTGTCTTATTTCAAGGAAAGAGGATTTACTGAAGAAACCATCAGGAAATTTGAACTGGGCTATTCACTGGATGAATGGTCTGCTTTTACAAATACGGCGGAAAGTAAAAAATACGAAATTGAATTTCTTGAAAAAACGGGCCTTAGTATAGTAAAAGACAACAGGAAATTTGACCGTTTCAAAGGTCGGGTGATGTTTCCAATTCACAGCATGAGCGGAAGGATCCTTGGATTTGGTGGAAGAACACTTTCATCAGACAAGAAGGCGGCGAAATACCTGAATTCACCTGAAAGTATCATTTACTATAAGAGTAAGATCCTTTATGGAATTTATCAGGCTAAGCAAAGTATTGCGAGAGAAGACAATTGTTTTTTGGTAGAGGGATATACAGATGTAATCTCCATGTGGCAATCAGGGATTGAAAATGTAGTTTCATCTTCTGGTACAGCACTCTCTTCTGATCAAATTAGACTGATTAACAGGTTGACCAATAATATTACCATCTTATTTGACGGAGATGCTGCGGGTATCAGGGCTTCTTTTAGAGGTATTGATCTGATACTTGAACAGGGGCTTAATGTAAAGGTTGTGGCATTCCCGGAAGGGGATGACCCTGACAGTTTTGCCAAAACCAGGTCGTCTGAAGAAATAGCAGAATACCTTAAAAGCCATTCACAGGATTTTATTCAGTTCAAAACCTCTCTTTTACTTGAGGGAACCAAAAACGATCCTATCAAAAGGGCTGAATTGATCAGAGATATCGTGGCCAGTATTTCTAAGATTCCGAACAATATTCAAAAAGAGATCTATTTGCAGGAATGTGCTCGTATCATGAATATCTCTGAAAGCGTTCTTTTTAACGAGTTGTCTCAAATCTTAAAAAGGGGAAATCGCGACAACAGAGCACAAGCAGTTCAGAAAACTCCTTTTACAGGGGTAGTCAAAGAAACTAAGAAGGTTGAAAAGATTGATCAGTTGTTTCAAATGGAGAAGAAGATCATTGAGATTCTGCTTCTATATGGAAATGTACAGGTTGATTTTATAGATTTCACATCAGAAATTGACGATGATGGTAAAAAAAGAATTGTAAAGACGAATTATACGAATGAAGTATGCAAAGAGATCTATATGCACCTTCAGGAAGACGAGATCGAGTTTACAGATCCGATATTTTTGAAGATCTACTATGAGATTATCCATCTTTTGAACCAAGACCAGGGAATCAATGCCGATCTTTTTACAAATCATGAGGATCAGGACATCGCAGCCACTGTTACGGATATCCTCATGGATGAGGAAAGGTACGTACTCAGTAGCTGGGAAAAACACAATATCTTTGTAAAGAACAAAGAAAATTATCTTCCCAAGCTGGTTATGGATGTTTTGTATAACCTCAGGAGATTGCTCATTGCCCAAAAGATTCATGCTTTAAAAACAACCCTTCAGTCTGCTGAAGAAGAGAAGGTAACGGTGCATAACAATCGCGACACCTTGGAATCTATTAGGGATTATACCGCGTTAAAACAATTACTTTTTGAAAAGCTCAACCGTGTTATTTAGGAATCAGTCTTTAAACCTTCTGAGACTTCACATACCGGGATAGGAACCATTTTGTGCGTATTTGCCTTATGAAGTTTGTTATAAATGGTTAACACTGCTATTTGCCTATTATTGAGATCATTTTTATCTATTCCTTGTTCAATTGCTTCCATGGCCCATTCCAGTTCATCGTAGCTAGCTCCAATTTGGTCTTCATCGGTACGATCATCGCCCCACAAACCATCAGTAGGTGCAGCAACTATAATTTCATCGTTTATACCCAAGTGTTTGGCTAATGCATAGACCTCACTTTTCATTAGATCCGCTATAGGACTTAGGTCAACTCCTCCATCTCCATATTTTGTATAGAAGCCAACTCCGAAGTCTTCAACTTTGTTTCCTGTACCCGCAACAAGGAAACCTTTTAAGGCAGCAAAGTAATACAAAGAGGTCATTCTAAGCCTTGCCCTTGTATTGGCGAGAGACATAAATTTGTCTTCTTCATTTTGTGCATCTGGAAGGGCTTCGATAAGACTATCGAACACAGGACTAAGGTTTACCTGGGTCATGCTTACATCTGGATAATATTTTTTTAACCAATCTATATGATTAAGAGCCCTGTTCACTTGAGATGCAGCCTGATGTATGGGCATTTCGAGACATAATACTTGCAATCCGGTTTTTGCACAGAGGGTTGAGGTAAGCGCAGAATCGATTCCACCGGAAACACCGAGGACGAAACCTTTAGCGCCTGCATGGGTGGCATAATCTTTTAACCAGCGTACAATGTGATTTGTAACTTTTTCTGTGTTCATAATTGCTAAGTATTTATTAGTTTTGCGACGCACAAAAATATTAATTTTTATTCGCAATAGTTTTAAATGAACGTTATTAAATATTTTTCGCTTGTTTTGATCCTGACATTTCTTTCGTCCTGTGACAAGAAATCAGATAAAAAGGTTGATGTCTCAAAAATAGAGGCAAAAATAGAATTAATTAGGTTTGATCAGAGGTTTTATACTTCGGCTCCTGAAGATCTGTACCAGCTGAAATCAGAATTCACTTATCTGTTTCCCGAACCGAATCCTGATTCTGTCTGGACCGCTAAAATGAAGGATGAAGATGAGTTGTTCCTGTATAACTCAGTTCAGGAGGTCTTTGGGGACTTTTTTGATGAAAAGGAAGCCCTGACAGATTTGTTCAGGCATGTGAAATATTATTATCCAAAATTTAAAGAGCCCAAGGTAATCACCATCTTGACTAATGTAGATTATACTCATAAGGTGGTTTATGCTGATAGTTTATTATTTGTCTCTTTGGATGTTTATCTGGGAAAGGAACATGAAGTTTACCAGGATTATCCGAATTACATCAAACAAAATTTCACAAAAGTACATCTTTTGGTGGATGTGGCAGAACAGCTTTCTTTACCTATACTAAGACCAACAGCGACGAATTCATATATTTCAAGAATAATTCAGGAGGGTAAAAAAATGTATTTGATGGGGGCTTTTTTACCTGAAACACAGAAAGTCGAAATTATCGGGTACAACGAAGAGCAATACCAATGGGCAGCTACGAGTGAAAGCGAAATTTGGAAGTATTTTATTCAAAATGAAATGCTGTATTCAAATGATCCTGTTCTTAGTGAAAGATTTATAAGTGACGCGCCATTTTCAAAATTCTATTTGGAAGTAGACAAGGATTCTCCAGGCGGAATTGGCGTATGGTTCGGCTGGCAAATTGTAAATTCCTTTGTCAAAAAGAATGACATAAGCCTCCAGGAAATGATTGTTACTGATAATGAAGAGATCTTTAAAAGATCGAAGTACAAACCGAAAAAAAAATAGAGAAGTAGGGAGTGAGGTGAGAAAAACAGATCATCTTGTTCAATACTTTAATTAATTATAATAGTAAACAAGCATCATGGCAATAAAGCATAGTTCAGAAATTAGTATTAAAGTTGGATTGGATGAGAATAGAGTACCAGAGAAATTGTCTTGGTCGGCTGACGACGGAGCCATAGATAATATGGATGCGAAGGCATTGTTGCTTTCAGTTTGGGACTCTAGTGAAAAAGACACCTATAAAATCAACCTTTGGACCAAGGAAATGCCTGTTAATGAAATGATACAGTTTTTTCATCAAACCTTAAGCTCAATGACGGATACCTTTGAAACGGCTACAGGTGACGAAAAAATGACTGCAACCATGCGTGATTTTTGCGATTATTACGCTGAAAAAATGGGTATTAAAAAACAATAAACTAATTTTTTAAAAACTTCTTGAATTTAAAGATCAGCTTGGAACAGGCTTGAATTCAAGAATTTGCTTCAGGATATTTCGGTAATCATCTTCATTATTAACAAAATCCAGTTCTGATACATCAATGATCAAAGGATTCAATTGGCCCTTCGATTTGATGAACGATAAATAACCCTTGTGAATTTTTTCCAAATATTCTGGCTGTATATTCTGTTCATAGTCTCTCCCTCTTGTTTTGATGTTTTCTATAAGTCTATCAGTGTTTTGATAGAGGAAGACATAAACATCTGGCTTGGCAATTTCCTTATACATGATATCAAACATTTTTCTGTAAAGATTATATTCCTCTTTAGGTAAGGTTATCTGGGCAAAAATGAGTGATTTAAAAATAAAATAATCAGAAACGATAAAGTTCTTGAAAAGATCAAACTGGGCGAGGTCATCGGTTAGCTGGTGATATCTGTCAGCAAGAAAGCTCATTTCAAGGGGAAAGGCGAAACGTTCTTTGTCTTCATAAAATTTTGGAAGAAATGGGTTGTCTGCAAACCTTTCTAAGACCAGTTTCGCATTGTAATCATCGCCGATACGATTGGCCAGACTTGTTTTTCCTGATCCAATATTGCCTTCGATGGCTATATAATTGTATTTTTCAACCAGTGAAATCGGGCGAATAAGTGTCTCATCGAGCTTTTCAATAGTTTCGTTGTCGTCACAATTCTGTAAACAGATCAAAATTGTTTTCTTTGCAATGGGATGAATTATATTTGGAGCAATCTCCGTCAAGGGTACCAAAACAAATTTTCTTTTCAGCATTTCAGGATGTGGAACTTTAAGATCATTGTAGAATATGACCTCGTCGTCAAACAGTAGAATATCTATATCTATGATGCGGTTATTATATCCCGTTTCATTGTTTCTGGAACGTCCCAATTTATTTTCTATACCAAGTACGGCCTCAATCATTTTTTCAGGACTTAGGCTACTCGATATTTCAAGGCAAATATTGTAAAAATCATCACCTTCAAAACCCCAGGATTTCGTTTTGTAGACAGAAGAAATACAGCGAACATGTCCTATTAATAAGTTAATCTCGTCAATCGCAAGCTGCAGGTTCTCAAGTTTATTTCCAAGATTACTACCTATTGACAAGTATGTTGTTCTAACTATTTTCAAGCTGAGTTTTTTATTTTATTTCAATGCATAATTAACAATAACATCATATATTAGTCTGATATTACTTGCTGATTAAGGCTATTACAAAGAAAACAAAACCAAGGCATAATTCTCAGTTGTTTTAGGCTTAGTTTTTAACATTTGTAACAATGATAGGCAATAAACGACATATATTAAAATACATTGAATGACTTTTTTAAGAGAATTATTAGCGGCTATATTGGGTGTATTCATCTCCTTTATGATTATGTTTTTTGTATTCTTGGCCTTTGTTTCGGTCATCGGTTCAAGTTTTGGTGAAGACGAGAATATAGTTATAAATAAAAACACTGTATTAGTGCTGCAACTGGAGGATATTATTAAAGACTATGCTCCTAAAAGCAATGATCCTTTGGAGCAATTTTTAGGCTTGGAAGAAGAAAAAATGGGTTTGGATAATATTTTGAATGCCATTGACAACGCAAAATATGATGACAATATTTTGGGGATCAGTATTGAATCTTTAATGATACGGGGAGGAATGGCCCAGATTCAGGAAATCAGAGATAAATTATTTGAATTTAAGGAGTCGGGAAAGTTCATTGTGGCTTTTGCGGATGTATTTGATCAGAAGAACCTTTATTTAAGTACAGTGGCCGATTCAATTTATGTGAATCCGGAAGGCTTTATAGATTTTCGAGGATTATCTGGTGAAGTTTTATTTTTTAAAGATTTCCAGGAAAAATACGGAATGAAAATGGAGGTGATACGACATGGAAAATACAAAAGTGCCGTGGAACCGTTTTTGGCCAATGAAATGAGTGAGGCGAACAGAGAACAAACCGAAGCGTTTCTTACATCTATTTGGTCGGAAATAGTTGAAGATATTGAGGAAAGCAGAAATATAGAAAGCTCTGAAATTAATCACATTGCAGATGAATTGATGGTAAGAACCCCTGATTTGGCAATTGAAAATAAAATGTTGACAGGCAAACTGTACAAGGATCAATATGTTAAAATATTAAAGCAGCTAGCTGGTTTACAAGAGGACGGTCGCCTGAATTCAATAAGTGTCAAGAATTATATCAATTCAGGGAAAGGCAGGATTATCAATAGTTCCTCAGATAAAATTGCTGTGATTTACGCTCAGGGTGATATCATATATGGCAAAGGAGATGAAAATAATATTGGCCCTGATCTCATCATAGAATCACTTAAAAAAGCGAGAAAGGCAAAAGGTGTAAAGGCCATTGTTCTTCGAGTAAATTCTCCAGGGGGCAGTGCCCTGGCATCAGATATTATATGGAGAGAGATAGAAATTACTAAAAAGGATAAACCTGTTGTGGTTTCTATGGGTAACCTAGCCGCTTCAGGTGGTTATTATATCTCCTGTAATGCAGACAAGATTGTAGCAGATCCAACCACAATCACTGGTAGTATAGGTGTATTCGGTATGGTGCCAAATATAAGTGAATTTGCTGATCGAATAGGTGTCAATGCTGAACAGGTCGGAACCAATAAACGTTCTTTGAACTATAGTTTGTTTGAACCTATGACGGATGATTTTTACATGGTAACAAAGGAGGGTATAGAACGGGTGTATAGTACTTTTGTGACGAAAGTAGCAGAGGGAAGAAATATGACATTCGACGAAGTTGATCAGATTGCACAAGGAAGGGTTTGGACTGGAAAACAGGCACTTGACAATGGTTTGGTTGATGAATTGGGAGGTTTGGAAGATGCGATTCGGTTAGCCGCAACAATGGTTGAACTTGATGAATACAGAATTCGTAGTTATCCTGATTATAAAAAGGAATTCAAAGATATGTTTTCCGGCCCGTTTGGAAGTATCAAACAACAAATGTTGCTTGATGAAATTGGAGCGGAGAACCTAAAAATATTCAAACGCATACAAAAATTTGATGATTGGACAGGAATTCAGACCAGATTACCTTTTTTATTGGAGATCAAATAACCTTTAATGGATCATTCGTTTCATTTCACTCCTGTATTTGGATGCGTTTTTGCCTGTAAATTCTTTAAATAACCTGTTAAAATGTGAAAAGTTGTTGAAGCCACACTCAAAGCAGATATCAGTAATACTTGTTTGATTTTCCTGCAAAAGTTTGGTGGCATGAACCACCCTGTATTCATTGACGAGTTTTGTAAAGGTTTTACCCGTGGCCTTTTTAAAATATCGACAAAATGCGGGAGTCGTCATACTAACTTTATCTGCGATCTCATCAAGACTGATATGTCTTTTGAAATTATTGTTCACATGCTTGAAAATAATATCGATCTTTTCACTGTCTTGAGGTTCAGTTTCAAAGGCAAACCCGTCTACATTCAATAAAGAGTAATCATTGGCCAGAGACAGGTCGTTAAGTATCTCAAGTAATTTGATCACCCTTGACATCCCCTGGTATTCTAACAGCCCTTCAATTTTTGGACCAACAAGTTTTTTTGTTTCCGGTTTAAAAATGATACCTTTTTTAGCTCTTTCAAAAAGTGAGTTGATATTACCCATTTCAGGAATGTTGTAAAAAATATTGCCAAGAAAATCTAATTTGAACTGAACGATGGTTTCTGTTCCGTTTGTAGTAAGTCTGTCTACAAATCCATGGTGAGGAAGATTTGCTCCAATAAGAATAAGCATACTGTTGTTGAAATAAGACAGATGATTTCCAATATGACGTTTTCCCTGCCCTTGATTAACGTAAACCAACTCTACTTCAGGATGAAAATGCCAGTAAGGAAAATTATTAATAACGTCCTTATTGTGTTGTTTCACAGAAAGACTGCTCCCAAAGCTTGGGCTTATTTTTTCAAAACTGGGTTTCTTATTGTTCATGTTTCCGCTGCTTTATAATGCAAAAATAATCTATTTTGTTTTTGTATTCTATACGAATTTACCATTATTGTGTGTGAAATTAACCAATATATATGTTAAGTTAGTGTAAACTGTTAATTATGCATAGAAATTAGCCAATTCAGTTGTTTTTGTAAAGGAATAGTCAGCATACATTTGCCATGTCTAATTTTAATAAAGATATAAAATGAAAAATTTAGCAAAAAAGAGTTTAGTAGCAGTTGGCTTGATGATGTCATTGTCAACTTTGGCAGGTAACACTGAGGTTATCTTAAACGATAAGGATAGCAAAGTAACGAACCTGAGTTTTGAAAATGTCAAAGAAGGTTCTACCTTAACCATTAAAGATTTGAATGGCTTAGTGCTTTATAAGGAAGCAATTGAGCAAAGCGGAGATTATTCAAAAGGATTTGATCTTACCACTTTACCTAATGGTGAATATTTTTTCGAATTGAATTCAGAACTGAAAATTGTTGTGGTTCCTTTTAATGTAAAGTCAAATGAAGTAATTTTCAATAAAGAGAGAGAAGAGTCTATTTATAAGCCGTTATTGATTAAGAAAGATCAAATGGTTTATGTATGGAAAACAGAAGTTGATCAATCTTCCTTATCCTACAAGATCTACTATGCAGACAACTATGACCTTGTACTTTCAGAGAAATTCGAGGAAATGGAAGAAGTGAGTAAAGTTTATGATTTTTCTACGGCTAAAAAGGGAAACTATGTTTTCGTTTTTGAAACTAATGGAAGAAGATATACGAAAACCGTAAAAATTTAAAACTCATTATTAATTAGTTATTGTCCAGTGATTTGTAAAAGTGAGCTCATCCCATATGAGCTCACTTTTTTTGTGGCATATTTTTATGAAGTTAGTCGGCTTTGATTTCAGTCGAAATTAAAGTCTCATTAGATTTCGACTAAGCCGAGCCCTCAATTACGGATAAGACATAACTTTAAATTCAATTTTGAATTTAACTGAAAAGTATGTAGAATTAACCTCATATAATATGTAAATAATATTAAATGATAAATAAGTACATAAATTGGCCAAAAATGTTGTTTTATAATCTTTCGTTCCAGCCTACATTTGTCATGTCTAATTTTAATAAATATGTATTATGAAAAAATTAACAAAGAAAAGTCTGATCGTTTTGGGACTGTTTGCATCAATGCTGACTTACGCAAATGGTGAAATCGAAATGATCAAAGAAAAGGAATCGAATGTTACGAATATCAGTTTTAAAAAATTAAAACAGGGTTCGATGTTATCCGTAAAGGATATGAATGGGATTGTACTTTACAAGGAGTCAGTCGTAAAGGCAGGGGATTATTCAAAGGGATTTGATCTTACAAGTCTACCAAACGGGGATTACTTTTTTGAACTCGATACTGAGTTTGAGATTATGATCATACCGTTTAATGTAGTGTCTAATCAGGTAGCGTTTAAGAAGGAGGAAAAATCAACAATCTTTAAACCCTTTGTCCGGGTAAAAGGTGATAAGGTTTTTGTTTCACGATTTTCTTTTGAAGAAAGTCCTATAGAATATAGGATCTATTATAAAGATAATTATGATTTGGTTCTTACTGAAAAATTTAAAGATCAAAAACATCTGAAAAGGGTCTATGATTTTTCTACGGCCCAAAAAGGAAACTATGTTTTCGTTTTTAAATCGAATGGACGAAAATTCACCAAAACAATTAAAATTTAAAACTCATTATTAATTAGTTATTGTCAGTGATTTGAAAGTGAGCCCCTTCCCATAAGGGCTCACTTTTTTTTGTACCTCACAAAGCTGTAACTATAAGCATGCTGCTCATCAGCTTTAAAATCTTCTCTGTGTATTTCGATCCATTGGGTGAAATCTATTTTCGGAAAAAATGTATCGGCATCTTCAAAAGAATGATGAACTAAAGTAAGATCAAGAATATCGGCTAGTAATAAAGCCTGTTTGTATATTTCTCCTCCCCCTAGAATAAAGGGATTTTGATCTTCCTGAGCAGCTGATATAGCTTCTTCAAGAGAATTAACTACGATACATCCATCTACCTGATAGGTTTTATTTCTTGAAACGATTATTGTCGTCCTGTTGGGCAAGGGTCTGCCCAGAGATTCAAAAGTCTTTCTGCCCATGATCACATGATGGCCAAGGGTTATTTTCTTAAATCTTTTTAAATCAGCGGGTAATCGCCAAATAAGGTCGTTGTTTTTTCCAAGGGCGTTGTTCTTCGCCACGGCAGCAATTATCGTAAGCATAGGAATAAGTATTTAGGAATTTTCTTCCAAATTGTCCAAAGCACCTGATTTCTCAAGTTTTATTTCCAGTTTTTCTATTTTCTTATTGTGTTTTTGAAGCAGTTTTTCTGTTTGAATTCGTTCCCAATCTTTATCAAAGAACCTATTCATAACAAAAACATTTACCGAATGAAGGATCAATATGAAGAGCCAGGCAAAAATGGCCCAGACGTACCAGTCTAATTCAGGATGGAAATTAATGACTTTGTTAAGCAAGACGAAAAATACCGAACCAATCAGAAACAAAACAAAATGAAAATATAATCGCTTCTTATGTTTGGTGCGTTTTCTTGCCTTCTCGTAGTATGCGTGATCTAATTCTGACTTCAAAATAAAGAATTGATTACATGTCTTTTACCCATTCCTTGATATAGTCGGTAAAATCTTCCTTATCATTAAACTCCTTATCCTTATTATTTCTCAATGAAGGAATTTCATTAAGCTTGTCGTTATACAAACTTCCAGATGTATTTAAAAATGCCTGCATTCGTTCTAAAAGATTGACATCTTCAATTTGAGTTATATGTTTGATTAGATTTAATTTTAACTGTGAAGCATTCATAGTTCTTTGATTTTTTGGGGATTAAACTGAAACCCTTCCTCTGATATGAGGATGAGGCTCGTATTCTACTAAGTTAAAGTCTTTAAATGAAAATTCAAAGATATTTTTTATCTCCGGATTGATGACCATTCGAGGTAGCGGTTTTGGATCGCGATTTAACTGTAATTCAATTTGTTCCATATGGTTGCTATAGATGTGAGCATCTCCAAAAGTATGGATAAAATCGCCATATTCTAATCCGGTTACCTGAGCCAGCATCATTGTGAATAATGCATAGGAGGCAATATTAAAAGGTACACCCAGAAATATATCGGCACTTCTTTGATATAACTGGCAGGAGAGTTTCCCGTCACTGACATAGAATTGAAAAAAGGCATGACAAGGTGGTAGAGCAGCTTTATTGTTAGCCACATTTTCTGCAAAACTAACCCTGGTGTCTGGTAAAACGCTTGGATTCCAGGCAGAAACAATCATTCTTCGGCTATCTGGATTATGCTTAATGGTTTCGACCACTTCCTTAATCTGGTCAATACCATCGCCATTCCAATTTCTCCACTGATATCCATAAACAGGACCAAGATCACCATTTTCATCGGCCCAGGCATCCCATATTTTTACACCGTTTTCATTCAAATAGCCAGTATTGGTATCACCTTTTAAGAACCATAGCAATTCATAAATAATTGATTTTAGATGCAATTTTTTAGTCGTTACCATTGGAAAACCTTCATTTAAATCAAATCTCATCTGGTACCCAAAAACACTTTTTGTTCCCGTACCTGTTCTGTCTTCTTTGGTTGTACCATGATCGACCACATGTTTGATCAAATCCAAATATTGCTTCATGTTGTTACTTAAATTTTAAAATTATTTAAAAATTCAGCTATTCAAAGATAAAATATTCTGATCTAATTTTGCCTAATCTCTTGTTAATATTCGTTGGAAAATTCATGAATAAATTTTAGGATCAACCAATGATCATACCAGCTATGGTTGCCGAAAGGAGAGAGGCAAGAGAGCCGCCAATCAAAGCCTTTATTCCGAATTCTGATAAAGTTTTTCTTTGGCCAGGGGCCAAAGATCCGATACCGCCAATTTGAATTCCAATAGAGGCGAAATTAGCAAATCCACACAGCATGTATGTCGCCATAATAATGGATTTACTATTGTTTAAATGAATTTCATTCGTAATATCTTTTAAATCAGCAAGTTGGATATAGCCAACAAATTCACTTGCCACCAATTTGATACCCAATAACTGACCCATCATCATCATATCGTTTTTTGCCACCCCGATCAACCACATTAAAGGGGCAAAAACTGTACCCAGAATCGATTCAAGTGTGAATTTGGGATAAGGGGTATGCAGAGCCATCCAATCATTGAGCGAAGTAATATCACCAATCCAACCTAAGATTCCATTGATCATAGCAATAAATGCTACGAAAACCAACAGCATAGCACCGACATTGACGGCTAATTTCAAGCCTTCGGTTGTTCCGTTAGATATGGCGTCGAGAACGTTTGTTCCTATTTTCTGAGACGCAACCTGAACCTCAGTGCTGATCTCTTCAGTTTGAGGATAAAGTATCTTGGAGATCACGATAGCTCCCGGAGCGGCCATTACGGAAGCTGCAAGAAGGTGTTTGGCAAATTTTAAACGCATCACAGGGTCATCACCTCCTAAAAATCCGATATAAGCAGCCAGTACAGCACCTGCCACTGTAGCCATCCCGCCAATCATGACCAATAGCATTTCAGAACGATTCATTTTCTCTAAATAGGCCTTAATTAATAAGGGAGCTTCAGTTTGACCTAGGAAAATATTTCCAGCAACACTTAAACTTTCAGCTCCGGATATCTTTAAGGTTTTTGAAAGGAGCCAGGCCATTACTTTCACCACTTTTTGGATTATACCTAAATAATACAACAGCGAGGTTAAAGCGGAGAAAAATATAATTGTGGGTAAAACCTGAAAAGCAAAAATATAACCAAAGGTATTCATGTCAACGACCAATCCTTCGAACAAAAATTTACTACCCGCTCGTGTAAAGTCAAGAACACTTACAAATATTTTCCCTACGGCCTCAAATGCCGCCTGAATAAATTTAATTCTCAAAACTCCTATCGCAATGAGTAATTGAAGAAGAAGACCGATCCCAACTGTTTTCCATTCAATTGCTTTTCTCTTTGCACTAAACAGGTAGGCAAGAAATATCAAAACAACCATGCCCAAAACCCCACGCCAAATTGATTCAAATGAAACCCCTTCACTTGGAGCAATTTGATCATTTACTTGTTGTGCGTTTACGGGAATTGATAACAGGAAGGTTAAGGACAATAATAATAGTCTTTTTAACATAAGTCCTTATTTTTTCTCTCTTTTTGAGATCTCGTCTCTTAATTTTGCAGCTAACTCGTAGTCTTCATTGTTCACAGCTTGATCTAACTGTTTGTAAAGTTCGTCAAGAGATTCATCCTTGAAAGTAGATGTTTCTTCAACTACGTTAGCCACTAGATCTTCCATTTTAAACTTTGATTCGGCTAGTTTGGACTCATCTTTTATTTTTAATATAATTCCTGCCTTATCAAGGATATTTTCAAAAGTAAAGATTGGTGCTTTAAATCTTGTTGCCAAAGCTATGGCATCTGACGTTCTGGCATCAATAATCTCTTCAATCTTATCACATTCGCAAATCAGACTGGAATAGAAAACCCCATCCACCAATTTATGGATAATCACTTGTTTAACGATGATGTTAAAACGGTCAGCAAAACTTTTGAACAAGTCATGTGTAAGAGGTCTCGGAGGTTTGATCTCCTTCTCCAGGGCTATTGCAATTGATTGCGCTTCAAAAGCCCCAATGATAATTGGCAGTGTTCTCTCACCATCTTCCTCACTTAACACCAATGCATAAGCACCACTTTGTGTTTGGCTGTAGGATATTCCCTTTATATTTAAACGTACTAGACTCACTGGTTTGACATAGTTTTAGAAATACCAAATTTGCAACAAATTTAAGTATAAGCCATTTCAATTTACAAATAATAATGAAAAAGACCATCAAAATTAAGGACAATTGATCGTCATAAATTCTGGCAGCCTTTTTTGAATCGGCAATTTACTAAAAAATAATATCGTATTAGAGGCTGCTTTTAAATTCTTTTAGTTTCTTAACGAGTTCGGGAACTACTTCAAAGGCATCACCTACAATACCATAGTCAGCAGCCTTAAAAAAAGGCGCCTCAGGATCAGTGTTGATTACAACTTTCACTTTTGAAGAATTTACACCGGCCAAATGCTGTATGGCACCTGAAATACCAATCGCGATATATAAATTAGAGGTAACAGGTTTACCTGTTTGTCCGACATGTTCACTATGGGGTCTCCAGCCTAGATCTGATACTGGTTTGGAACAGGCAGTAGCCGCACCAAGAACTTCAGCAAGCTCTTCAATCATGCCCCAATTTTCAGGACCTTTTAATCCTCTGCCTCCAGATACTACAATATCGGCATCTGCAATAGTTACAATGCCAGTAGTTTTATCAATTGAATCCGAAGTGATTTGAAAATCATCGTCGTTTAAAGAAGGTGAAAAATCTTCTTCGACACTGTCAACCTTATCTTCAATTAGGCCTACAGAATTTTTTGCAAGTCCGATTAATTTATGATCCGTTTCAATCTTGGTAAAACTGAAGCCCTTGGATGAAAAAACTTTTCGTTTAACAGTAAAAGGTTCTATGGAAGTTGGAAAATCGACTACATTCGACGCGTAGCCCGCTTCTAATTTCACAGCTAAGATTGGAGCGAGATACAGGCCATTATTTGTTGAATCAACTACTATAATCGTGGCATTTTCTTTCAAAGATGCCTGTTGTAAGCAATCAGCATAGGCCCTGGCGTTAAAAGTGTTCAACTTGCTATCCTGAATTTTCAAAATTTTATCTGCACCAAAGTCCGATAAAGTGTCTGTACTTGGCGCATTGATCGTAACAACAACCAGGGAAGTTTCGGCTTGCTTCGCTATGTGTTTGCCAAATGAAACTAATTCTAAGGCCGTTTTTTTAAATTTCCCTTCCGAATGATCTGCAAATACTAAAACTGACATATGTTATAATTTTATTCTTTGGGCATATTTCTAAGACGCCTTCTGTAATTATTAATTCTTTTTTTAGATAACTTTCGCCTCGTTGTGAAGTAGCTCTATCAATTCCTCAACATTTGTCGATTCAATTATTTTGCAAGCTCCTTTAGCCATAGGTTTTTCATACTTGACTGTTGTAGTGGTTGCGTTGAAATCAATGGGCGCAAGGACTTTAAGTGGTTTTTTACGAGCCATCATGATACCGCGCATATTAGGAATCCTCAGGTCTTTTTCTTCAACGAGGCCTTTTTGTCCTGCTGCTATCAAAGGCAAACCACATGTAAGGACTTCCTTCCCACCATCGATTTCATGAGTTGCTGAGGCGGCGTTATCATTTATTTCCAAACCAATACAGGCATTGACAAAATTGAATCCCAACAGCTCAGCTAACATGCCAGGTACCATTCCTCCATTGTAATCAATGGATTCTTTTCCCATTAACACCAGATCATAACCTTCCGTTTTGACTACTTCAGAAAGTTGTTTAGCGACTAGATAGCCATCAGTTGGTTCTGTATCGACTCGAATTGCATCATCAGCCCCTATGGCAAGTGCTTTTCTCAAAGTTGGTTCAACTACAGCTTTGCCAACGCAGGCAACAGTAACGGTAGCCCCCTGTTTTTCTTTGAACCACATAGCTCTTGTCAAAGCAAATTCATCATAAGGATTGATCACAAATTGAACACCGCTGGGGTCAAAATTTGAGCCGTCTTCTGTAAAATTAATTTTGGAGGTTGTATCCGGGACGTGACTTATACAAACTAATATTTTCATTTTTACCTGTTTATAATGTCTATTATATTTTCTTCGCGACGAAGTTAAAAAATATTTTTAATATATTATGCATGCATAATAAAATATTCAATACTTGAGTCAGTGAGTGTGTTTAGCGTCACGATGCATAATATTTTAAGCAAAATTGTATTGAGCTGCTGAATAATATTCATCAAAATTAGTTATTTTTGCAATCCTTTATTACTAAAAAATGAAAGTATTACAATTTAGAGAAGCAATTGCCGAGGCAATGAGCGAAGAGATGCGCAGAGATGATTCTGTTTACCTTATGGGTGAGGAAGTAGCTGAGTACAACGGAGCCTATAAAGCTTCAAAAGGGATGCTTGATGAGTTTGGAGAAAGGCGTGTAATAGATACGCCGATTGCCGAACTTGGCTTCTCAGGTATTGCTGTTGGATCTGCCATGGGCGGGGCACGACCTATTGTTGAATTCATGACCTTTAACTTTTCCCTTGTGGGGATTGATCAGATCATCAACAATGCTGCTAAAATGAGACAAATGTCTGGTGGACAGTTTAATATACCAATCGTTTTTAGAGGACCCACTGGTTCGGCCGGTCAGTTAGGAGCTACGCATTCGCAATCATTTGAGAATTGGTTTGCAAATACTCCGGGATTGAAAGTAATTGTTCCTTCAAATCCTTATGACGCAAAAGGGCTTTTGAAAGCTGCCATCAGAGATGATGATCCGGTTATTTTTATGGAATCGGAACAGATGTATGGAGATAAAGGCGAAGTACCGGAAGGAGAATATATTCTGCCAATAGGGGTTGCTGATATAAAAAGAGAAGGAACCGATGTGACTGTTGTCAGTTTTGGTAAGATCATTAAAGAAGCCTATAAAGCTGCTGAAGATTTAGAGAAAGAGGGTATTTCAATTGAGATTGTTGACCTTAGAACGATTCGTCCAATGGATCACGAGACCATTTTAAACTCAGTAAAAAAAACAAACCGATTGGTTATTTTAGAGGAAGCCTGGCCTTTTGCCAGTGTATCTTCAGAAATAACGTACCAGGTACAGGAAAATGCGTTTGATTTTCTGGACGCTCCTATTCAAAGAATCACAACAGCTGACACTCCAGCACCTTTTTCACCTGTTTTACTGGAGGAATGGATGCCAAATAAACAAGATGTGATAAATGCAGTGAAAAAAGTAATGTATCGCTAGTATTTTTAAAATAAAATCAGGAAGCCATTTGATTTTTCAGATGGCTTTTTTATTGAATGTAAAACTTATATATCGGTAAAAGTGAAAAAACATTGATATAATTTTACGTATATTTGATGCCTTATTTAGCCTATAAAACAAGTATTTGATTAGATTTTTTTGAATATAATATGAAAGAAATGATGAGTCAGAGTATCGATAAAAGTATTTTGTTCGACGATAAGGTAGAAGATGGGTTCTACATGCTAAAATTTCATAACGAAAAGGACCATTCTATTGAAGTGAGCCGCGAGGTGGATAAATCATTTTTACAATTACATTTTTGCATCAAGAATGTAGCTGAATTAAAATTCAATGGAGGTAACTATGTACTTGATTTACCAGAAAATAAGTCATTTTTATTGTATAACCCTCAAGAGGATCTTCCCATTCAGCTTGCGATGCAACCCGGGGCCAAAGTGATCAGTCTTTTGATAAGAATTGAAAAATTTCACACATTTTTTACAGAAGAGGCTGAACTAATTCACTTTCTTAGTGGTGAAAACAAAAGCAAGAAGTGCTATAGAGATAAAGAATTGAACCCTAATGAGATGATGGTATTGAATCAAATATTCCATTATGGATTGCATTCGTCACTTGAAAAACTTTATTCAAGAGGAAAAGTTTACGAACTGATCAGTTTGTATTTTCATAAATCTGACAAAGATGGTATACAAAATTGTCCATTTCTTGAAGATGAGGCCAATGTAGAAAAGATTCAGAAGGCAAAACAAATTTTGATTGAATGTATGACCGAACCACCCACACTGACCCAATTAGCCGATCAGATCAATCTTCCGATTCAGCATTTAAAGGATGGTTTTAAACACATCTATGGAGAAACAGTGTTTGCGTATCTTTTAAATTATAAGATGGAGTTTGCCAGAAAATTGTTGGCCACAAGAAAGTATAATATTTCGGAAGTTAGTTTTGAAGTGGGATACAGTACGCCAAGTCATTTTATCGCAGCATTTAAAAAGAAATTTGGCACTACTCCAAAGCGCTATATGAGCAGTTTGTAATTAGTGATTTTTCTCAAAATTAATATATAATTAAAAAGTTATTTTAACCGAAAGTAATATTTTTGTATTTCCATTCTCCTTTTCTTTTGGAAAGGATTTTTTATTTGAAACGAACGTGACGAAAAAACTACCGTATATATTATTCTTTTTGTCTTTTGGCCTCACGGCTCAAATCAAGGTTAGTGGTTTTGTTGTGGATAAATCTGATGAACCTGTTCCTTTTGCCAACATCATCTTTAAAGGGTCTATAGAAGGAACGATATCTGATGAGAATGGAAAATTCTATCTTGAAACGGAAAATACGTATAAAGAACTTGAAGTTTCATTTGTGGGTTTTGAAACCAAACTTATTCCTTTAGTAAAAGTAAATACTAATCTGCGTATCGTTTTACAAGAGGTTAGAGATCAACTGAAGGAGGTGATGATCTACTCTGGAAGAGTAAAGAAAAAGAATAACCCCGCAATAGATATTTTAAAAAAAATATGGGCCCAAAAAAGAAAGAATGGACTCAATATGTACGATCGATATGAATTCGATCGATATGAAAAAATAGAATTCGATCTGAATAATATTGATGAGAAGTTGATGGAAAGAAAGATCTTTGAAGGAATGGAAATGGTTTTTGATCAAATTGATACTTCTAAGATAACCGGGAAGGTGTATTTACCCATATTTATCAATGAATCGCTCTATAAGACTTATGGTAGAAATATTTATCCCAGAAAGAAAAACAGTATGATGAGGGCCAATAAGAATTCTGGCTATTCTGATAACCAAGCCCTGATCTCCTTTTTGAAGCAATTGTATGTGGATTTTGATATTTATGATAATTACCTTCTGTTTTTTGATAAGAAATTTTCAAGTCCCTTGTCAAAATTGGGACCCGAAGTGTATAATTATGTGTTAACCGACAGTAGTTTTATAGACAATAAATGGAGTTATAATATTCTATTTTATCCCAGAAGGAAAAATGAGTTAACCTTTAAGGGTGATTTCTGGGTCAATGACACTACATATGCCATCAAGGAAATTCAAATGTATGCCACTAAGAATTCGAATGTCAACTGGGTCAAGGAAATTTATATTGAACAGGAGTATGAGGTGCTGAATGATTCTGTTTTTTTGCTGAAAAGAGATTATATAATGACTGATTTTTCCTTAAACCAAAAGGATGAATCCAAAGGTGTTTACGGCAAGAGAACGACCCTGTATGACAATCATGTTTTTAATGTGAACCGGCCAGATGAATTCTATAAGGAGCAGATTCAGGATAATGAAGACATGTACAATCAAACTGATGATTTCTGGAAGAAGAACAGACTGGAGGAATTGAGCGACAAAGATATTGGTATCTATCAAATGATCGACACTTTGCAAAATGTTAAGCGATTTCAGCAATTTAACACTTTTGGCGAGATTATGGCCTCGGGCTATTGGAGCGTCACCAGGGGTTTTGACTACGGACCGGTTTTGTCAACGATTGGTTACAATGATGTTGAGGGTCTAAGATTAAGTGTGGCAGGAAGAACCTACTTTAGTCAGAATGACAAATCGCGTGTAAAAGGTTATATAGCTTATGGTTTTATGGATGCCAAAGTCAAGTATGGCTTGGAAGCAAAACATCTGTTCAGGGGCAAGGACAGGTGGATCCTCTCCTTGGGCACCCGTAAGGATGTAGAACAGCTGGGCGTTAGTTTGACAACATCTAATGATGTACTGGACAGAAGTTTCGCTACAACCTCCATTTTTACTAGGGGAGACAATTCGAAATTGTCAAATATTGATCTTACAAATGCAAAAGTAACCTATGAACCCATAAAAAATCTGGGCCTTAGATTAGGGACGACTTTTAAATCTTTGGAGTCTGCCAATCCTGAGGCTTTCAACGTTGATTACTTTGATGAAAATGGAGAAATTCAATCGAGTATAGAACAAGTGGATGTTAGTTTTGCATTACAATATACACCAAATCGAAAGCCCTATGGATTTGGTGTCGAAAGGTCTGTGAGTAATGAGGACCGTTATCCTACTTTCTTTTTCAGTTACACCAGAGGAATAAAAGGTGTATTTAACAGTGATTTTGACTATCATAAATTACAGTTCTATTATGAACAACCCATACAACTCGGTCTTTTCGGAAAATTGAGATCAATCCTTGAAATAGGGAAGACCTTTAATCCGGTTCCTTTACAGCTTTTGAATATTGTTCCTGGTAACCAGACATTTTTTACCTCAAAGAAATTATTTGATCTTCTTGACTATTATGAATTTATTTCAGACGAGTATGTATCACTGCATCTGGAACATAATTTTAATGGAAAGATCTTTGCCAAAATTCCCTGGATCAGAGATCTTCAATGGAGAGAGATTATTGGAATCAGAGGAGTAATAGGAGGGATTTCACAGGATAACCGGGATATCAATGCTTCTGACATCATCTACGTGGCACCAGAAAATATATACTGGGAATACCATTTTGGGATTGGGAATATCTTTAAATTACTACGAGTCGATTTCGAATACCGGGGAAGTTACAGAGATGCTCCTGGAGCTACTAATTTTGCTGTAAAAGTTGGCTTGGGCTTTTATTTCTAGAAATCCGTATACCAGTTGAACAGACTTGATTTTAAGCCAATGGTAAACCAGCTGGTATTATTTTTAGAGATCACATCACCTTGCGCATCTGGAGAGAAATTTCTAAACGTAAGGCCACCAAATATTTGCAAGTTTGTTACCGGATTCAATACATAACCTCCCTGAAAGTCGGCTATAAAAATAGTTGTAGAATTTCCCTGACCTACTTCATTGCCGTCGTTGGCCAATCTGTCATTATATGAACGCCAAATGTCTCCTCCATAACTGAAGTCGGGATCATCACCTTCAAAATCAAAACCTTTTTTACCGGCGATCAATTTCGCATTACCAAACCAGCGTTTTTTAGAATACCTCGCGATTCCGATTACTTCATAGAAATTTCCTCCCCATAAGTGAGCAATGGGCTGGTTATTATGACCAGCATTTAGTTCAATATCATCGCTGGAGAATGTATAGGGTCTTACCCAGTTAAATTCTCCCTGTAGCATTAAACCCTCAACCTTAAAGGCCTCGTAATATTTGGCACCCAGCTGAAAGGCAAATTTATTACCCCAGTAACCGCTACCATCAAATACACGACTTGTGGTCATTTCATCGATCAAAAATTGATTATATAACTCAATATTATCTTTAATTCTATATTTCATGTTTAAGCCAATAGTGGCATTTCCAGATCTGGATCCTCTAGAAAATTCAACTGACCTGTAAAAAATGATAGGATTGAAAAATGATACATCGAAGCCGTTTGGACTGCTGTTTTCATTGGTAATAACCGATTCAAATAATCCAATATTAAATCTTTTGGTAACATTCCAACTTAGATGGTGCATGGCCACAAATTTTCGCAAATTTGAATCATTAGCTACGGCTTCGGGTCTTACATCTTCCATCCACATCCATAGATTGGTATATTTGATTTTCCAAAAGGTTGTACTGATCTTTAAAAAAGGATAGGGGGAAGCAACATCAGACAAAAAGAAAGAGCGATATCCATCCCCAATAAAGTTTTTACCATTTCCAAATTGAAAATTAAAGAATTCATTTGGGGTATAACTTAAATAAGCTTCTGCCACCGGATAATCAAAAGAATCTTCCTTGAATTTTTTAGCTCTTCCTCTGCCAGGAACTACACCGTAACTTTCAGGAGGAGTTCTAAGTTTGGCATAGTCATTCACATATTCAGCAAATCTGCCCTGACTTTCATAAAAAGAGGTTGAAAAGCTGAATTTTTTCCCCAAAGACCCTTGTATTTGTAATCCTCGGGTATTATTGTACGTATAGTCAATATCTGAGTTATCCTTACCTATTTGAAGGTCAAATACCGGATTCAGGGTAAACCAAAAATTAGTACCCTTTACAAGTGCCAAATGCTCATTGTGTAGCTTTCGGCCACCCCAAGATTCCTTATCTTTTAGAATACGGGTTCTTTTGGCCTCAAGATTTATATATGGTTTAACCTCGTTGAATAAATAGGGCTTTGAAGCAGTATGTGTATTTGCATCCTTGTTCAAATGATAGATGATATCATCGTATTCCTGATGTACAAAGGGTATATTCAATTCGCTTTGAAATTCTGGAAACAAGGTGTTTTGCACATCTAATATTTTATCCTCGATATTTTTCTTTTCTTCAACCACAACGATTTCCTTAGTGTTATCACTCAATGGAATGGCAATGGGAAACTGGTACCGTTCATCAATGGCACGTCCATTATAAGTGGGTGCCTGTATATCAGGTAGGGTCCGAAAAACCCTCTTCACTTCATCTTCAAGTTCAGGATACATAGCGTTGACATAAAGTACTTCAAATTTTCCTTCCTTGGTAACAACAAACACGACTTTGATTTTCCCTTTGTATGCCGACTCCTCCACGATAGCAGGCACTTTGAATTCCTTGAGAACCTCAGCTTTTAATTTATCATTAAAACAGGCATCAAGATCATTTAGATCGGTCTCTTCACAACCTTTATAAACCGGAGGTTTAGAGACCTGGGCCTCAAGTGAAAATGAAACAAAAACCAAAAGTGAAAGGGATAAAAGTATTTTTTTCATATGAATTCGAAACAGTTGGAAAATAGACATTTGTAATCTAACTATGTAAACGCTGCAAATCTAATTTATTTTATGAACAAGATTATTTTTTAATTCATATTTTTCATTGCTTTCAGAGCAAATTGCTATGTCTTCTTCATCAAAATCTAACCTGTGCCCGTATTCACTGATCCATCCGATTTGTTTTGAAGGATTCCCAACCACGAGTGCATAAGGTTTTACCTCTTTTACCACTACTGCTCCTGCTCCTATAAAAGCAAATTTACCAATGTCATTTCCACAAACAATTGTGGCATTGGCCCCTATGCTAGCTCCTTTTCTTACAGTGGTTTTCATATACTCATTTTTTCTGTTTACGGCACTTCTGGGATTGATCACATTTGTAAAAACCATGGAAGGTCCAAGGAAAACATCATCCTCACAATTAACCCCCGTATAGATTGATACATTGTTTTGGACCTTAACATTATTTCCTAAATGTACATCAGATGAAATGACGACATTTTGGCCTAGATTACAATTTTCTCCAAGACTAGAGTTAGGCATAATATGGCTAAAATGCCATATTTTACTACCTTGACCAATGATACAAGGTTCGTCGATAACTGCCGTTTCATGTGCAAAATATGTTTTATTTTTCATGGAAATAGAACTTTTGAAAATTAATTGACGGATTCAATTAAACTTTTGTTGGATGCCAGGTTGTTTTTATTTCAAGGGTTTTTTCGATAAAATAGGGAGACTGATTTATGTCCTTGAACCAATCATTTTTTTTGTAAATAATCACGCGTTTGACATTGTTACTCGCCAATTCACCGATGCTTTTTATCTCTGGCGCATCATTCCCACAATAGATAATGGCATTGACATCCATATGGGAGGCCATATGAGAGATTAATTCTTTTCTTTCACCCGTGAGGATATTGACCACCCCTGCAGGGACATCAGAAGAATGCAACACCTCAGCAAAAGATATGGCACTAAGAGGTAGGCTATTACTAGCTAATACTATAACAGAATTTCCGCCAAGTAAGGCAGGTATGACAACTGACACCAAACCCAATAATCCCTGATTTTCGGGGGCTATCACCGATAATACACCCATCGCTTCAGGAGCTGAAAAATTAAAATGTGCACTTGACACCGGATTTACAGCGCTAAAAATTTGTTGATACTTATCACTCCAACCTGCATAATAAACCAACCGGTCAATTGATGCTTCAACTTCCTCCCTGGCCTTTTTATTACTGGATCCCTGAAGTTCAATCTCCTTGATGAATTGTTCTTTCCTTCCTTCCAGCATTTCCGCTATTCTGTATACTATTTGTCCTTTATTAAGAGCAGTAACTCCAGCCCAAGCATTTTGAGCCTTTCTGGCTATAACGACCGCATTTCTGAAATCTTTTCGGGAAGCTAAACACATATTGGCAATCAGTTCGCCTTTCTTGTCGTGTAGAGCAAAATACCTTCCTGACTCAGTTCTGGGAAATTTACCACCAATGTATAATTTATAGGTTTTAAGTATGTCTAATCGGCTCATGGTTATTCAAATTTTAAGTATGGTTTAAGGCCGTGAAGACCCCCTTCTCTTCCAAATCCGCTTTCTTTATAACCGCCAAAAGGGGAAGTTGCATCAAATTTGTTAAACGTATTGGCCCAAACTACCCCTGCCTGCAGTTTTTGGGTAAGGTAAAAGATCTTTGATCCTTTCTCGGTCCAAACTCCTGCGGATAACCCAAAAGGAGTATTATTCGCTTTTTCAATGACTTCATCAACGGTTCTGAAGGTTTGAACCGCTAATACGGGCCCGAAAATTTCCTCCTGAACAATTCTGTGCGACTGAGAGACATTTAGAAACAAAGTAGGAGGGCACCAGTTTCCTTTACTAGGTAATTTACAAGCAGGTTGATAAATCTCTCCTCCTTCGTCAAGACCAATCTTGATATAGCCTTGTATGGTTTCAAGTTGTTTCTTTGAATTGATAGCACCTATATCGGTATTTTTATCCAGAGGATCTCCTAGAATCAAAGAATTCATCCTGTCCTTTAACTTGTCGATTACATTTTTGGCCACAGATTCTTGAACAAACAATCTGGAACCTGCACAGCACACATGCCCCTGATTAAAGAAAATCGCATTGATAATACCTTCTACAGCCTGGTCGATTGCAGCATCTTCGAATATGATATTTGCACCTTTTCCTCCCAACTCAAGAGTGAGTTTCTTATTGGTTCCGGCTATTGCCTTTTGAATGTATTTACCCACTGCTGTAGACCCGGTAAATGCTATTTTATTGATCCGGGGATGTTCAACCATCGCTGCACCAGTAATTCCTGCCCCCGTAACAATATTCACCACTCCTTTGGGTAAGCCACTTTCTTTAATTATCTCAGCCAGCTTGAGAGCTGTCAATGGAGTAGTTTCAGCGGGTTTAAGAACAACTGTATTTCCTGTGGCTAAAGCCGGTGCAATTTTCCAGGCTGCCATGAGTAGGGGAAAATTCCATGGAATGATTTGACCTGCTACCCCTAATGGTTTTACTTTTCGATTTGGAAAGGCATAAGATAATTTATCCGCCCAGCCTGCATAGTAAAAAAAGTGATTTGCAGCTAAAGGAATGTCAATATCTCTGGATTCCCGAATCGGTTTGCCACCATCAAGACTTTCTATGACCGCAAATTCTCTGGCACGCTCCTGGATCAACCTGGCTATTCTGAAAATGTATTTACCTCTTTCCTTGCCAGACAATACCGACCATTTTTTAAAGGCTTTTTCTGCAGCTAAAACAGCCTTGTCAACATCTTCAGCTGAGGCATCTGCTATTCTCGAAATCATTTGATTGTCTGCCGGATTAATCGTCTTAAAATATTTCCCTTCGGTTGGGGAAATAAACTCACCATTTATAAAAAGCTCATATTGCTCTTTCAATTGAATGTGATCTTTACTTTCGGGTGCTGCGTCATAGCTCCATGAAGCATTGAAGACTTTTGTATCTGAATGTTGTTTCATGATTAATCCTTTGAAAAATAATTAGCTGATTGGTAATATCCGGTTTCTGATTTCACCAATTGCATCAGAATGTCATTTGCCAGGCTACTGGCTCCAAATCTGAAATAGGTTTTATTCATCCATTTTTCTCCTAATACTTCATTAAGCATAACCAAATATTGCAAAGCAATTTTAGATGTTGAAATCCCGCCAGCCGGTTTCATTCCGATCATCTTACCTGTTTTTAGGTAAAAATCCTTTATGGCGTCTAGCATAACATAGGTAACAGGCATTGTGGCGGCAGGCTGAATTTTGCCTGTTGAGGTTTTGATAAAATCCGCCCCGGCATACATGGCAATTTCACTTGCCTTTCTTACCTGATCTAAAGTGCCTAATTCTCCCGTTTCAAGAATTACTTTGAGGTGAGTTTCGCCACAGGCTTCTTTGATAGCAGCAATCTCATCATAAACGAAATTATATTCTCCTGCTAAAAATTCACCTCTGGAGATAACCATATCAATTTCATCCGCACCTTGGTCTACTGCGAATTTGGTATCCATGATTTTGGTATTTCTACTTGACTGACCGCTGGGGAAGGCAGTAGCTACGGATGCCACTTGTATGCCAGAATTTATTAAAGCTTCTTTTGCAATTTTCACATAAGTAGGATAAACGCAAACAGCAGCAACAGTTGGGATATTATCGAGCCGCTCATGAAGATGCATTGCCTTATAACATAATTGCCGCACTTTACCCGGAGTATCTTTGCCTTCTAATGTTGTAAGATCTATCATGCTTAGGGCCAACTTCAGCCCTTCTACCTTAGAAGATTTTTTAATACTTCTTTTGCAAAACCTGTCAACGCGCTCCATGACCCCCACAGTATCATAAGAAGGAAGATTATTTAAGTTTGGAATCATTCATCTGAATTAGAAAGTCAAATTTACAAATTAAAAATGATAAGTAAGATGCTATCTTAAAAGAATAGAAACTTGCCAAAGTAGCTGAATTCATTGAGCTTTTGAAGCTAAGCGGAAAATTTGAAAATTAAAGAATCCAGATGATAGCAGGTTGCTTCTTAAACATGTTTTTATAGAAAAAAACAGGTAGTATCAGAAAAATTATCTTACTTTATTTAATCACTTCGAGTGTGATGGGAAGTGTATACGAAACCCTTACCGGTTTTGTCCTTTGTTTACCAGGAGTCATTTTGGGTAGCAGATTTACGACTCTTATTGCTTCTTTTTCAAGACGCGCATGGGGTCCTCTTGCCCTAATATCAACTATGTCTCCGGTTTTGTCTATTTTAAATTGAACATAAACTTTTCTCTTACCTACTTCAAGCCCCAATTCCTGAGCGAGATCGACTCTAAAATGTTTAATGACGTGTTTATTGATTTTGTCTTGTAAGCATTGCCTCAAGGCCTTTTTATCTCCTTTACATCCAGGATAAATTGGAGCTACTTCAATGATGGCGAAAGGAATGTCTTTTTCAAATTCTTCTTCTTCAATGATCTCTTCAATTTCTTCATATTCTGTCACCTCAACAAATTCGGATTCGTCTGTTTCAGTTGATTCCAAAACTGTTTCAATGATATCTTCTTCATTGGTAACAATTTCTATTTTTTCCGGGGCAGGTGGAGGAGGTGGAGGAGGTTTTACCTCTAAAATTCTTTGTGTAACCGGAATCTCAATAAATTCTTCAGTCTGAACTGAAATCTGGTCTAAATCGCTAATATACCTGTCAACCGTTTTCCATTCCAGCGCGATATATGTGAGTAGTAATGTTAAAACCAAACCCAATTGAAAGAAAAGTTTTCTATAAGGTGATAACCTGGCTTTTCTGCTTTTTTTGTCTAACATAATCCAATAAAATTGACGATGCTCCCTAAATTAATAATTCACCATGAAAAAAATTATGACTTTTGTCATATTAAATAGTTTAAAACTAGAAGGATGTTTCTTGGTGAATGAAATTTTTAATTGATGTTGATATAAAATAGGATCAAATAAAAAAGACCATCTGTCAACTGACGGATGGTCTTTATATCTTCTTTTATGAAATTTTATTCAACAACAAGCGTAATGGGCAGGGTGTACTTTACACCAACAGGTCGTCCCCGTTGTTTTCCCGGAGTCATATCCGGCAATAATTTAACAACTCTAACCGCTTCCTTTTCAAGTCGGGCATGCGGCCCCCTGGCTCTAACATCTGTTATTTTACCAGTTCTGTCAATTTTAAATTGAACATAAACTCTTTTTTTACCGGGGGTTAAGCCAAGATCACCGGCCAAGCCTGTATTGTATTTTTTACCGACGTGCTTGGTTATTTTATCAACCATACATTTTTTCTTTTCCTCATTAGTACCCTTACATCCAGGATACACAGGTACGTTCTCTATAATGGCAAAAGGAACGTCATCAAGAACTTCTTCATCCTCAACGATCTCTTCAATTTCTTCAACTTCAACCGCTTCCGATTCATCCGTCTCTGTTGATTCAAGAACAGTTTCTTCAATCTCTGATTCGTCCTCTACAATTTCAATTTTTTCAGGAGCTGGTGGTGGTGGTGGTGGTGGTTTTACTTCCTGAATTCTTTCAGTGATTGGTATATCAATTTCCTCCTCAGCCGTAATGTCAACCATACCTAGATCATTAACGCTTCTTTCAAAGGTTTTCCATTCAATCCCTATATAAATAAGAATTAAAGCAAGGGCTAAACCTAACAGCATGAACTGTTTATTGTGTTTTTCAAGGTTTGCTTTAGGGTTCTTTTTTACTTCCATGTTCTGTTAAGTTTTTTTTATATTGCGCTAATTTAATGAAATAATTGGAACAAAAACAAGTAATTTTTAAATTGTCCCGTACCACTTGATAATTCTTTTGAATAATATCAAGGCAACTATAACACCTGCCGTGTTAGCAAAGGCATCATATATATCTCCGGTTCGGTAGGTGGTTAAGCCACTTTGTAACCCTTCAAGAATAATGCCATAAACGATCAAGGCTAAAGGTACAAAAAATTTAAATACCATTTTATCGATTCTGTCCTTCAAGGCAAAGTACCACAAAAGCGTAAGACCGAAATAGGCTGTAAAATGTAAATATTTATCACCTGATTTGACCCCCAGGCCCAGATTTAATTTAGGTATTGCACTAAGGCTCAGAACGGCTAAAATTAGCGTAGCTAGAATTGCCAGTAACAGAGCGTTACGCTCCAATAATTTCTTTATATCCTGAAGCATCTAGTAGGCTTTCGATTTCTGAGCTGTCAGAAATTCTAATTTTGATTATCCACCCGTCACCATACGCATCAGAATTCACCTTTTCAGGAGCATCTTCAATCAATTCGTTGAATTCTATAATCTCACCGCTTAAAGGCATAAATAGGTCAGAGACTGTTTTAACGGCCTCAACACTTCCAAAAACTTCATTTTGAGGAATTGTTTCATCAACGGTTTCGATATCGATATAAACGATATCGCCTAATTCTCCCTGCGCAAAATCAGTAATTCCAACAGTAGCAACATCTCCATCAATTTTTACCCATTCATGGTCTTTGGTGTATTTTAATTCTTCTGGTGTGTTCATTTTTTAAACTTTAAGTTAATTACCTATAATATATCTTACACTTATACCCCCATTGATAGTTGTTCTGGGAAATGTAGTAGATATTGCAAATTTAGAATTATTATAGTCAAAGAAAAAGGAGGCGAGTAAATTTTTATTCAAAGAATAATCTGCCAGAAATTTAAAAGAAACTAAATTTTGTCCCCCGGTTATCTGATTATTATCTATTTCATCTTCTATTCCATAGGGCCTGACAATAGTTAGATTTTCACGAATTCCCACATCCAGTTTAAAATTGATGTCTCCTTGAAAGGTAGTAGAACCTCCACCACTGCCTTTTTTAAATTTCATTTTTACATTCTTGATTCGATAGCCCATACCAAGAACTATTTCTTCACCGGAAACTTCAGTTACAGTATTGTTATTAAAATTCAGATTAAGTGCCTTATCCTTGTTAAAAGCCGCTCTTACAGAAAGAGAATTTTTTAGTTTGAAGTCAACACGAATCAAGGGTGAGAATTCTTCAATCAAATTGATTCCGTTAAATAGTTTTTCGGGGTTGAAATTACCGGCAATATCCCTGTTTGTATCTCCATAAGGATTGTCGTTATCATTCTTAAGGTTATTGGTAAAAGAGAGAATTGAATAAACTGATCTATAACTGTGTTCAAGGGTGAAACTTCTGAAATTCGTCTTCATCCATGGAATGGCCATCAATCCTTTGTAGGAAATTCTCCAGTTTGGAATCGGAGTTTTTCTAAAAGCATCTAATTGTACCGAAGAAGCCTCTTTTCCGGAATATGCCGCAAGAAAAGATGGTAGCACTACGTCTTGATTCGTATCACCAAATCCGTCAATATTTCCACCTGTTTCATCAGCGAGCCTCTGTGAAATAATAGCCCGGTTGTCTTTAAATTCCTGAAAAATGTCTCCAGGATTTTTGAAGGAAGCGCCCAGCATCATATATGATATACTGAAATTACCAACTCCATTTTTCGGTGTAGGATCCAAGATTCCATTGACCACATCAAGTTGCTGGTTAAAACTTTCAGTATAGGTTCTGTTACCGAACAATTCAATATCCAGATCTCTTGTTAATCTAACGTTAGCAGAATAGTCGAACTTATCAAAATGAGATTTACTGTAGTTTCTGGCATAGAAATTATCTCCAACATCTCTTGACAGCAACCAGCCGTTTGTAATAGCTCTATCCAAAATGTCAGCCTGACTTCCAAATACGAATCCAAAGGATGGTGACAGCTTGCCGGAAAAGCTGGTTTGACCAAGGAAACCGAATTCAGGAATATACCCTGGAAGGAAGGTTCCATTGTTTTCAGTATAGGAAAGTCTTATGTTCTTTACCGAAGTAAGTATATCTACAGCAGCTCTTCCAATTTTCTGACCGGTTGAAAGTGATTTTTTCGCTTTGAGGGTTTTACCGGTTTGGGGATCCTGTTTTACATCGACGGTCTTTCTTTTTGTAAATAGTTTTGACAGCCCTATTTGATCATATAACCGGTCCATACTCATCTCTGCAGTAAAATTGTGAGTATTGGCATTTTGGATGGTGTTTCCCACATTATCAATTGTAGTGTATGAAGGTGCCTGCCAATCATAATCGGCTGTATAATTATAGGTACCATTGATAAAACTAAGTATAGGAAATTTATCAAATGGGATCTTATAAGTCATGTTAAAAGTTTGATGATAGTGCTCCGGTCTTCCTATCGTAAAGAATTTATCGTAGATCTGAAGATCTTCATCTTGTCCAAATTCATCATACACATAATTATTCAAGGCCCTGAGAGAAAACTGAAGCGATTTTGTTAGGTTGTAGGCAACAAGATAGTCCCAGTCAAACATAAAATTTCGTTGTTTCAAGACGGGCAGATCGGGTAAGCCGGGAACCAATGATCTTGACAATTGTTCATTATAGGTTCTGATGATATTTGAATTGATGGCAAATGAGGTCGGTAAAAGATTGATATTAAAATCTTTTATAAACTGTAAATAGGCTTTGTCTGTTATGAGTCCCCATGATTTAAAAGGTTCGATTATCTTTGGCTGGAAACTATGAGTATAGTTTGCCGAAGCCCTGATTTTCTGATCAATGAATTTTTGGATATTGTAATCCCTGTGATAGATTTCATTGTACAAATAGGAAATAGAAAGATTTTCCACATCATAAAAATGAGGTTTACCGCTTTGAGATGTTCTGTTCTTTCTTACATTGATAAAATTGAGACTTTTTCTTTGCGTGTAATCTCTGGCCACATCACTGTCGGTACTTCCGTTTTGAAAAAGTACATCCTGAAATCTTGGATCGTATTTGGGATCTCTGAATTCTTCACCAAAACTAAAGTTAATAGGGATACTCATACTGACCCTTTTAGGCAGCAGTTGGCCAATATTGATATTCGATACCAGTCCGTATTGTTTCATTTCGTCCAGACTTCTTTCATTAACCATTTGATCAAGGCTCCCAAAACCGATGGTATGCATGCTACCTGTTAGCGAAATATCTGCAAAATCTGCAAAATTTGCATCAGCGTTCACAATAGCTGCCCAACTCGATTTATTATCAAAATCAGAAACACGTAATTCATTGAACCATAATTCCATACTTTTTGGAGATATGGATGCATTTTTGACTCCGAGCATAATGGTTCTGATATTTGATAAATTTGGATTTCCCTTTACTCTGATCCTGTATTCGGGCTCTTCACCAATTTGTGGTTGGGGATAGAGTTGGTTTACCGGGGCACCAACTTCAAGTCGCTCAAGTTTAAGATTTCCAAAAGATTCTATATCGGCGTTGATATTATTCTCCTCCGGCCATATTTCCTCTGCAGTCACGGCATTGAAACCGGTTATTTTTAAAGGTATTTCAACTTGGTAGTAATTATCATCAGTATCACTACCCAGTCTGATGATTCCAACAAGTTCATCGTCCTTTACCTCTATCTGACCAATCTTTCCTTCCGCATGTATAAACATTTTCAATTGCTTATACATTCTGAGATCAAAGGTTGTATTTTTAAAGATCGCTCGGGTATCTCCAGGCTGAAGATCATCAACTTTAACAGAAACTGATTGTTCGTTTTGTTGTTGAATGGTTGTGGTTCCCTGTAACCTCTCTCTTTCGATTCCTGGAGGTAATCTATAAGGAATCGGTTGTCTGTCTTCATTTTCTTCGATGTTGACAACGCCTGTTTCGAATTTTTGATTTTCATCTGGCGTAATTTCCTGAGGAGGGTCGATGGCCTCATTTATGGTTTTTATATATCTTCTCCAATCTCCTCTCACAAGTTGCAGTTCTCCAAATCTCAGTACCACAGGTATTTCGAATTTGGTAAGAAACATTCGCATAAAGCGGATAGAAGTAAAACCAGACATATCGTTGATAATATTATTAGGATCTTCTGGCGTTGTAATAGGAATTCTGAATTGATACCAGGTTGAGGTCTGGGTAGTATTATTCTCCAAAGTTACTGTTGTTATCCGTTTGTCAACAATGAAATTCTGACCTACCACCAAATCTGTTTTATTTAAGGAGACCTTGTATTGATAATAACTTTCAATGGCGCTCATGGTCTGGTCCTTATTGATATCTTCAACATCCGGATAGGTGGTTGATGAAGTTGGATAATTTTCAACAGAATTATTGATGGTTGGTGAGTTCCCTTGAGTCAGAGTAAAATCCTTGTATCGTGTAATTATAGAGGCATCTTCAGCATCGTAATCGGATCCTCTGAAATAGTGAAAATTATCTGCTGAAGGATCATCCCCGAAAGTGTTCCCATACTTCGTTGTTTCGCCTGTGTCATTTATACCATCGAGTCCAAGATCCTGATTTAATCTGGCTTCATCACTTTCTGGAAAGGCATAAAGTAAAGACTGGTCAGTAGGAATTGACGACCATGGGGTAGGCTCAATATTGGATCCCGGGATCTGTACTCCGTCTATGGGTAAACCGTTTTCAAACATTTTACGGTCATCTTTCAGGATGTCTTCGGAAATACTTCCGAAATTGAAATACAATTCTCCTTGCATATCCTGTAAAGTTGGAGGTGTGGACGGCCCTCCTTCTTCAGGTTTGATAGAGTAATTCTCGTAGGGATCCATTAACCAAAACTGAACGTATTCTATATTAGCCTGTTGGAAATTCGTGGTTGTTAAGGCTCTTGTTATACCTGCCCATCTATCTTCAGGATTGATGTATTTGCCATCTATTCCAAAGCTGTCATCGTAATTGTTGGTTCCCCTTTCTGCAGGAAAGTAGGCCATATCAAGAGTTCTGATGATGGTTGATTGGGTTACATCCAGGTCAACCTGTGGAAACAATTCACTGAAGTTCACCTGTCTCACCTCCGCTCTAGACAGCTCATCACTGTCTATATTTGGCGGCCTGAGGCTAGATCCGTAGAATATTTGGTCGATATTATACCAGGATAGCTGAGACCTCTTAGCACCAATAAGTAATTCAGGAGGTAAGCCTGCAGCAATATTTCCATTTGTGAAATCCAAATCTCCGCTTTGGCCCAAAGGCGTACTCGAGGTGAACCATTGTCTGGGGGATTTGATATCAAGAGGGATTTGAGCGCCTTCGAAATCATCTATATATGAGGTTGCGGCTCCCTCCAGATCAATCCCTTTTGGTGTACCTGGTAAAAGATAGGCGAGTTCTGACCTTACTGAAACAAAGGAAGGAACATCCGTATCAACATTTGGAAGGGCATTGGCCCATTTGGTTAATTTAGGTACTTCAGTGCGATAGGTAACATAAGCTCCAATGATGGTATTGTTAACAGGTTCTGAACCAAATTGTGCTTTTTGAGTAAGCGGTTTTTCATTGAGATTGATAATATTTCCACCCACAGCCAGTTTTTCATTGAACACATGAAGTACATCTATGCCCATATACCTTCTACGTTGCTGGTTGAAGCCAATATTATTTTCTACATCTACCTGAATAGGTGCATCAGACGCCACCAATGTTGGATTGATAATCTGTACGTTTCCAATATTATAATCAACCACATAATCAACTCCTTCGACCAGTTCTCTTCCTCCTGTTGTTACCCTTACCGACCCTCTTGGTACATTAAAAGCTCCTAAAGGGATACCGTTTTTTCCGTCCGATTTAAAATAACCTTTAAACGAGTATTTATCCTTTTGTTGAAAATCATTTTGGGCTTCTGCTTGAGTTCTGTCGTACAATTCTCTGAAAATATATATGTCATCTTCGGGTAATAATTGATCGTCAAGGAATTCTCCAAACGGTTCGACAGTTGGAAAAATAAAATAGCCATTGGGAGAATCTATGGTAATACCTTCTACATAATCGAAAAAACCATCGCCTTCTGGTTTAATGTTATTGTTTTGATCAAGACGATCAAGTCTCAACAAATTCAGAATGGTTCTGTCGTTGACTCCGGTTGTTTGTGCATTTTGCAAAATATTTACGGGTTCTCCTGTACTGTCATCATAATACAAGAGCTCTAGCCTGAAACCATCCTTTTGAAGTTGAAAGGCCCCTGGGATTTCATAGACATTCTTCATCAAAAGATCAAACATGGGGATATTGTCATTGATAATCTCGCTTCTCAACATTTTTACCACAAGATTGTCAGGTGCAATCACACCTGCGTCGGTAAATTCACCAACTCTATACACCTCTGTTCCATCTGAGTATTCATAAGCAACAGCTAAAACATCGCTCTCAACCAACCGCCTGTTTAAGGTTATAAAACCCAATTGGGCATTCATGGTAAAATCAACTCCCTGAACCAGTTTAATGGCATTTTCGAGTATGGTATAATCCCTTCCCTGAGACATATTATAAGGGGTCAAAGCCTGACCAACTGTTGATAGATCTCTTATCGGACCATTTAGAGTCAATAAATTCTGAAGATCGTTGGCCTCGTTTGACGGGTCTTTCTCACCTGGTATTGGGGTCACATTAGCTGGCCCCATACTATTTGGATTATTTTCTCCCAGATCTGCAAGGGCTATTATATTTCTGGTTCCTGTTGTGGTTGCGTTGCGGTTTGTTACCCAAATTTCAATTCGGGTGATGTTGATGGAGCTATTGATCAGAGGAAAATTCGACAAAGCAGCGTCGTATGTATCACGGAACTCATGAGCTATAAAAAAGTGTCTGTTGTTGTCGTAATTACTCGCCTTGAAATCAAATTCATTCAGGATGGAACCTCCTTGAGCTGAAACGGATCTTGTTTGGGATCTTTGCTGAGAAAAGATTCCTGTAACTGTTGTTTTACCAAATTGAAGCTCCATTTTGGCCCCAAACAGATTTTGTGCTCCATTAACAAGAGAATTGCGTATGGGCATGGATACATTACCCACTTCTATCTTTCGGATGATATCATCTTCGGTAGGCGTATATTCCAACTTCACCATGTTTTGGAAGTTAAAAGTAGACTGTGTATCAAAATTAGCAAGCACTCTCAAACGTGTCCCGATTCTTGCATTTAAACTTGCATTGATCTCCTGATCAAAATCAAAAGTGGTGCTTTGCCGGTTGTTTTCCGACAGCTGAGGGTTCTCTACTCGCTGATAAATCAGTCCCATTTTTATCAGAATAGAACCTTGCACATTCACGTCAATTTGATTTCCTCCAAAGATGCTTTCAAAGAAATTGGAATTTACATAATAAGTGGGCAATAAATTTTTCTGGACATCTGAAGCGCCCTTTGTTTTGCCGCTTATGGCGTTGATTTTGTCTTTAGAATACTCCAGCATATCTCTCTGTAAGCGATAATCTTTGTATTCTTCAGGAGTCATCTGTGTTGGATTTTTGATGTAATAGTCGCCTATTTTTTCCATCAAAATATAGTTCCCTGATTGGGGATCGTAGATGATTTCAAGTTCTTTGTTGTTGTTTAGAAAGAGTCTTCCATTTTGATTGTTGTTAAACGAATATGGAAGCGGTTGAATAGTGTCGTTTTTGGTAGAAGTTGTTGATTGATTGGAAGTTATCGAATTGTTTCCTGAATTTATTTGAGCCGAGACAAAGGCCGTACTAAATAAAAGTACGATTAATATAATAGGGAGATTATATTTAAATCGATTTATTTGGATCAATCGTTACAAGTTTTTAAGCGCTTGTTTAATCAGTTCCTCCAGGCTTATGTCAGGAGAATTTTGTAAAATAACTTGTATAACTTTTTCAACTTTTTTTCGTGAAAATCCTAAGACTTCTAAAGCAGATAACGCTTCAATTTTAATTGTATTGTTTGAAACAGATAAATCTTCCGAAAATTCATAAGATTTTAGAATTTTGTCTTTGAGATCGACAATAACACGTTGGGCCGTTTTTAATCCAATTCCCTTTACCGACTGTATTTTTGGGACATCCTCACTCGCTATGGCCCGTTGAATTTCTTCAGTATCCATAGAAGATAACATGGTAATCGCGATGCTTGGACCAACTCCCGAAACCGAAAGGAGCATTTTGAAAATTTCTCTTTCTGTTTTGCTGTAAAAACCATAAAGAATATGGGCGTCTTCCCTGATCACCATATGGGTGAATAGCTTTAAATTTTCCTGATCTGGAATATTTGAAAATGTTTGAAGGGAAATGTGTATGTGGTAGCCTAAACCATTGCATTCAATAACTACATGATCGGGATTCTTTTCGACCATTTTTCCTCTGATATGTGCAATCATAAATTTTGAATCGTGATGGATTCAAATGTAATAATTTTATGCGCTTTAATTATAAATGTTATACTTATTTTAATAACATTTCAAACAGGCTTCAACCTAAATAAAATCGAACTTCTATAGGGTGCATAGACCTTTATTAACCCTTTAGATTAAAGGGTTTTAATTTATTCTGCTCTGCGCATCCACTACCGCGATACAAACAATATTGACGATCTCATCAACACTTGCACCAAGCTGTATCAGGTGAACAGGTTTTTTCAATCCCATGATGATCGGACCTATTGAATCGGCCGAATGAATTTCTTTCAACAATTTATAACTGATATTTGCTGCTTCAAGGTTGGGATAGATCAGACCGTTTACCTTTTTGCCCTGTAGTTTGGAAAAAGGAAATTTTTCATTTCTCATTGCCCCATTTAAGGCGAAGTCAGCCTGAAGTTCACCATCTATATTCACATTTGGAAAAAATTTGTGCATATATTGTACTGCTTCCGACATTTTTTGTCCAGACTCAGATTTAGAGGAACCAAAATTTGAAAAGGAGACCATCGCAAGATTGGGCGTCAAGCCAAACATTTTCATTGTCTTGTCTGTCATACGGGCAATTTCTGTCAGTTCTTTAGCATTTGGATTGATGATCATCGCGGTATCAGAAAGGAAAAGAGGTCCTTTTTCGGTGATCATAAGATTGGTTGCCGCTATCTTTCTGATGCCCTTAATCTTACCGATTAGTTCGATCATGGGTTTGGCAACCGTTGGATAACTACGAGTATAACCTGTAACAAGAGCATCTGCTTGATTTTCATTGACCATCATTGCGGCAAAATAATTGCGTTCCCTCATCCATTTTTGGGCCTCAAGCAAGGTCATGCCCTTCCGTTGTTCCTTTTTCCAATAGGTTTCTGCAAAAGCATTTCTTCGCTTTTCTTCAGATTTTGATTTTGGATCGATAATGGTGATGTCTCCTTCAAACTGTATCTCCTTCATCAGGCTCTTAATGGCTGTTTGATCACCGAGTAGAATGGGAATAGCAATACCTTCGTCATACGTGATTTGTGCAGCCTTTAATACACTGAGTTGATCTGCTTCTGCGAAAATTACTTTTTTAGGGTCAGATTTGGCACGACTTGTAATAAGCCTCATCAATTTACTTCCAGCACCAAGTCTTTCGATGAGCATTTCGCGATAGGCTTCCCAGTCTTTTATAGGTTGTTGCGCCACGCCCGACTCCATAGCTGCTTTTGCAACTGCAGGAGGAATTTCACTGATCAGCCTCATGTCAAAAGGCTTCGGAATGATATAGTCTTTACCGAATGTTATATTTTTTTTGTTATACGTAATATTGACTTGTTCAGGCACACTTTCTTTTGCTAAATCAGCCAAGGCATGAACGGCTGCCATTTTCATTTCTTCATTAATCTTCGTTGCTCGCACATCCAGAGCCCCTCTGAAAATAAACGGAAAGCCAAGTACGTTGTTGACCTGGTTGGGATGGTCAGATCTACCCGTTGCCATGATTATGTCTTTTCTTGTTTTTACTGCCAATGGATAGGCTATTTCAGGATCCGGGTTGGCGAGTGCGAATACGATGGGGTCGTCAGCCATAGACAAAAGCATTTCAGGACTAACAATATTTCCAACGGAAAGTCCGATCAATACATCGGCATTTTTCATGGCATCTTCAAGAGTGTAAAGATCCTGATCTGTGGCAAATTGTCTTTTTTGTTTGTTCAAATCATCCCTATCACTTCTTAAGACTCCTTTGCTGTCGCACATGACAATATTTTCCTGCAACACTCCTAATTTTTTATAGAGCAGCGTACAGGAAATAGCTGCTGCACCTGCACCATTGATTACAATACGAATATCTGAAGCTTTTTTATTAGCGATTTCCAAAGCATTTTTAAGGGCTGCCGCAGAAATAATAGCAGTTCCGTGTTGGTCATCATGCATTACCGGAATATTCAAATCTTCTTTAAGCCTCCTTTCAATCTCAAAGGCTTCGGGCGCCTTGATATCTTCAAGATTTATACCTCCAAAGGTTGGAGCTATGGCTTTTACTGTTTCTACGAACTTGTCAATATCTTTTGCATCTACTTCTATATCAAAAACATCAATATCGGCAAAGATCTTAAAAAGCAAAGCCTTTCCTTCCATGACCGGTTTAGACGCCAATGGGCCAATGTCACCAAGGCCTAAAACTGCCGTTCCATTGGAGATTACAGCAACGAGATTACCCTTAGACGTGTAATTATATACCTGTTGATTATCTTTTTCAATTTCTAAACAGGGTTCTGCTACTCCGGGAGAATAGGCAAGAGAAAGATCTCTTTGAGTAGAATGTTTTTTCGTGGGAACTACCTGAATCTTTCCCGGTGTAGGAAACTGGTGATACGCTAAGGCGTCTGATTTTTTTATTTTGGATCCCATTATTTAAGTTTTAGACTAAGTGAACAAAGTTAATTTTTTTGAGAGAAGAAGACGGGTGAATTCTATTTTTTTAAGAACCGTATATTACGCTCAAATCCCTTAAATTTAGTTCTCTTTACGGCCGATTTCCTAAAGATTTCTTTAAAAACGTCTTCAGTAATCTCTTCCCATTCATTTTTGCCGAAGCTAAGCAAACGGTCATCAGGATCGAATTTTTGCTCCTTATTGGGCAAGGAAAATCGATTCCATGGGCATACGTCCTGACAAATATCACAGCCAAAGGCCCAGTCTTCTAAATGGTCTTTAAAATGCGGAGGAATTTCATCTTTTAATTCAATTGTAAAATATGAAATACACCTACTTCCGTCTACCGTATTGTTTGGTAAGATGGCCTCTGTAGGGCAGGAATCAATGCATCTCGTGCAGCTGCCACAATGATCTGTTGTAAAAGGATGATCGTAGTTGAGCTCAATATCCAGAATGATCTCAGCGAGGAAAAAGAAGGATCCCCTCGACTTGCTGATGAGCAATGAATGTTTACCCAACCAGCCCAATCCGCTCTTTTGAGCCCAGGCTCTTTCCATGACAGGGGCAGAATCAGTGAATACTCTGGCATGGAAACTTCCCAAAACCTCCTGCATGGAACTAACCATTTCATTTAGCTTTTTCTTGATCACATGGTGATAATCTTCACCGTAAGCGTATTTGGAAATTTGAAAACTGTTCGGGTTCTGAACTTCAGAAGGAAAGTAATTATATAGAAGGGAAATGACACTTTTCGCACCTGGTACAAGCAAAGTAGGATCAAGACGCTTGTCAAAATGATTTTCCATGTATTGCATAGTTCCATGGTAATCATTCATAAGCCACTGCTCAAGTCGAGGTGCCTCCTCTTCCAGAAACGATGCCCTTGCAATACCACAGGCTGTAAAGCCTAGCCGTTTCGCTTCGTCTTTGACCCATTTAGTATATGCATCTTTCTTTTCCAATAAAAATATTTAGTCTATTACGGCCTAATTTACTACTGGATTCGCAGGTGTAATTAGGGTGCCTGATTAAAACAGTTCTTCTTGTGAAGAGTCCTTGGTCCTGCCAAGATGCTTAAACGCCAACTCAGTAACTTCCCGGCCACGAGGTGTTCTCATGATAAACCCTTCCTGAATCAAAAAAGGTTCATAAACCTCTTCTATGGTTTCGGCATTTTCACCAACTGCCGTAGCCAGCGTTGAAATTCCAACGGGTCCGCCTTTAAATTTATCAATTATGGTGGTTAGTATTTTATTATCCATTTCATCAAGACCGTGCTGATCGACGTGTAAAGCATTGAGTGCGTATTTAGCAATTTTGATATCAATACTTCCATTTCCTTTGATCTGTGCAAAATCTCTTACCCTTCTTAATAAGGCGTTTGCTATTCTTGGGGTACCTCTGCTTCGACCGGCGATTTCAATGGCCGCCTCCATAGTATTAGCCACACTGAGTATGCCTGAACTTCTTTGTACAATATGGGTAAGTAATTCGGTGCTGTAGTATTGTAATCGGCTGCTGATGCCGAACCTTGCTCTCATGGGTGCAGTGAGTAAACCCGATCTGGTTGTAGCCCCAATGAGCGTAAAAGGTTCCAGATTGATCTGAACACTTCTTGCATTTGGACCCGATTCGATCATGATATCAATTTTGTAATCTTCCATGGCTGAATAGAGATATTCTTCAATAACCGGGCTCAGACGATGGATTTCATCTATAAAAAGAACATCTCTTTCGCCGAGGTTAGTCAGCAATCCGGCAAGGTCACCGGGTTTATCGAGTACTGGTCCTGAAGTAACCTTAATATTGGCTTTTAATTCATTCGCGATAATATGAGCCAAAGTTGTCTTACCAAGGCCCGGAGGGCCATGAAAAAGTGTATGATCAAGAGCCTCCTCTCTTTGATTGGCGGCTTCCACAAATATTTTTAAATTATCCAATACCTGGTCCTGGCCAGCAAAATCGTCGAAAGATAAGGGCCGAAGCTTTTTTTCCACCTCGAATTCCTCTGGTGGTAGATTCTTATTGGATGCATCTAAATATTCGTTCATATTGAGATTTATGAATTAAAATGATCAGGTTATTGTATCTCTATCTCAGTTGCCAGAACAATAGCAGAGGGATATTCCTTTTTAATATGTACCATAGAATGATCTGCTTCCAGCCTGGTGCGGTAATTACCCACCTGAAGTTTCCACTGCGGGGTACTGAAAATAATGGAAGTAGTAATGTCGGGGAACGAAGCAGAAAACTCATCTTTTACTTCATAACACTCTTTTTCACTTCCGTAATAGATTTGTATTTTATGTCCCTGAATGGTTTCCAATGTTTTATTGTAATCTTTTTTCTGAGCAACCATTTGATCTATATGGGCACTGGTTTCGATCCGTACTTCTCCTTCTTTGGTTTGAGCCTCAGCATGAAAGTGCAAAAACGCAATAAAAGTCAGTGAAATCAACATTTTGTGTTTCGAAAAATTCAACATAAATATTATTTTTTACAAATCTAAAAGAATATTTTTATAAAGGCCTTTTTTTGGTTATTTAGAATGATTATAAATTAATATGATCAGATTATTAATACTTTGTCTGTACGCAAGAAAATGTATTTTTGCACAATGTTTTTATATTACATGATTAAAATCATAAATATATTAATTTTGGAATATTTTGCACGCTAAAAAGTGATTTTTAATATAACGTATACAATGCAAATGAAAATTGTAATGCCCGGCAGTACATTTAAGAAATTCTTAGCCAGCCTTTCTTTCCTTTTTATACTCACATTTAGTCTTACTGCACAACAAGGTGATCCCGCAAACGGGAAGAAATTATTCAATGCCAATTGCGCAGCTTGTCATAAATTAGATAAAAAACTTATTGGGCCTCCCTTGGAAGGTATTTCAGAGAAAAGGTCAAATGAATGGTTACAGGCATGGATCAAAGACAACAACGCTTTGAGAGCGACTGGTGATCAGGATGCCATTGATATTTTCAATGAATACAATGGAATGCCAATGACACCATATCCACAATTGTCGGAACAGGATATCAATGATATATTGGCTTATACTGACGGAGAACCTGTTGAGGCTGAAACTGCTGTCGCAACTATTCAGGAGGTAGATCCTAAGGTGGCCGTAGGAAAAAAAATATATCAAACAAACTGTGCATCTTGTCATAAGCTTGATAAAAAGCTTATTGGCCCGGCCCTTGGTGGTGTGGCAGACAGAAGGAGCATGGAATGGTTACAAGCCTGGATCAAGGATAATAATGCCTTAAGAGCAAGTGGTGATCAGGATGCTATAGATGTCTTTAATGAATATAATGGAATGCCAATGACAGCATTCCCACAATTGTCTGATGAAGACATTGAAGCGATTATTGCCTATACAACAGCTGGAGATGTTCAAAAAGTTGTGGCGGCTGCTGAAGGTGATGTAATGGCGAGTCCCAAATCATCTACTGCCTGGATGAGCTATATTGTTGTACTTGTACTTCTTGGATTGATTGTTTGGATTTATGTAGCCAGCAATAATGGATTCCTTAAAATTGCAGCAACGATCTTTGTATTGATCCTTACAGGGTACATTCTTTTCGATTCGCTTATGGATATAGGTATTGATCAGGACTATCAGCCAATACAACCCATTGCGTTTTCTCATAAAATACATGCTGGTGACAATAAAGTAGATTGTCAATATTGTCATTCCTCAGCAAAGCACAGTAAGATGTCTGGAATTCCTTCAGTGAACGTATGTATGAACTGCCATAAAAGTATTTCTGAATATACGGGTCCAACTACTTCAGAAAAAGATAAGGCCTTTTATGATGCTGAAATTCAAAAGATTTATGATGCAATAGGTTGGGATCCTGAAACATTGCAATACAAAGAAAACTATGAGCAAAAACCAATCAAATGGGTAAGGGTTCACAGCCTTCCTGATTTTGCTTACTTCAATCATGCACAGCATGTTACCGCAGGTAAGGTGGCCTGTCAAAAATGCCATGGACCTATTGAGGAAATGGAAGAAGTATATCAATTCTCTCCCTTAACCATGGGTTGGTGTCTCAACTGTCATAAAGAAACAGCTGTAGATCTCAAAGGAAATGACTATTACGCCAAAATCCATGAAGAACTTGCTGATAAGTATGGGGTCGCGAGTGTTACCATCGCTCAGTTAGGTGGTAAAGAATGTGGTAAGTGCCACTACTAGATTAAAGAAATTAGAAGCGCTGAGATTAGTTCAGTTAAAAACATAAACAAGAAGATTAAATATGGCATCTAACAAGAAATACTGGAAAAGTGTTGAAGAACTAAAAGAAAATAGTTCTATTGTTGAAAAGCTGCAGAAAAGTGAATTTGTTGAAGACCTTCCTACTAGTGAATTCTTAGGTGATAAGGAAACCCTGGAAGCAAGTGATACTTCAAGAAGAGACTTTTTAAAATATGTAGGATTTTCCACGGCGGTTGCATCTTTAGCGGCCTGTGAAGGACCTGTGGTAAATTCCATTCCTTATGTGGTAAAGCCTGATGATATAATTCCGGGGATTGCTGACTATTATGCCTCTTCCATAGCAGATGGATTCGATTTTGCCAATATCTTGGTTAAAGTTAGGGAGGGTAGACCAATTAAGATAGAACCAAACAAGGATTCCAAAAACGGAAGTACCAATGCCAGAGTTCAAGCGTCTGTATTATCTCTTTACGACAATAACAGACTGACAGGACCATTGGCTAAAGGCGTCGAAACGGATTATGCAACGCTTGATAAGGAAGTTCAAGCTCGCTTAAATGATGTTATGGCAACGGGCGCTAAAATTGTATTACTTACTGGAACTACGGCAAGTCCGTCACTTCATAAACTAGTTGCTCAATTCAATGAATCTTACGGGAATATAGAGCATGTTATTTATGACGCTGTTTCGGAAGATGCCGCTTTGAACGCTTTTGAAAAGATGTATGGCAGCAGGGCTTTACCAGACTATGATTTTAGTCAGGCTGAGGTGATTGTATCTGTAGGAGCTGATTTTCTAAGTGACTGGCAGGGAGGTAATTTTGGCGCAGGATATGCAAAAGGGAGAAAGCCTAAAAATGGTAAGATGTCTCGTCACATCCAGTTTGAGTCAAACATGACCTTAACCGGTGGAAACGCAGATAAAAGAGTTATTACAAGACCATCTGAACAACTTCAGGTGATGAGCAAGTTATACGAGGCAATTGTTAATGGTAAGAATACCGGAGGTTCGACTCCTATTGACGATGCTGTTAACAAGGCTGTTGCTCAAATCAGAAAGGCTGGAAACAAGGCCGTTGTGGTTACCGGTATACAAGACGAAAATGCTCAAGTGTTGGCATTGGCCATCAATGCAGCTTTACAAAGTAAGGTGATCGATGTTGTATTAACAAAAAATGTACGTCAGGGAAATACTGAAAAGGTAAAACAACTGATGTCGGATATGTCATCAGGAAAGGTTGGTGCGGTATTGATCTCAAACAGCAATCCAGTTTATTCATTGGTGAAAGGATCAGCATTTGCTGAGGCCTTAAAGAAGGTGGCGCTTTCGGTAACTTTCAGTCTTTCTGCTGATCAAACCGCTGAAGCTTCTCAATACGTTGTCGCTAGTTCTCATTATTTGGAAGCCTGGGGTGACGTAGAGATCAAAAAAGGAAGTTTCGGATTAATACAGCCAACAATTAAGCCCTTGTTCAATACCCGTCAATTAGAAGATAGTCTTTTAAAATGGATGGGAAGTGAAAGCACTTACTACGATTATATAAAGAATAACTGGCAGGACAATTTACTTGTTGGAAAATCATGGAATAAAACACTTCAAGAGGGTACCTTTTCAATGATTAAAGAAGACCTTATTGTAGAGGCCAATGAAGTAGACATGGCTGCGGCCAGTGCTGCTTTGTCTAAGGCTTCAGGCGCTGATATGGAACTCACTGTCTATTCAAAAATAGGTCTGGGTGATGGTACACAGGCTAATAACCCATGGTTGCAGGAACTTCCTGATCCGATTACAAGAACATCTTGGGATAATTATTTATTGATCTCCAGAATAGATGCTGAAAAGTTTGGGTTGACAAACAGAACCGTTGATAACGGGGCGCTGAATGGTGACCTGGTCAATATAACTGCCAATGAAGTAAGCTTAAACAATGTTCCGGTTTATATACAACCGGGTCAGGCTCCAGGAACTGTTGCCCTTGCAGTAGGATACGGTAGAACCGATCTGAAAAAAGATATGAAAGTTGGCGTAAATGCCTATCCGCTTTCAGATGGCGCTTTTCAAAGTGTCAGTATAGAAAAAATAGCTGGAGAGCATAAGTTTGCCTGTGTGCAGTTGCATCACACTATTATGGGTAGAGAAGAAGAAATTACCAAGGAAACTACCCTGGCTGATTTTGTCTCTAAACCTAAAGAAGAATGGAACCACGCACCTGTATTTTCTCTAGATCATCAGGAGGTGACTCAGGATAAAGTAGATTTATGGGAGAAATTTGATGACAGTTTAGGAACGAAATTTAATCTTTCCATTGACCTTAGCACCTGTACGGGATGTGCGGCCTGTGTTGTAGCCTGCCATGCAGAGAACAATGTTCCTGTTGTAGGTAAACATGAGATCAGGGTAAGTAGAGATATGCACTGGTTGCGAATCGACAGATATTATTCAAGTGATATGACGGTGGCTAAGGGTAAAGAAGATGGGTCTTTTGGTTCAGGAGACTTCTTTAAAGCCCAGGGTGAACCTTCGGATGCACCAGAAGTGTCTTTCCAACCTGTAATGTGTCAGCATTGTAATCATGCCCCTTGTGAAACGGTTTGTCCGGTAGCGGCTACGTCTCACGGGCGTCAGGGTCAAAATCAAATGGCATATAACCGTTGTATAGGAACCCGTTACTGTGCGAATAACTGCCCATACAGAGTGAGAAGATTCAACTGGTTCAAATATGCCAACAATAATGATTTCGACTTCAATATGAATAATGAGCTCGGAAAGATGGTATTGAATCCGGATGTTACTGTAAGATCAAGAGGGGTAATGGAAAAATGTTCTTTCTGTATCCAGAAAACGCAATTGACCATTTTAAACGCCAAAAAAGAAGGCAGAGCGGTTGCTGACGGAGAGTTTTCAACTGCCTGTGCAAGCGCTTGTCCATCAGGGGCATTGGTGTTTGGAGATGTGAATGAAGCATCAAGTGAAGTTGCACATTTAAGCGAAGATGACAGAAGCTTTAAGCTACTCGATTTTGTTGGTACAAAACCAAACGTTTTTTATCAATTGAAGGTTAGAAACACCACAGAGGCTTAAGCCAATTTGGTTATAGAATAAAAAAAGAGAAATAAATTAATATTACAATATACTATGTCTCATTACGAAGCACCTATTAGGCAACCATTAATTATAGGAGATAAGAGTTATCACGACATTTCTAATGATATTGCTGCACCTATTGAAGGAAAGGCTAACAAATGGTGGTGGGCTGTGTTCAGTTTGGCATTGATCGCCTTTTTATGGGGTATTGGAGCTATCGCTTATACTATTGGTACCGGTATTGGTGTTTGGGGTCTTAACAACAAGATCAACTGGGCCTGGGACATTACAAACTTTGTGTGGTGGGTAGGTATCGGTCACGCCGGAACTCTGATCTCAGCCGTACTATTGCTGTTCCGTCAGAAATGGAGAATGGGGATCAACCGTTCAGCTGAGGCGATGACCATTTTTGCGGTATTTCAAGCAGGAATATTTCCTGTAATTCACATGGGACGTGTATGGAACGGTTACTGGACCATGCCAATTCCCAACCAGTTTGGAAATCTTTGGACCAACTTTAACTCGCCCTTATTGTGGGACGTATTTGCAATCTCCACTTATTTAACAGTATCAGTTGTGTTCTGGTACACAGGGTTACTACCTGATTTTGCAATGATCCGTGACAGAGCTACCAAGCCATTTCAAAAGAAAATTTACAGCTTGTTAAGTTTTGGGTGGACAGGTAGAGCCAAAGACTGGCAGCGTTTCGAAGAAGTATCTTTGGTGTTGGCAGGGCTTGCGACCCCTTTAGTACTTTCAGTGCATACGATTGTATCATTTGACTTTGCTACTTCGGTAATTCCAGGATGGCACAGTACGATATATCCGCCATATTTTGTGGCCGGAGCTGTTTTCTCAGGATTTGCCATGGTGCAGACTTTATTGATTATCATGAGAAAGGTGTCTAACCTTGAAGCTTATATCACGAGAGGCCATATTGAAAATATGAATAAGGTTATTTTAGTAACCGGAGGTATCGTCATGGTGGCCTATCTTTCTGAATTTTTTGTAGGATGGTACTCAGGTAGTTCTTATGAAGACTTTACCTACTTATCCATTGGTGCCGCAACAGGACCTTATTGGTGGGCATTCTGGGCTCTTATTTTTTGTAACGGAGTTATTCCGCAATTGCTTTGGATTAAAAAACTAAGAACGAATTTTACGGTATCTTTTATCATGGCTATAATCATCAATATTGGGATGTGGTTTGAACGTTTTGATATTATTGTGATTAACTTGAGTAGGGGTCACCTTCCTTCAACCTGGACACAATTTGAACCAACGTTTGTAGATATTGGAATCTTTATGGGTACCATTGGGTTCTTTTTCGTGTTGTTCCTTTTATATGCAAGAACATTCCCTGCTGTTGCCCAGGCAGAAGTCAAATCTATTTTAAAATCATCGGGAGATAATTTTAAAAGAGCCAGAGATACTAAATAAAAGACACAATTGATAAATTAAAAAAGATGAGCGATAAAGTTATACATGCGATATACGACGATGACGATGTTCTTTTACAGGCCGTTAAAGAAGTTCGTGAAGCCAATCATCATATTGATGAAGTTTATACGCCTTTTCCTGTTCACGGGCTTGAAAAAGCCATGGGTATTGCGAACACTAGAATAGCGATCACAGCTTTTATTTACGGAGTAGTAGGTCTGGGGTTTTCTGTTTGGATGATGAACTATATGATGATCGAAGACTGGCCGCAAAATATTGGTGGAAAACCAAGTTTCAGTTATGTCGAGAATATGCCGGCTTTTGTGCCTATCATGTTTGAATTGACCGTCTTCTTTGCAGCGCATTTGATGGTGATTACTTTTTACATGAGAAGTAAGTTAGGGCCTTTTGTAAAAGCATCGAATCCTGATCCTCGAACCACAGATGACAAATTCTTGATGGAGGTCCCGGTAACAGGTGATGAAAAGGAATTGGAAGCATTTTTGACCAAGACCGGAGCCATTGAAACTAAAATTGTAGATAAGCACTAAAAGATTCATAATGAAGAATATATTCAATATTGCATTTACAGGTTTAATGATTGTATTGCTTGTTTCATGTGGTGATGAAAGACCTACTGAAAGAAGCGTTCAATATATGGGAGATACAGATATGTACGTTCCCATTGCCTATGAAACCTACGGTGAGAACCCTTATTTCAAAAATGGAATTAACGCACAGTTGCCTGTAGAAGGAACCATTGCAAGAGGAGCAACCGTTTATGATTATCCTGATTCTGAGGTCGGATATCAGATGGCAAAAGACTCATTGACATCACCTTTTGAGGTTGACGAATCAATTCTTGAAAAGGGAAAGATTACTTATAATATTTACTGTTCTTCATGTCATGGTGACACAGGAGATGGAATGGGTACCCTGGTCAAAAATGAGAAGTTTTTAGGAGTTCCCAATTACAAAGACAGAGAGATCACCGAAGGAAGTATTTATCATGTGATTATGCATGGAAGAAATCTTATGGGCTCTCATGCATCTCAATTAACTGAAGAAGAGCGATGGAACGTCGTGCATTACGTAGAGCAGTTAAGAGTGGATCTTTTAAAATAAAATAATTAAGCAAAAAATAAATACAGAATATAATGTATACATTTTCAGGTAAATTAAAAACGGTTTCACTTGTACTAATGATCATCGGTGCCTTGAGTATTGGATATGGGTTTTTTACTGCCCCAAAAACCACTGAAGACATTGAACAGACTCTGGCTCATAATGAAGATGCTCAACATGGAGGCGAAGCTGATCATGCTGAAACCACTGCACATGGAGATGCCGATCAGGAGGAACATAGTGCAGAAGAGGCCCAAAGTCATTTGGAGCACTTGCTACACCAAGCACAAAACAGACCCTGGGCTGCGTTTTTTATCGCTGCGTTTTTCTTTTTGATGATTTCAGTTTGTGTATTGGTTTTTTATGCTATTCAATGGGCTGCACAAGCCGGCTGGTCAATCGTACTTTTCAGGATTATGGAAGGTATTTCGGCTTTTATTCTGCCTGGGTCAATATTATTGTTCATTTTTCTTTTACTCTCCGCATTCCATATGAATCACATTTATGTATGGATGGCAGAAGGAACTTTTGATGCGACAAGCGAAAATTATGATGCTATTATTGATGCTAAAAGCTGGTGGTTGAACACTCCAGGATGGTTAATAAGAAGTTTTATCTATTTGTTTGTATACAATATCTTTAGATTTATGCTGAGAAGAAATTCTTTGGCACTTGATGCATCAGGTGATATAAGGATTTATAAAAAGAACTTTAATCTTTCCGTTGCATTTATCGTGATTTTTGGAATACTTGAATTGTTTATGTCTTTCGACTGGTTGATGTCACTGGATCCCCATTGGTACAGTCAATTGTATTCATTTTATGTATTTGCAAGTGTACTGGTCTCAGCTATAACCACGATTGCCCTGGTAACGATATATTTAAAAAGCAAAGGAGTATTGCCATTTGTAAATAGTAGTCATGTGCATGACTTAGCTAAATATATGTTTGGATTCAGTATTTTCTGGACTTATTTCTGGTTTGATCAGTTTATGTTACAGTGGTATGCGAATATTCCTGAAGAGGCTGCCTATTTCTTCCCAAGATTGATAGGTTCTTATCAGTTACCCTTTATCTCAATGCTTGTGATGAACTTTGTTTTTCCTATCCTAATCCTTATGGACAGTGATTTTAAACGAATTCCTTGGTTTGTGGTCACTGGAGGTTTGGTAATCTTAACTGGACACTATATTGATATTTTTCAGTTGATATCTCCTGCAACTGTAGGTGACAGTTGGAGTATTGGAATACCTGAATTAGGCTCTCTTGCTTTTTTCTTAGGCCTGTTCATTTTCGTTGTTTTTTCAGCAATTTCGAAAGCTCCGTTACATGCAAAAGGGAACCCTTTTATGAAGGAAAGTGAGATTTATCACTACTAGACTAACTACTTAAAGAATAAAAGGTTGTCTATGTTTAGACAACCTTTTTTTATGTCCGAATAATTTATTGATATTTTTTTGGCTTAAACCTGATATAAATCATGAAAATTAATATTTTTCTTTATATTTGCGGCACATAAAATCCGCTTATAAACTTATATATCATTGATGAAAGCACTATTTTACATTCTTGTATTTTTTGTAATTGCAACCGCTTTTTGGCAGTTTTTTAAATTACTAGGATTAACAAAGAACGATCAGGTAGCTACGGAGAAGGAAAATAATATTAACGGATGGTTGATGTTAGGTTTGGGTGGTTTTATATATGGATTGATGGCCTATTCTATGGTCGAAGGCAGAGTAGTATTGTTGCCACGTTTGTCGGCCTCCCTTGAGGGTGAGGATATTGACAGGTTATTCGCCATTACCATGGGTTTGATTATTGTGGTTCAGTTTATCACACAATTTCTGATCTACTACTTTACTTTTAAATACCGGGGTATTAAGGGGCGTAAAGCCTTATTCTACGCAGATAGTCATAAACTTGAAATGTGGTGGACGGTCGCTCCGACAATTGTCTTGTCGGTATTGATCATTTATGGTTTATGGACCTGGAACAACGTACAGGACCTTTCAAATTCAGAAAACCCATTGATCATTGAAGTATATGCCAAACAATTCCAATGGGAAGCGAGATATGCAGGAGAGGATAATCAGTTAGGAGTTGGTCATGTTAATTTTATTAAAGGTATTAATACCATGGGTGTTGACATGACTGATAAGAATTCGGCCGATGATATTCCGGTTCGAGAACTTCATTTGCCAAAAGGAAGAAAGGTGATCTTTAAATTCAGATCTCAGGATGTTCTGCATTCGGCTTATATGCCTCACTTCAGGGCCCAGATTAATTGTGTTCCCGGGATGACGACTTCCTTTGGATTTACTCCAACGGTTACAACCGAGGAAATGAGATTAAACGAAGACACAAAAGCAAAATTTAACGCCATTAACGAATTAAGACTTGCAGATGGCAATGAGGAGACTGTTGAATTCGACTATCTTTTACTTTGTAACAAAATTTGCGGAGCCTCTCATTATAACATGCAGATGAAAGTGGTTGTGCAGGAAGAGGAAGATTTCAATAAATGGTTAAAAGAGCAAAAAACTTTGACCCAGGTTGTCAATAACTAAGAACTAATCGAAAACTTATTTAAGGAAAATGTCAGATCATCACCATCATAAGGAAACATTTATAACCAAGTACATTTTTAGTCAGGATCATAAAATGATCGCTAAACAATACCTTTTTACTGGTATGTTCATGGGTGTTATTGGAGTGTTTATGTCAATGTTGTTTCGTTTGCAACTCGCTTACCCTGATCAGAGTTTCAGTATCATTGAAGCTTTTCTGGGAAAAGGAGGAGAAGGCGGTCAAATGACTCCGGATATGTATATGGGACTTGTAACCATTCACGGTACCATTATGGTATTTTTCGTACTTACAGCTGGATTGAGCGGAACCTTTAGTAACTTGTTGATTCCCCTTCAGATCGGAGCACGCGATATGGCCTCCGGATTTTTAAATATGATCTCTTATTGGTTATTCTTCTTGTCAAGTTTAATCATGTTTCTTTCAATTTTTGTGCATACAGGAATGGCTTCTGCCGGATGGACAATTTATCCACCCTTGAGCGCCCTTCCGCAAGCAATGTCAGGTTCGGGTCTGGGAATGACGCTTTGGTTGGTGTCCATGGCAATCTTTATTGCCTCTTCCTTAATGGGATCTTTGAACTATATCGTTACAGTTTTAAACCTTCGTACCAAAGGAATGAAGATGACTCGCTTGCCTTTGACCATTTGGGCTTTCCTAATCACTGCCGTTATAGGAGTGATCTCTTTCCCTGTGTTGTTATCAGCTGCATTGTTATTGATTTTTGACCGTAGTTTTGGAACATCTTTCTACTTATCGGATATTTTTATTCAAGGGGAAGTACTGCATTACAAAGGAGGATCTCCAATTCTTTTTGAACATTTGTTCTGGTTCCTGGGGCATCCGGAAGTATATATCATCCTTTTACCGGCACTTGGAATTACTTCGGAGGTCATATCGACCAATGCGCGTAAACCAATTTTTGGCTACAGGGCAATGATCGGTTCTATTATGGCAATTGCCTTTTTGTCAACTGTTGTATGGGGACATCATATGTTCGTTACGGGGATGAATCCGTTTCTCGGATCAGTATTTACCTTTACAACATTGCTTATTGCAATACCATCGGCTGTAAAGGCTTTTAACTATATCACCACGCTCTGGAAGGGTAATTTGCAGTTGAATCCTGCGATGCTGTTTTCAATAGGAATGGTTTCAACTTTTATCACAGGTGGTCTTACCGGTTTAATTCTCGGAGACAGTGCCCTTGACATCAACGTGCATGACACCATGTTTGTGGTAGCACATTTTCACCTTGTGATGGGTATTTCTGCTTTGTTCGGTATGTTTGCCGGTGTATATCACTGGTTCCCTAAAATGTATGGAAAAATGATGAATAAGGATATGGGATACCTTCATTTCTGGATCACCGCCATTTCGGCATATGGAGTGTTCTTTCCAATGCATTTTATTGGATTGGCAGGACTTCCACGTAGATATTACAGTAACTCAGCGTTTCCAATGTTCGAGGATTTACTGCACATCAATAAAGTAATTACTGTTTTTGCCCTTATCGGAGGAATCGCTCAATTGATCTTCCTTGCGAATTTCTTCTTTAGCATTGGTAAAGGGAAGAAATCAGTTCAGAATCCATGGAAAGGCAATACGCTTGAATGGACCACCCCTGTAGAGCACATGCACGGTAACTGGCCGGGAGAAATTCCTGAGGTACATCGTTGGGCTTATGATTACAGCAAGACCGATGATAGCGGTGAGTTGTGGGGAGGACAGGATTTTACACCTCAAACCTTACCTATCAGGGATGGGGAAGAAGAGTTTTAAAAGCTACTACTATTTAAAAATCATATTTTTAGAACCTCAATTTTATTGAGGTTTTTTTTTAGCTATATTTGAAGAAATTCGTATCTGAATGTTTAAAAAAATCAGTTATTTTTTACTTGGTTTTGTATTGTTGCTGTTTATTGTTGCAGTGATTTTTGTACAGAAGAACAAACCGATGTACAAAGGAGATTTGTCACTGAATGCTTTGGAAGAAGAAGTTACGGTCTATTTCGATGATGCTGGAATACCACATATTTTTGCCGATAACGAAAAAGATGCGTACAGGGCACTGGGATATGTGCACGCTCAAGATCGATTGTGGCAAATGGAATTGATGCGTAGGATAGCTGCGGGAAGATTGGCTGAGATCTTTGGTGAAGACTTGGTTGAAACTGACAAGCTGTTCAGGAGCATGACGCTGGGATCTGTAGCGGTTGCTGCAGCTCAAAAGATAGATAGTTCCTCTCAGCAATTCCTTCTTTCTCAGGCCTATCTGGATGGGATCAATCAATATATTGATAAAGGAAAAACACCTATGGAATTTAGGCTGCTGGGTGTGGAAAAAGAACACTATACATTTGAGGATATCTACAATGTTTTCGGCTATATGACTTTTAGTTTTGCTCAGGCTCATAAAACAGACCCACTATTGACTGACCTAAGAGATGTTTTGGGCAAAGAATATTTGCTGGACCTCGACATTGACATCAACCCAAGATCCACTTTGATCAAGAATTCCCGTGGAATGAAAAGAATGGCAACTAATTTTGGGGCTAAGGTAAGCAACATCATGAACAACTTGCCAGTACCGCCTTTCGAAGGAAGTAACAGCTGGGTGATAGGACCTCAAAAATCAAAGAATGGAAAAGTGATCTTTGCGAATGATCCACATATCGGATTTTCTCAACCTTCAGTTTGGTACCAGGCTCATTTGATTACACCAGGAAGGGAAATGTATGGGTTTTATCTGGCCTTAAGTCCTTTTGCCATATTGGGGCATAATTATGATTATGCCTATGGGATAACAATGCTGGAAAATGACGATACTGATTTTTTCTATGAAGATCCTGATCAGAAATATATTGTTTGGGAGGAGACCATCAGGGTTAAAGGAGATGAAGATGTTAGTATTACAGTAAAAACAGGAGCTCATGGGCCTTTAATAAATGAAGTGATAGGGTCTCAAAAGGACCGGGAAATTTCTATGGACTGGATATACCTCAAACAACCTTCCGATTTACTGAAAGTAACCTATAAAATGTCACATGCAACCTCTCTTTATGAGTTTAAAGATGCTATTTCTGAAATTACGGCCCCAGGGCTGAGTATGATGTATGGTGATGCAAAAGGAAATATTGCATGGTTCGCTGCGGCTCAGTTATATGAAAGAGGAGAAGGGATTCATAGCAAATTTATTTTGGACGGATCAAGTAAGTTTGATGACGAGGTAAATTATCTTGATTTCGAGCAAAATCCTCAGGCTATAAATCCTTCATGGCATTATGTGTATTCGGCCAATAATCAACCTGAAGAGGTAAACGAAAAATTATATCCGGGATATTACTTACCTGAGGATAGGGCCAAAAGAATCGTTGAACTCGTTGAGAGCAACGATGCCTTTACAGGATCTCAGGTAGCAACAATGATTAATGATGTAGAATCATCCGTTAATCCGATGCTTGTAAAAATCATTCTGGAAAATGTGTCAAAAGTGAATCTAACTCAAACGGAGAAAAGGGCAATTGAACTTTTAAAAAACTGGAAAGGTGATTTTCGAAAGGATCAGGTGATGCCTACCATTTATTTTAAGTTTATTTATCTCTTTTTAGAAAACACTTTTGGGGATGAAATGGGAGAGGCTCTTTTTGAGCAATTTTTGGAGACACATTTATATCAAAGACAAATTGCAAAACAACTTAAATTGAATAAATCCGTATGGTGGGATGATGTTAGAACCAAGGAGGTAAAAGAGTTAAAAGACGAGATCATCACCAGATCATTTCATGAGACCATTAAAGCCCTTGAAGAACAGTTTGGGGATGATTTAGATGACTGGTTATGGTCTAAGGCTTTAAAGGTTACACATAAGCATGCTTTTGACAAAAGCGGTGTGTTAAGAGGGTTTTTTAATGTGGGGCCTTTTTCAACTGACGGAGGTTCAGAAGTGATCAATAATCAGATATTTACATTGACAGACACTGGACTTTATGAGGTTAGGGCAGGGCCTTCAACCCGGCGGGTGATCGACTTTAGTGATATAGAGAATGCCAAAGCCATATTGCCGACGGGTCAATCGGGAAATGTATTTAGCAAGCATTACAAGGATCAGGCAGAAAAATTTCTCAATGGGGAGTTTGTGAAAATGAAGCTCAATAAGAAAGAGATCAAGGAATCTGAGGATATCTTGGTATTACTCCCTGTTAATGACAGTCTTATTAAGGAATAGATTAAGGATGTCAATGGAACATCTTTCTATTACTGCCCATGTGTTCAGCCAAAGAGATCAGATGATAAATATCGATCACCACGGTCGCAAATTATACACACGATAACACCTTTTTCAATTTCATCAGCAATTTTAAGCGCGGTGGTCACAGAGCCACCACTGCTCATACCGGCAAAAATACCTTCATCTTTGGCCAGCCTGATACTCATTGCACGGGCTTCTGTTTCGCTCACTTCTATGATACGGTCAACCTTGGATCTGTTGAATATTTTTGGAAGGTATTCCTCAGGCCATTTTCTGATACCTGGTATTTTCGAATTATCAGTGGGCTGCGCCCCTATGATCTGAATATCAGGATTCATTTCTTTTAAATATGTAGAGACCCCCATAATCGTTCCTGTTGTTCCCATGGCTGAAACAAAATGTGTGACGCTGTGATCGGTATCTCTCCAAATCTCAGGTCCTGTGGTCTTATAATGTGCCTTCCAGTTATCAGGATTGGCAAATTGGTTTAACATGATACAGCCGTCTCTGGCTACTTTCATTTCAGCATAATCTCTGGATCCTTCGATTCCAACACTGGCAGGAGTAAGGGTTACCTTGGCCCCGTATGCCCTCATGGTTTGAACTCTTTCTTTGGTCGAGTTTTCAGGCATCACTAATTCCATATTTAATTTATAGATACCGGCTATCATGGCTAAAGCGATTCCGGTGTTTCCACTGGTAGCCTCAATAAGTTGACTATTTTGATCAATTTCATTTCTTTCAAGTGCAGACTTGATCATATTCAAAGCGGGTCGATCCTTTACGCTACCACCAGGATTGTTTCCTTCCAGTTTTAGTAGCAATCTAATTTCTTTATTATCAATAAGGCTGCTTGCTTCAACAAGCGGTGTATTTCCAATAAGATCCAGAATTCTGTTAGTTTTCATGATCGGTTTTCTTTTTGAGTTTGGTATCGGTTCTTTGATATACGATAGAATTTTCAGGAACGGATTTTGTCAACCATACATTTCCGCCTATAGTACAGTTTTTACCAATAACGGTTTCTCCGCCCAATATAGTTGCGCCTGCATAAATGGTAACATTATCTTCTACGGTAGGATGTCTTTTCTGATCCTGCATATCTTTGGAAACCTGAAGTGCACCAAGGGTAACGCCCTGATAGATTTTGACCTTATTTTTGATAATGGTGCTTTCACCAATTACAATTCCTGTTCCATGGTCAATGAAAAAGGGAGAGCCGATCAGAGCCCCCGGATGTATATCTATCCCCGCAAGACGATGCGCATATTCGCTCATCATCCGAGGAACCAAAGGCATTTTATGGAGATGAAATTCATGGCTTAATCGATAGACGGCAATGGCAAAAAAACCCGGATAGGCTAAAATAACTTCCTCCACACTTCTCGCTGCAGGGTCGTGAAGATAGATGCATTTGGCATCCTGATTGAGCTGCTTTAGAAGATCAGGAAGATTGACCATGAATTTTTTCCAGATCAATTCAAAACTTAGTCCTTCCTGTTCTTCAACCATTCGTGAGATTTCCTGAAAGGAATCCGCAAGGGAATCGATATTTTCCCTGACAGAAATCTTTGAGTCGAATAATATATGGAACAAGGCATTGGTAAAATCTTCAGTTTTCGATTTCAGTCTAAAATCAACCAGATGATTCTGTTTGTTATTTCTGATGCTTTGAATGATCTTATCTATTGACATAGCTTTTAATTGATTCTAAGTGAGTTTACCTAAAGACGTAAGAGAATTGGCATGATTACATCTTTTTTTGTTAAATGGTTTTGTACACTTCCTCAAAGGGAATCCTAAACCTATCTCCATAAACACCTTCCGGAAGCCTGATTCCGCAACTCACTACCATGTTGACTTCGGCTCCATAAGGAAGATTTAGTAATTTTTTTATTCGAAGTGTGTCAATACCTTCCATCGGACAGGTGTCATAATTGATGTCAGACATTGCCAGCATAAACGTCTGTGCAGCCAAGGCTGTACTTTTATGTGCCACTATCCTTATATCACTACTGCGCGCCTGTCGGTATATGGGTCTAAAAAGACCTACGAGCCAGTAGAACCCATATTTGATATAACCGAAGATTCCCAAAAAATCCGCATAGGTCACAGGGATGATTGTTTTATAATAAGTGAAAGCAAACCTGGCCCTTTTGGATTGCTCTTTTTTGGGTTTGTCGCCAAAAACTTTCTTCAGGTATTTTAGATGTGCTTTGACCCTTGTTCGCCACAAATCTTTTCTTACAACAATTACCACCATTTGCAGGGCTGATTTAGCAGCACTTTGATCAAAACAAAAGGCAGACATCTTTTTTAAAATTTCTTTAGAAGTGATATGGTGGAATTCCCATAACTGCATATTACTGCTGTTGGGAGCTAATGTTGCGAGTTTTAAACACTGTCTGACCTTATTCGAATCAATGGGTTTGTTTGGGTCAAATTTTCTAACCGACCTTCTTTTTTTGACAGCTTCCGTGAATTCCATACCTATGGCTTTTCTATATGATACAGCAAATCACGGCTTGTGATTGCGACAATAAAGATAGCTAAATGATTGTAGATTGTCCCAGAGAAATGTTCTCCACATGATAAAGTATATTTTTTTTATCAAGGATGTATTCAGAAATGAATTCTCCAACCGTGGTAGTATGAGCAAATTTTTTGGTGGAATTAATATCAGGTGTTGTGATATGATGCTCAATTGATTTTTCCACAGCATTTTTGATCGCATCCGACTCTTCATACAATTTAAAATGTTCCAGTAATAGGGCCGCAGATAAAATAGTTGCCAAAGGGTTGGCAAGATTCTTTCCTTTCATTTTAGGGAAGGAACCGTGAATAGGTTCAAACAAAACAGATTTTTCACCAATCGAAGTTGATGCCATTAGGCCAATAGAACCGGATATCACACTGGCTTCATCTGAGAGGATATCGCCAAAAAGATTATCTGTTAATATCACGTCAAACTGTCTTGGATTCACAATGATCTTCATGGCCGCGTTATCCATATAAAGGTAATCAACAGCAACTTCAGGGTACTGTTTGGCAAGTTCCTTAATTCGCTTTCTCCATAATCTTGAAGTTTCAAGCACGTTGGCCTTGTCGATTAAGGTTAATTTTTTTCTTCTTGTTTTGGCCGATTTAAATGCCATATGTGCAATACGGTCAATTTCATGCACACTGTAATTACAAGAATCTAAAGCTGATTTCCCGTCGGCGCTTGTACTTTTATCTCCGTAATAGATACCTCCTGTCAATTCCCTGAAAATCACAAAATCAGTGTTTTTGATCACTTTTTCCTTTATGGGTGATTTATGGATCAACGGTTCGAAGACCTTTAAAGGTCTAATATTGGCATACAAACCAAGTTCTTTCCTCAACTTGAGTAAACCTTCTTCTGGTCTTATTTTCGAATCAGGATTGTTTTCATATTTTGGATCACCAATAGCGCCAAACAGAATAGCATCTGAGTTCAAACAAAGATTCAGCGTTTCATCAGGTAATGGTACACCTTTCACCTCAATTGCACTAGCACCTACTAGTCCATTTGTAAAGCTAAACTGATGTTTATATTTTTTTTCAATTGCCTTGAGCACTTTAACGCCTTGCTCACATACTTCTGGTCCGATTCCGTCACCAGCTAAAACAGCGATCTTTAATTTCATTTTTTTTCTTTAAGAGGCTATTTTATCAGCATTGATCCTATTAGATTTGATGATCCGTTCTACATCAAGATCCTCAACTTGTTTCATTCTATCCGCTGTTTTAAGGAATTCCGGATATACCTTGTCAAGTTCTTTCTTAGTGAGGTCGAGTCCGATTTTTTTAGCCCTGTAAGCCAATGCGGCTCTTCCACTTCGGGCTGTTAAGACAATCGATGAATCATTGACACCTACTTCAGAAGGGTCCATGATTTCATAGGTTCCCCTGTTCTTAATCACCCCATCCTGATGTATTCCAGAACTATGCGCAAAAGCATTTTCACCCACTACAGCTTTATTTGGCTGTACAAGAATCCCCATATGGTGTTGAACCATTTGAGATGTGCTGTATAACAATTGTGTATTTATGTTGGTATCAAGATTCAAATAAGGATGCTGTTTCAGGATCATTACAACTTCTTCAAGAGCTGTATTTCCTGCCCTTTCCCCAAGTCCGTTAATCGTGCACTCTATTTGACGGGCACCGTTTTGAACTCCCGCGATTGAATTGGCAGTTGCAAGACCGAGGTCATTATGACAATGGCAAGAAAGAACTACATTTTCTATTCCCTTAACATTTTCCATCAAATACTTCATTTTTGCCCCATATTCTTCAGGTAAACAATAGCCGGTAGTATCCGGAATGTTAAGAACTGTGGCTCCTGCCTTGATTGCTTCTTCACAAATTCTGGCCAAAAAAACATTGTCGGTTCTACCAGCGTCCTCTGCATAGAATTCTATGTCTTCAACATAGGTCTTTGCATATTTAATAGCCTCTTTAGCTCTTTCAATAATTTTTTCAGGTGTAGAATTGAATTTGTATTTAATGTGCGATTCTGAAGTGCCAATACCCGTATGAATCCTTGGTCTTACCGCATGTTTCAACGCTTCTCCTGCCGCATCAATATCTTTCATATTTGCTCTGGTAAGACCACACACCGTGGCATTTTTCACAAGTTTTGAAATTTCCACAACAGAGTTAAAATCACCCGGACTTGAAATCGGAAATCCAGCTTCAATGATATCTACTCCCAGCTCATCTAATCGTTCAGCAATGATTAATTTTTCGGGTGTATTTAGCTTACAGCCAGGCACTTGCTCTCCATCTCTCAAGGTAGTGTCGAATATTTGGACTTGATTTTTGCTCATTATTAAATAATTTTTATCACTTTTGAATAGTCAAAATTAATTGGAAATCAATAATGTTCAGGATTTTCTTTTAAAGGTTTACTACATTCAAATTATTTGAAGATCTTTTAAAAATCAGATAATTAGACAGTTAAAGGTATTTTATTACGATGTCTATGGAAAAAACAGATGCTCTTTTTTTATTGGTCAAATCATTGACAAAATCTGAAAAAAGGCAATTTAAATTATACGCTGGAAGGCTTGGAGGGAATTCTGAAAAGAATTTTATTGCTCTTTTTTCTGTATTGGATAAACTAGTCGTATTTGATGAAAGACAGATTCTATTAAAAACCAATATAAAGAAGCAACAGCTTTCAAACTCCAAAGCACATTTATACAGACAAATTCTTGTCAGTCTTAAGCTAAACCCTATACATCAAAATGCAAAAATGCAGGTGAGGGAACAGTTGGATTTTGCCACTATTTTATACAATAAAGGGCTTCATAAACAAAGTCTGAAGGTGCTGGATAAGGCAAAGGGTATAGCGTTGTTGAATGAAGATTCAACCCTTGCATTTAGCATTGTAGAATTAGAGAAAGTAATAGAATCACAATACATTACAAGGAGCCTGAGTAACAGGGCCGATGATTTAATTTTACAATCAAAAGATTTAGGCGAGAGAACCCTGATGCTTAGTAGACTTTCTAACTTGTCACTTCAGTTATACAGTATGCTCTTAAAAAAGGGATATGTAAGTAATGATAAGGATTTTGAAGAAGTCCGAACTTATTTTAAACGGTCTTTACCCGAATATGATATTCGAAAATTAGGCGTCATTCAAAAATTGTACCTATATAAAGCTTACCTCTGGTATAATGTTATCATTCAAGATTTTGTGTCGGGATATCGTTATGCCCAAAAGTGGGTTGATCTCTTCTACTACAATCCTGAAATGAAAAAAACCAATCCAGTGTTTTATTTAAAGGGAATCAATTATTTACTGGAAGTTTTGTTCCTGGTACAGCACTTGACAAAATTCAGGTCTACTTTGAATTTTTTTGAAGAAGAACTGAACAAACAAAAATTTCTGCTAAATGAAAATACAGAATCCTTAGCTTTTCTATACCTGTATCTCAATAAGATCAATTTGTACTTTCTGGAAGGAAATTTTAATATGGGACTTGGCTTGATTCCTGAGGTATTGGAAGAGATCGAAAGTCATCAATCGAAAATTGACGAGCATCATGTCATGGTGTTCTATTATAAGTTTGCCAGTTTGTATTTTGGCGCTACAGATTATGAAAAATGCATCTTTTATCTTGAAAAAATCATGAAGAATAAGCAGTTGGGGATGCGAGAAGATTTGCTTTGCTTTACCAGGATACTCAACCTTATAGCGCACTATGAAGCAGGAATGGATCAGAATTTGGAAGCGTTGATTAAGTCTACCTATAAGTTTCTGATCAAGATGAATGAACTGCATTTGGTACAACAAAAAATAATTACCTTTTTAAGGAATTTAAGCAAGATCTACCCTCATGAATTGAAAAACGCGTTTAAGGAACTTCACAAGGAGTTGAAGGATTTTGAAAATCACCCTTACGAAAAAAGGTCATTCATGTATTTGGATATCATTTCATGGTTGGAAAGTAAAATCGAGAACGTTTCGGTGGAATCAATAATTAAGAAAAAGTCTAAACTTCAATACAAATAACTTCAGTAAGTTTGCTTTTAATTAAAACAATGCACAAGCAGAATTTAATGATATTCTCAGTTATTAATCCAAGTATTTTATCGGAACTATAAAATATGAAGTGATTTTGTACTATGAATATATAATGCCTTCCTGTTTGGAAGGATTTTTTTTTGTTAAACCTTGTAAATTAGCACAATTAAGAGTCTAAAAATCAGATAAATAGTCGATATCGAGCTGAATTGAATAGTGTAATAAAATAAATAAGAATTCAGCTATCGTTGTAAGGCTGTTTATTTTTGATGATGATTTAAGGAATAACAGATTTAAAAAAAATAATTTCAATACGAACTAATATATCTTTCTTAGTAAATGAACGGTTTAAATAAACACAGTCAAAGACTTACTCAGGATGCAACGCAACCCGCGGCACAAGCGATGTTATATGCAGTTGGACTGAATGATGAAGATATGCAGAAACCACAAGTAGGTATTGCCAGTACAGGTTATGATGGCAATCCTTGTAACATGCATTTGAATCATTTGGCAGCAGGAATCAAGGAAGAAGTAAATAAGAAAGATCAGGTAGGCTTAATATTCAATACCATTGGAGTAAGTGACGGCATATCTATGGGAACAAGCGGTATGAATTATTCTTTGCCGTCAAGAGATATTATTGCAGATTCCATTGAGGTGGTGATGAACGCTCAGAGCTACGATGCTCTTGTATCGGTAGTGGGTTGTGATAAGAATATGCCTGGGGCCATAATGGCCATGCTTAGATTGAACCGACCCTCGCTCATGGTATATGGAGGAACGATTGCCTCTGGAAAATATAAGGGGCGTAAACTAAACATAGTTTCTGCTTTTGAGGCGCTTGGCCAAAAAATATCAGGAGAAATTTCAGATCAGGAGTATAAGGAAATTATTAAAAGCGCTATCCCGGGAGCAGGTGCCTGCGGAGGAATGTATACAGCGAACACCATGGCGTCGTCTATTGAGGCGATGGGTTTTGCCCTGCCATATAATTCTTCCATTCCCGCTGAAAATCCACATAAAGAAAATGAGAGTACAAGAATAGCTGCGGCAATCAAAAACTTACTGGAACTTGATTTGAAGCCCTTGGATATCATAAGCAAAAAATCACTTGAGAATGCAGTGGCATTGGTCAACGCCCTTGGAGGTTCTACGAATGCCGTATTGCATTATCTGGCCATTGCCCATGCAGCAGGTATTGACTTCACTCTAGATGATTTTCAACGCGTAAGTGACCGAACACCCTTGATAGCTGATCTTAAGCCAAGTGGTGAATATTTAATGGAAGATGTTCATGGAATAGGGGGTACCCCTGCCGTTATGAAATATTTACTTGAAGGAGGATATTTACATGGAGATTGTATGACCGTGACGGGAAAGACACTTGCCGAGAATCTTAAGGATGTAAAACCCCTGAGTTTCGAAGAAGACCAGCAAGTAATTTATCCGACCGACCATCCCTTAAAATCAACCGGTAATTTGCAGATTCTTTTTGGAAACCTGGCATCAGAAGGTGCTGTGGCGAAGATAAGTGGCAAGGAAGGAAATCTTTTCAAAGGAAAGGCAGTTGTTTTTGATGGAGAACAGGAAGCTAACGACGGTATTGGTGCTGGAAAAGTATCTAAGGGCGATGTCGTAGTTATCCGATACGTCGGCCCCAGAGGAGGACCTGGAATGCCCGAAATGCTAAAACCAACTTCCATGATTATGGGGGCCGGCTTAGGCAAGACCGTTGCACTAATTACTGATGGACGATTTTCGGGAGGAACACATGGCTTTGTTGTAGGTCATATTACCCCTGAAGCACAATCAGGAGGATTAATAGGATTGCTGAAAGATGGAGATGTCATCACTATAGATGCTGCAAATAATACGATAGATGCGGATCTCACTAAAGAGGAGGTTTCAAAGAGAAGAGATTTATGGAAAGTTCCATCTCCCAAGCATACAAAAGGAATATTATATAAATATGCAAAAACTGTTTCTTCAGCTTCAGAAGGTTGCGTTACAGATAAGTTTTAAACGACACTAAATACTAAATTGTTATTTATGGAAACAATGACAAAATCAACTCAAAAAGTGATAAATAAAAAGAGTGTAAGAATATCAGGAGCGGAAGCAATTGTGAAATGTCTTTTGGAAGAAAGCGTAGATCTGATTTATGGCTACCCGGGAGGGGCCATTATGCCCGTTTATGATGAGCTCTATAAGTATGAAAAAGAATTAAATCATGTGTTGACCAGGCACGAACAAGGCGCTGTTCACGCGGCACAGGGCTATGCACGTGTGTCTGATAAGGTTGGAGTTGCGATTGCAACATCCGGTCCGGGAGCTACGAATTTAATAACCGGAATTGCTGATGCACAGATCGATTCAACCCCAATAGTATGTATTACCGGGCAGGTGGGATCTCACCTTTTGGGTAGTGATGCTTTTCAGGAAACGGATATCATAAGTATCTCAACCCCTGTTACCAAATGGAACTATCAGATCACAAAAGCATCTGAAATTCCTGAAATAATGGCCAAGGCCTTCTATATTGCCAAATCAGGAAGACCAGGTCCGGTATTGATTGATATCACGAAAGATGCACAATTTGGGGAACTGGATTTTACGTATGAGCCCTGTAGCAGAGTTAGAAGTTACACCCCTGTGCCTGAAATGGATCCAAACAGTATAGCTGCCGCTGCAGAATTGATTAATGAGGCGAAAAAACCTTTTATTGTCTGGGGTCAGGGTCTGACTTTGGGAAATGCTGAAAAGGAGTTCAAAGACTTTATTGAAAAAGCAGGTATTCCTTCGGCTTCAACATTGCTTGGCTTGTCTGCCTTACCATCAGATCATGAACTTCATGTTGGGATGGTGGGTATGCATGGGAATTACGCTCCTAATGTGCTAACCAATTCTTGTGACCTTTTGATCGCTGTTGGAATGCGATTTGATGACAGGGTAACTGGAAATTTGGAAGCCTATGCCAAACAGGCCAAAATAATTCATTTTGAGATTGATCCGGCAGAGGTGGGTAAGAATGTAAAAACAGATGTTGCTGTAATGGGCAATGTTAAAGATACGCTTTCGGCTATTCTTCCTCTTATCGAGAAAAAACAACACAAGGAATGGATGAAGGAATTTCATGATTTGTATGATATAGAATTCAAAGAAGTGATTGACGGGCAGATCAATGTAGATGTTAATGGTATTACCATGGCAGAAACAATCGTAGCGTTAAATAAGGCTACAAAAGGAGAAGCAGTAATTGTTTCGGATGTAGGGCAGCATCAGATGATTGCCAGCCGATTCAGTAAGTTTAAACACGGTAAAAGCAAAATAACTTCAGGAGGGCTTGGAACCATGGGTTTTGCATTACCAGCAGCAATAGGTGCGAAAATGGGAGCACCTGAAAGAGAAGTTGTGGCAATTATTGGAGATGGAGGCTTTCAAATGAATATACAGGAATTAGGAACCATTTTACAAACCAAGGTACCGGTAAAAATCGTGGTGCTGAACAACGGGTTCCTGGGAATGGTGCGTCAGTGGCAGGAAATGTTTTTTGATGGACGTTATGCTTCGACAGTGATGACGAACCCGGATTTTGTTAAGATTGCTGAAGGATATAGCATAAAGGCGCGAAAAGTTTCTGAAAGAAAAGAGCTTACGGAGGCTATAGAAGAAATGATCGCTTCAAAGGAATCTTATTTTCTCGAAGTTGCGGTAGAAATGGAGGAGAATGTATTCCCAATGATTCCAACGGGTTCAAGTGTGTCTGATATCAGATTAAAATAATAAAAATGAAGACAGAAAAATATACCATATCAATATATTCTGAGAACAATCTAGGATTGTTAACCAGAATCGCGACCATCTTTTTAAAACGACACATCAATATTGAAAGTCTTACAGTATCGGGTTCAGAAATTGAGAATGTATCCAGATTTATTATTGTTGTTGACATTTCCGAAGATCGGGTCAAAAAGATTATTGGTCAGATTGAAAAACAAGTTGAGGTGATCAAGGCCTATTATCACACCAATGAGGAAAGCATATTTTTGCAATCAGCTTTATTTAAGATTAAATCGAGTCTTCTCTTTGAAGAACGTCAAATACAGAATATCATTAAGAAGAGCAACGCTCAGATCGTGACGGTATCTCCTGAATTCTTCGTCATAGAAAAGTCGGGCCGCAGGGAGGAAATTGACGCCTTATATGACGATCTGGTATCTTTTGGCATCATGCAGTTCGTTCGCTCAGGAAGGATCTCGGTAACCAAGGAGGAAATGAAAATATCAGAATTATTAAGAAAACAATTAAATTAAAAAACAAATTAAAAGATAATGGCAAATTATTTTAATTCTCTTTCATTAAGAGAACAATTGGCACAGTTAGGAAAATGCAGGTTCATGGATACTTCTGAATTCTCAGAAGGTGTGTCGGCTTTAAAAGGGAAAAAAGTAGTTATTGTGGGTTGTGGAGCCCAGGGTCTTAACCAGGGTTTAAACATGCGAGACTCAGGTTTGGATATTTCGTATACCCTTAGAGAAAGTGCTATAAAAGAAAAACGTCAATCTTTTAAGAATGCTTCGGAGAATGGTTTTACCGTTGGGACGTATCAGGAATTGATTCCGACAGCGGATCTCGTTTGTAATTTGACTCCGGATAAGCAGCATACTTCAGTTGTAAAAGCGATAATGCCTTTAATGAAACAAGGTGCTACACTTGCCTATTCACATGGTTTCAATATCGTGGAAGAAGGAATGCAAATACGAAAAGATCTTACTGTGATAATGGTGGCCCCAAAATGCCCCGGATCTGAAGTAAGAGAAGAGTATAAAAGAGGTTTTGGAGTGCCAACCTTAATAGCTGTTCATCCTGAGAATGATCCTGAAGGCAGAGGTCATACAGAGGCAAAAGCCTACGCGGTTGCCACAGGTGGAGACAGAGCTGGGGTATTGGAATCGTCTTTTATCGCCGAAGTAAAGTCTGATCTTATGGGGGAGCAAACCATTTTATGTGGGGTTCTGCAAACAGGATCGATTCTTTGCTTTGATAAAATGATCGAAAAAGGAATAGATGCGGGATATGCTTCAAAATTGATTCAATATGGTTGGGAAACCGTTACAGAAGCACTTAAGCACGGGGGAATAACCAATATGATGGACCGTTTGTCAAATCCTGCTAAATTAAAAGCTTATGCTATGTCTGAAGAACTAAAAGACATCATGAGACCATTATTCCACAAGCATATGGATGATATCATGTCTGGAGAGTTTTCAAAAACCATGATGGAAGACTGGGCAAATGACGATAAAAACCTTTTGACCTGGAGAGAGGCAACAGGAGAAACAGCATTTGAGAAAACTGCGGCCGGAGCTGTTGAGATCTCTGAACAAGAATATTTTGACAATGGTGTATTGATGGTGGCCTTTGTAAGAGCAGGAGTTGAATTGGCTTTTGAGACTATGACTGAGGCCGGAATCATCGATGAATCAGCTTACTATGAATCTTTACATGAAACTCCGTTGATCGCAAATACGATAGCACGTAAAAAACTATATGAAATGAATGCAACAATTTCAGATACAGCCGAATACGGATGTTATTTGTTTGATCATGCCTGTAAACCTTTATTGATAGATTTCATGAAAGGCGTAGAAACAGATGTTATTGGCACAACATATGGCGATGGAAATAACAATGGAGTAGATAACCAGCAATTGATCGCGGTCAATGAAGAATTGCGTTATCATCCCGTTGAAATTATTGGTTCTGAATTAAGAGAATCCATGACAGCAATGATTAAGATTGTTTAATCAGGAAATCGGAAAACAAACTTGTTGAAGTGAGTTAACCATCGGTTTCATAGGAATGAAGCCGATGGTTTTTTAATTGGTATATATGACTAAAACTTTTATCGATATAGAGAAAATAGAAGAGGCGGCTCTTCGAATTCGTGACCTGGTAAGACATACTCCCCTGATCAGGATGCCTAATTTCTCGGAGCGATATAAGGCAGAAGTATACTTTAAACGGGAAGATCTTCAAAGAGTTAGATCCTATAAAATAAGAGGGGCCTTTAATAAGATCAGTTCACTTGTAGAAAGCAAGAATATTAAAACTGTGGTTTGTGCCAGTGCAGGAAATCATGCCCAGGGAGTTGCTCAGGTATGTCAGTTTATGGCGATCAAAGGCGTTATTTTTATGCCTACCACAACCCCACAGCAGAAAGTTCAGCAGGTTAAAATGTTTGGGAGAGAACATATAGAAATTCAGCTTATTGGAGATACTTATGATGCATCTTATAATGTTGCACGTGAATACAGTGAATTAAACCAATTTGAATTCGTACATCCTTTTGATGACGAACAAATTATTGAAGGTCAGGGTACGGTTGCTTTGGAAATACTGGAAGATTTGAAGGAACCTCTTGATTTTTTGTTTGTTCCAGTAGGAGGAGGAGGATTGGTTTCAGGGGTTTTAAGTGTGTTTAAAAACAGGAGCCCTCAAACTAAAATAATAGGAGTTGAACCTGAGGGAGCCCCCTCATTAAAAACCTCCTTGTCAAAGGGACGGAATACGACTTTAGCACATATTGAAAAATTTGTTGATGGAGCTGCCGTAAAAAGGATGGGTGATATTCCCTTTGCAATTTGTCAGGAAGTCATAGATGACGTATTGGTTGTTCCAGAGGGTAAAATATGCACCACCTTGCTAAAATTGTATAACGAGAAGGCCATAGTCGCTGAACCGGCTGGTGCGCTTTCTGTGGCCGCATTAGACCTGTACAAAGACACCATAGAAGGGAAGAGGGTGGCCTGCATCATTAGCGGTGGAAATAATGATATTTCGCGCATGGAGGAGATCAAGGAAAGGTCATTGCTCTCCGAAGGGATCAAGCACTACTTTATGGTTGTTTTCCCTCAACGTGCAGGGGCTCTAAAGGAATTTGTGGTCAATGTTTTAGGGGAAACCGATGATATCACATATTTTGAATATGCCAAAAAGAATAGCCGTGACAGAAGTTCAGCAGTTGTGGGGATAGAGCTTAAGAATCACACTGATTTTGAACCCATGTTGGAAAGGATGAAAAAATTGGGATTTTTCGGAGAATACCTTAATAACAGTCCACAATTGTTTCAATTTTTAATATAACACTAGTATCGCATAAATCAGATAATCAAATTAGATAACTTAAATAGCACTCAATATGTCAATAAAGACGATTTTCAATGATCAAAAAGTACCAGAATCATTTCAGGTGCCACTGAATAAAAAATATGACACCTATTTGTTGAATGGAAAGATCAAAAAATGGAGTGGAAAAACTACGGAGGTATATTCGCCCGTGTACACTGAGAATAAGAATGGAGAATTAGAGCCTACCTTGCTGGGAACCCTGCCGGTAATGGGTGAAAAAAATGCCTTGGAGGCTTTGGATGCTGCAAATGTTGCTTTTAACAACGGAACAGGCCTGTGGCCAACAATGAAAGTGGAAGAGCGCATCAAATGTGTAGAAAAGTTTACCAGTTTAATGGTTTTAAAAAGAGAAGAGGTGGTTAATTTCATCATGTGGGAAATTGGAAAAACCCTCCCTGATGCTCAGAAAGAATTTGACAGAACAGTTGAATATATTTATGATACGATTAATGAATTAAAAGAGCTGGACAGAAATTGTGCCAGTGTGAAATTGCACAGTGAAGTTTATGCTCAGATTAGAAGAGGTCCATTGGGAGTAGTTTTATGCCTCGGACCTTACAATTACCCATTAAATGAAACTTTTTGTTTACTTATCCCGGCACTGATTATGGGAAACACTACGGTGTTTAAACCTGCTAAGTACGGAGTTATTTTGATTACTCCACTGCTCGAAGCTTTTGCCGAGGCCTTTCCAAATGGCGTTGTCAATATCCTATTCGGGCGCGGACGTGAAGTGGCCACTCCAATTGTAAAATCAGGTCGTGTTGAGGTGCTGGCCCTGATAGGGAACAGCAAATCTGCAAATGCACTTCAAAGTCAGCATCCAAAGCAGAATAGACTGAGACTGGTGTTGGGGCTGGAAGCGAAGAATCCTGCCATTGTATTGCCGGATACCGACATGGATCTGGCAGTTGAAGAATGTGTCTTGGGCTCACTTTCTTTTAACGGGCAGCGGTGTACCGCGTTAAAAATGATCTTTGTTCATGAGAATGTTATTGAGACCTTTAACAGGAAATTTGTGGCCAGAATCAAGCAATTGAAATATGGACTTCCCTGGGAGGATGGTGTGAAACTGACCCCCTTGCCTGAACCGAGTAAGCCTGCCTATATTAAGGGGCTTATTGACGATGCACTTTCCAAGGGGGCTGAAATCATCAATGAAGGAGGAGGTGATTCACATCATAGTTTTGTATACCCTGCGGTTTTGTATCCTGTGAATGAGCAAATGGATGTGTATCACGAAGAACAATTCGGACCTGTTATTCCGATTCTTTCCTTTAAAGATGTTCAGGAACCCATTGACTCTATTGTAAATTCCAATTACGGGCAGCAAGTTAGCCTGTTCAGTAAAAATGCTGATACCCTGGCCCCGCTTATAGACAGCCTTGTGAACCAGGTATGCAGGGTTAATATTAACAGTCAGTGTCAAAGAGGCCCTGACGTTTATCCCTTTGTTGGACGAAAAGATTCGGCTGTAAGCACGCTTAGTGTTCGAGCTGCACTCAGGTCATTTTCGATCAGAACACTTGTTGCCTGCAAAAATAATCAACTCAACAAGGATATATTAAATGATATCCTCGACAATAATAAATCTAATTTTGTGAGCACAAATTATATTTTATAAACTGAATTAGTTTCTATTAAGTTATTTTAGATTAGGAGGTCATGGACCTCCTTTTTTTATGGTCATTTAAAATTTTGTTTAAAAAAAGTATATTGGTTATCTTCGGGTATAACTAACTTCTCAAATATGTCCAATATAACCGAACCTATTGAGTACTCTTCCACATTTAGGTTATGCTTTTTTTTCTTAGTTTTTTTAGTTCTTTTACCCGAAATTCATGGTCAGATTATGTATCAAATCCCTACCAATAAGAGGGTTAATGTTGGATCCTATGGTCGGGTAGGGGTAGATTGGAATTTTGAAAATGGAGGCTCCATAGGAAGGAGGCTCAATCTGAATAATATGGGTAGTATTGGGGGAAGACTAGAGGAGCAGGATTACCTTGAGGTGGTCCCTAATTTTAATTGGAACCCTAAAGAAGGTGATAGTACACAAATATATGCACAATTAAGGTTTTCTTTCTATTCGACAAGCCTAACAAGTTTTGGTAATAGCACCTCCACAAGTCTTGGCGGACTTGCTTTTGCCATACCTGAAATTTATGTGGAAGCTAGAAACATTAAAGGCTCAGGCCTTAGCTTATGGGCTGGGTCACGTTTGTATAGAGGGCCGGATATACATATTGCCGACCATTTTTATTTTAATGACCATTCAGGACAAGGATTTGGTGTTGAGTTTAAGAATACCAGACTATCAACAGTATTTGTGTCTTCAACCGATACCACGTCAACACTGCCTCCATATTTCTATTTGAATATAAAAACAGGTACACCAAGCACTGGCCTGAGGCAGAGAGTAGTAGTTATTGGTGAACAGGATTTTAAAATTAATAAAAATAACAGCCTAACACTTTTAGGTGAGATACACAGAATGGCTGATGCTGATGGTGATATTGAAATAGATTCTATTGAACAGAAATTTAATTTTCCGTCTGATCATGGTTTTGTGGTCGGGCTAAAGCACGAACATAAAATTGAAAAAATGCTGCCTGGTTCATTTAATGATTTCTCCGTGAGATATGGTACAGGTATCGCAAATGGGGGTGATGGAGGATTGTCTAAAACCTGGCTCACTTTTGGAGCACCCGATACTATTGCTCAGAATTTTAAAGGTGCTTATAGCCTTGCACTTACAGATCATGCTGTGTTTAATTTTTCAGATAAATACACCTTAAATGCCTATGCGATCTTGACCCATAGTAAAGGTGCAGCCGATGGCAATGGTTTGTCAAAAACCTTTTTTGGCCGCGAAGTATACAATAGAAAATTTGATTTTACTGTTGGTTTTAGAAATGAACATTACCTCACAGATTATTTTCATTTACTTACTGAAGTACATTATTCGCAGAGAAAGGACGGTGATAACCCCTGGGCCAGTATGCTAAAGTTTAGTGTGGCACCAGTTTATGTTCCAACGGGTCAAAGAGATACCTGGGCTCGCCCTCATTTAAGGGCTGTAGTTTCTTTAGCCCGATATAATGATTATGCCATGGAATCCCTTTATTCTCCATATCTTGAGTTTACAGGAAGCAAGAGATGGGGGTATTATTTTGGGGTAAAAGCTGAATGGTGGATCTGGGATTGAAACGTATCCTATTATTTTAATTTTGAAGCACAAAGCTCCCAAAGAGTATCGTTGGGTGGCGGTGCTTGTAAGGATAGAAGTTCCTTTTTTACAGGATGCATAAATTCAATTTTAACGGCATGTAAATAAATACCCCCATTGTGATTCGATCTCTTGCTTCCGTATTTTAAATCACCTTTTATTGGATGCCCTGAAACAGATAGTTGACACCTGATCTGATGATGCCTTCCTGTTTCCAAATTGATCTCCAACAATGAATAACGGTCTAGTTTTAACAAGGTATCATAGTGCAATACCGCATTTTTGGCATCCTTGGTCTCCCTGGAAAAGGCAGTGGCCTTATTGTTTTTCGGATTTTTCCTAAGATAATGTGTGAGCGTTGCCCTTAAAGGATCAGGGCATCCTTCAATCAGGGCCCAATAGGTTTTTTGTACCTGCTTTTCTCTAAGCATTTTGTTCATCCTTTCCAGCGCTTTACTGGTTTTTGCAAAAATCACTATTCCTGTAGTGGGTCTGTCAATTCGATGAACCACACCCAAAAAAACTTTTCCTGGTTTCCCGTATTTAGCCCCGATATATTCCTTCACAATCTCACTTAAGGGTTTGTCACCGGTTTTGTCACCCTGAACAATGTCTCCAACCCTTTTGTTGATGATGATAAGGTGATTGTCTTCAAAAAGTATTTGCAAATTATCTTTTGTACTGTGCATTTCCAGGATCATTTGATGGTAAAAATACGAATTAAAATTGCTTCGAATTTTTAACTGAATAAGGGGCTCATTAGTGACTCAGGTCACATTTGAATTTTTCGCTAGGGTGTTCGTTTTCACTAACTTTACAAAAGTTATATCAATGGATTTGCACATGAATAAAATCGTAATTTATATACTTACAATTTCTTTCCTTCTTTTTTCCTGTTCAGAGAAAAAGAAGACACCTCGAGTTGAAGATAATAACTTTAGCAGCAATTTGTTAAAGGGAGCAACCGGTGAAGAACTTATAAAAACACATTGCTATGCTTGTCATAGTCCGATCTCGCCTTCTCACGATGCGATCATTGCCCCTCCTATGGCGGCGGTAAAAATGCGTTATAGCCGAATCTATGCAACGAAAGATGAATTTGTAGATGCCGTAGTATCATGGACCATGGATCCAAAACCGGAAAAGTCATTGATGCGGGGCGCCGTTGACAAGTTTAAACAAATGCCCAAGCAGGAATTTAAGGAGGATGACATGCGTAAAATAGCGACCTTTATATTCGATAATAAGTTACAAGCCCCCGAATGGTTCGCTGCCCATGAAAAGGAAATGCATGCAACAAGAGGTGGCATGGGTCAAGGAACTCCCTAGTTCATCAAATGCACCCTACTTAATACTTTCGTTCACGTTTTCAATGAAATCCAGAATCTCTTCTCGTCCGGTTTTGTCAGAGGAGGAAGAAATAAAATAAGTGGGCAACTCTTCCCAGTATTCCAATAATTCCTTTTTATAAATTTCAATGTTTTTGGGTAAGGTTGATTTATTAAGTTTATCGGCCTTTGTAAAAACAATACAGAACGGGATGCCATTTAGACCCAAAAATTCCATAAATTCCAAATCAATTTTTTGAGGGGCATGCCGGCTATCGATAAGCACAAAAGTACAGGCGAGTTGCATTCTTTTATTAAAATAGTCTTTAATGAATTTTTGAAAAGTCTTTCTTTTATCTTTTGAAACCGAGGCATATCCGTAACCTGGAAGGTCAACCAAAAACCAATTCTTGTTGATGATAAAGTGATTGATCAATTGCGTTTTCCCTGGCTTTCCTGATGTTTTGGCCAGAGATTTATGATTGGTTATCATATTGATCAAAGAAGATTTTCCTACATTAGATCTTCCTATAAAGGCATATTCAGGAAGATTCTCTTTTGGACATTTAGAGACGTCTGTATTACTGATGACGAATTCGGCTGATTTTATTTTCATAATTAAATTTATTCTCAAATTTTGTGTGGTCAGTATCTTGTTTGCTATTCACTGACAATAGTATTAGAATCACTCACTGCCACGGCAATTTTTGAATCTCCGGTTCCGTAATAGAGGAACCACTTGTTGTTATAAAAAACTAAGCCTTCCACAAAACAAACATTGTTTACTTCTCCCACCATTTCATACTCTTTTTCAGGAAATAAAAAATGACTATCTGTTCTGTCGATCAGTTTGTAAGGAGCATTTTTATCAAAAAGTGCCTGTCCGGCTGCGTAGGTAAATTTGGGCATCAAAGGATCGTTATAATTTGACGCATTACTTCCGTTATAAATCAATAAGATACCTTCCTTTTTTAACAAGGCAAATGGACCTGGTTCAACAAGTCGACTGTCAAAAAAACCTTGTCTGGGATGCATAACCGAGATCATTTTACCGCTCTCTTCATTAATGGCAAGCTCCCAATGAATCAAGTCTTTGGAAAAGGCCATATAGAGGTTCGTATCTCCAAAATACATCCAGTACAGTCCATTTATTTTCACGGCAATCATTCTGTTATTTTTCAGCTGAGTGACTATTGCACCAGCCTTGGACCATAAATCTTTGAAAGAATCATCTTTAATAATAAGTCCGTGTTTTGTCCAACGCATAAGGTCTTTTGAAGTGGCCAATGCCAGTCTGGCTTTTTTACCGTCATAGGCTGTATATGTCATGATGTAGGTTCCATCTTCAGCTTCAATAATTCTAGGGTCTTCGGCGCCGTCAAAATAGCAGTTTTTACAGGCTTCATCCAGAGATTTCCCGTCTTTTTTTCTATAATTCCATTCATACAATTTCATAGAATCCTGTTCCGGATAAAACACGGGGCTGTCATTTTTCTTAAAATGAAGTCCGTCCTCACTAATAGCCAGACCAATTCTGGAGGTTCCCATTGAATCCTGAGCCCGATAGAACAGGTATACTTTGCCGTTTTTAACTATGGCCGAAGGGTTGAGTACATTTCTTTCTTCCCATTGAACGTCTTTTCCTGAAATCGGACAAACAAATGATAGAGTATCCGAGGGTCTTAAAATCGGATTCACCTCGTCTCTTTTTTCAAATCCAGACAATTCCCACGACTCGGTTTCTGCAATTGAAGATTGTATTTTTGCAGGGTTATTTTGACAAGAGATTAAAAGTAAAATGGACAGATAAAAAAAAATGATTTTAGTCATGTTGTTGATTGGAAATCGGATAATGAATGACAGAGATGTAACGCTTCATATGGCCTCCATGGCAAAGATACACTTTTAAGAAAGTAAGAAAGAGATCCATGTTGAAATTTAGTAAAACAGCGTATTGTACAGGATTCACATGTCAAAATACAAGGATCAAAAAAGGTCATAAAAACAGAAGGAATTTCACTTCATGAACTGTTGAAGACCAAGCAGATTTATGGATTCAGAGGTTGATTAACGAAAATTCTTAGTTAGCCATGGTTCCAATAAATCATTGAATTTATCAGGAGTTTCCATCATCGGAGCATGCCCGCATTTATCGATCCAGTACAATTCAGAATTCGGTAACAATTTATCGAATTCTTCAGCCACAGAAGGTGGTGTTACTGAATCTTGCTTCCCCCAGATCAAACAGGTTGGAAGGCTCATTTTTGGCAGATCCTCGGCCATATTGTGCCTGATGGCACTTTTGGCAATGGCAATGGTTCTAATCAGTTTATTTCTGTTATTCAAAGTTTCAAAAACATCGTCGACTATTTCTTTGCTAGCAACCTCAGGATCATAAAAAACATCCTGGGCCTTCTTCTTGATATAATCATAATCACCTCTTTTAGGATAGCTTTCTCCCATGGAATTTTCATAGAGGCCGGAACTTCCCGTAAGGACGAGACCACTAACATTATTTGGATTCAACTTTGTGTGAAACAAAGCAATATGTCCTCCAAGGGAATTGCCCATCAATATGTATTTGTCAAGACCTTTGAATTTGACAAATTCTTTAATGAACTTAGACAGGTTTTTAACATTGGTTTTTAACAATGGAAGCGTGTAAATAGGTAGTTCAGGCATAATTACCTGATAACCTAATTCTGAAAAATGGTCAAAAACCCCATCGAAATTACTCAAGTTTCCCATCAGGCCATGTAGTATGATTAAAGGAGTTCCTTCACCTGATTCAAGGTAAGAATAGCCATTTTCATTTTTGAGGGTGTATTTCATTTACGATCTTATTTCTTATCGAATTGCTAATTTAAATAATTTGGTTCAAAGTACTAATTTTCTCTTCATTAGTTCAAATTATTTTTCACAAAAATATTCCTACTTGTTTAATAGTCATTGAATCAATGACTTATGCGAATATAAAGAAAGTTATCAACAAAGTGGTAAAAAATGGTAAAAAGTGGTAAAAATCTCTATATTTGTAAGAATAATTCAATTTTTAGGGTTCAAAGTGGTAAATCTAATCGGTACATACGAATGTAAGGCAGACGTCAAAGGACGTCTTATGCTGCCTTCACCACTTAAAAAGCAACTGTCCAGCATACTACAGGACGGCTTTGTTTTAAAGCGCTCTGTTTTTCAGCCATGCTTAGAATTGTATCCCATGAAGGAGTGGAACGAAATGATGGCGAAAGTAAACAAGTTAAACAGGTTTGTTAAGAAGAATAATGACTTTATCAGAAGGTTTACTGCCGGAGTTAAGGTTGTTGAGTTGGATGTGTCGGGAAGAATGCTGATTCCGAAGGATCTGCATTTATTTTCAGGAATTACAAAGGAAGTTGTTCTCTCATCATCAGTGAATATCATTGAGATTTGGGATAAAGATAAATATGAAAAAGCCATAGACGACGCAGCTGTTGATTTTGCTGATCTGGCTGAAGATGTAATGGGAAATGTAAATGATACCGATCATGAGTTATCATGATCCGGTACTGCTCTTTGACAGTGTTGATGGTCTTAGTATAAAACCAGATGGTATTTATGTGGATGTGACCTTTGGAGGGGGAGGCCACTCCACAGAAATACTGAAGCGACTTGGTGCTAAGGGAAGATTATTTGCCTTTGATCAAGATGCGGATGCCTTGGAAAATGAGATTCAGGACGAACGTTTTGTGCTGATCAATGAGAATTTCAGATTCATAAGTAGGTTTCTTCGCTTTCATGGAGTGAAAAAGGTAGATGGGATTTTAGCTGATCTCGGTGTTTCCTCTCATCAGTTTGATAGTGCTGATCGTGGGTTTTCTACAAGATTTGATGCAGAACTTGATATGAGGATGAATGCCAGCGATGCGATATCGGCCTTCGAAGTGGTCAATAAGTATTCTGAAGAGGAGCTTTCGCAGGTTTTGTTTCAGTATGGAGAGCTAAGAAATTCCAGAGCTCTATCCAAAGAGATTGTTCAAGCCAGAAATGAGGGGCCGGTTAGAACTAGCTTTCAGTTAAAAGAAGTTTTAAAGCGATTTTTACCAAGGGCGAAGGAGCATAAGATTCTGGCTCAGATTTTTCAGGCCATCAGAATAGAAGTGAATCAGGAAATGCAGGTTCTAAAGGAGTTTTTATTACAAACACCGGATCTGTTAAATGTGGGAGGAAGATTAAGTATGATCTCATACCACTCGTTAGAGGATAGATTGGTTAAAAGATATATGCAGTTTGGATTGTTCAAAGGTGAACCGGAAAAGGATTTTTATGGGAATGTAACCGTTCCTTTCAAAAAAGTGGGAAAGTTGATCGTTCCGTCAGCCGAGGAAATAAAAAAGAATAACAGATCGAGAAGTGCCAAATTAAGAATAGCAGAGAAGAATTAATCAAACCAGAAGTCAAAACTCAAAATGTCAAAAGTCAAACAAACCTTGTACAACATCCTTAAGGGGAAATTTCTGGTGGATGAAGATGCGAAGAAGAATTGGGGCTTTATCATATTTCTCACCTTTCTTGCTCTGCTAATGATCACCAGCTCTCATCAAATAGACAGGAAGGTTCAAAGTATTGCAACATTGAACAAAGAAAAGCGCAAACTCTATTCGGAGTTTGTGGCTGCACGCTCAGATCTTATGAAATTAAAAATGGAGTCAAGCATTTCGAAAAGGCTTGCTGATAATGGTTTGTACATTTCTCAAATACCACCTCAAAAGATCAAAGTAATTATTAATAATTGAACATGGCAGTTGAAAAGAAACAAATATTGAATAAACTCTACCTGCTTACAGGGTTTTTGTTCTTGTTTGCCATAGCGATCATTTACAAACTCATAGAGATAGAACATGTCGATGGTGATAAGTATCGTATTGAAGCCGAGGAGGGTACTGTTAAAACTTTTGAGATTGCTGCCAATCGAGGGAGTGTGTACACAGCTGATGGCAGTTTGCTGGCCACTTCCGTTTCCCGCTTTGATGTAAGGATGGATGCCGTTACCGTTTCAGATAATGAATTTGAAGCCGGGATCAAAGAGTTGAGTGAGGCTTTATCTGATATGCTGGGTAAAACATCGAGCTATTATGAGAATAAGATCAGAAAAGCCAGGGTAAATAAAAACAGGTACCTATTTATTACAAGAAACCTGAGTTATAACGATTATCAAAGGTTAAAGAAGTTTCCGGTTTTCAAATTAGGAACTTATCGTGGAGGTTTGATCATTGAGCAGAGAACGGTAAGAGAGCATCCTATTGGTAAAATTGCAGAAAGAGCGGTTGGTTATGATGATTACAGAGGTAGGGTAGGAATTGAAGGAAGTTTTTATGAATTCCTCAGAGGAAAAAAGGGAAAACGTTTAAAGCAAAAAATTGCAAAAGGTCAATGGAAACCTTTGAATGACAATAATGAAATCGAACCTATTGATGGAAAGGATATCATTACAACGATTGATCTTAAGATTCAGGATGTTGCCCATCATGCTTTGTTACAACAATTGGAAACGTTTGAAGCAGATCATGGTTCGGTAGTTGTTATGGAGACGAAAACCGGAGAAATAAAGGCCATATCAAATCTGGGCAGGACTTCTGTTGGAACTTATTTTGAGCAACGTAATTATGCGATTTACGAATCTCATGAGCCTGGATCAACATTTAAACTGATGGGGATGGTCGTAGCTTTAGAGGATAAAGTGATCGATACGTCTCAGATCATAGACACCGAAAAAGGAGAGATCAGATTTCATGGGAAACCTGTGAGAGACTCGCACCATGGCGGTTATGGAAAAATTTCAGCATCAAGGGTGTTTGAAGTTTCTTCAAATGTCGGTATCGTTAAGATTATTAATGAAAACTACAAGGATCATCCGGAAAAGTTCATTGAGGGATTGAAAAGGATGAAAGTTGGTTATAAAATAGGATTACCTATCAAAGGTGAGGGTGAGCCCAAAATTCCTGACCCTAAGGATAAGGATACATGGAATGGCTTGTCACTTCCCTGGATGGCCTATGGTTATGGAGTTTCTTTTACACCTCTTCAGGTCCTGACTTTTTACAATGCCATTGCTAATAACGGGGAGATGGTTAAACCAAGATTTGTCAAAGAGATCAGAGCCCAGAGCAACGTGGTGACCAAATTTGAAAAGGAGATCATCCATCCTCAAATCTGCTCGCAGGAAACCATTGATCAGGTGAAGGAAATGATGTTGAATGTTGTCAAAAGGGGAACGGCTGATAATATTTACGATAAGAACTTTTCCATGGCGGGTAAAACAGGAACCTGTCAAACAGAATACTGGACAGATGAGACCAAATATATTTCATCATTTGTAGGATATTTCCCTGCTGACGAGCCAAAGTATTCCTGCATTGTAGTGATCCATAAACCCAATAAAAAGAAAGGCTATTACGGTAATATCGTCGCAGCACCAGTATTTGAAAGGATAGCAAGAAAAATTTATACCGAAACCCCAGTGGTTGAGGAGGTGACATTCTCAGAGAATCTCTCAAAGATGGATGAGGACTATGAAGGTTATTATACAAAGGCTAATGAAACTTATACCAAAGTTCCTGATGTAAAGAACATGCCGGGAATGGATGCAATCTCCTTATTGGAAAACATGGGCTTTAAGGTCAATTTTAAAGGAATCGGGAAAGTAAAATCTCAGTCGATTAAGGCTGGGTCAGCCTTAATAAAAGGGGAAATGATCAAATTAGAACTGTCTTAAATTGAAAAAGTTAAAAGACATATTATATGGGGTATCCGTTGAGTCAGTCAAAGGTTCGACCGATATTGAAGTGCAGGCTGTTGAGTTTGATTCGAGAAATATCGTTCAAGGCTCATTATTTGTGGCTCAAAAAGGGCTGCTTTTCGATGGCCACGCTTTTATTGCACAAGCTATTTCTCAAGGTGCTACTACCGTAGTGTTCCAGGATTTTCCGGAAGACACTCAGCAGGGAGTTACTTTTGTTCAGGTAGCAGACGCTGATAAGGCTTTGGCACTTCTCGCCTCGAATTTTTACGGCAATCCATCTGCCGCTTTAACTTTGGTTGGCGTCACCGGAACCAATGGCAAAACAACCATAGCAACCCTTCTGGCTGAGCAGTTTCAAAAGGCAGGTCATAAAAGCGGACTAATCTCAACCATTTTGATCAAAGTGGGTGATAAAGACATACCCACAACCCATACTACCCCAGATTCGGTTACGATCAATAAGATGTTAAGAAAAATGGTTAACGAGGGAGTTAGTCATTGTTTTATGGAGGTCAGTTCTCATGGAATTCATCAGAAAAGAACTACCGGTTTGGATTTTAGTGGAGGAATCTTTACAAATTTGACCCATGACCATTTAGACTACCACAAATCTTTTGCAGCGTACAGAGATGTGAAAAAATCTTTCTTTGATCATTTGCCTTCAAAGGCCTTTGCACTGGTTAATCTTGACGATAAAAATGGAAGTGTCATGCTGCAGAATACAAACGCTAAAAAGTATGGCTATGCCCTCAAAACAGAGGCGGATTATAAGGTCAGAATTATAGAGAATCAGTTCCATGGATTACTTCTCAATATTAACGGACAGGAAGTTTGGACAAAATTAATCGGTTCATTCAACGCATACAATCTTTTGGCAATTTATGCCACCGCCGATTTATTGGGTCTTGAAAAATATGATAACCTAAGAAGTTTAAGTGAACTCGATAATGTTTCGGGCCGTTTTCAGCATGCAGTTTCTAAAGGTGGTATCAATACCATTATAGACTATGCCCATACTCCAGATGCACTCAAGAATGTTTTGGAGACGATTAATTCGATCAGGACTTTTAATGAACAGGTGATTACAGTTGTTGGTTGCGGAGGAGACAGGGATCGTGGCAAACGTCCGAAAATGGGAAATATAGCCTCAAGTTTAAGCAATCAAGTGGTATTTACTTCTGACAATCCCAGAAATGAAGACCCGGAACAAATCATTAAAGAGGTTGAATCAGGAGTACGACCTGAAAATTATAAAAAAACCATATCAATTGCAGACAGAAAGCAGGCAATTAAAACCGCTTGCAAGCTGGCTCAGGAAGGAGATATAGTTCTGGTTGCCGGAAAGGGGCATGAGAACTATCAAATCATTGGTGACCGGAAAACTGGTTTTGATGATTTTGAAATCACAAATCAAATACTGACTGAACTCAATAAATAGAAACCCATAATGCTATATTATTTATTTGAATATTTAGATCAAAATACCAGCCTTCCGGGAGCAGGTCTGTTTCAGTATATCTCCTTTAGATCGGCTTTAGCTTTTGCATTCTCTTTATTGATTTCAACGATATACGGGCGAAAGATTATTGACAAACTCGCGAAGATGCAAGTTGGAGAATCAATCAGAGACCTTGGTCTGCATGGGCAGGTTGAAAAGAAAGGAACCCCTACCATGGGAGGATTGATCATCATTTTGGCCACTTTGATACCGGTATTTTTATTCGCAAAACTTGATAATATTTATATCATTATCCTGATCGTCACTACCCTGTGGATGGGAGCAATTGGATTTGTAGATGATTATATCAAGGTTTTTAAAAAGAATAAAGAAGGGCTCAAAGGACGTTTTAAAATTGTTGGTCAGGTAACCCTTGGAGTTTTCATAGGGTTGATGCTCTATTTTAATCCTGATGTTGTGGTTAAAGAAAAACTACAACAAGGCGAGGTTGTAATAAGTCAGGACATCACCATTTCATCAAATCGATTCAGCGAAGCTGAGAAATCTACCAAAACGACTATTCCCTTTGTAAAGAATAATGAATTCGATTATGCCAACCTGCTTACATGGATGGGTGAATGGACCAAGGATTACGTTTGGCTCTTCTTTGTAATCGTAGTAATTTTTATTATAACAGCGGTTTCAAACGGAGCAAATTTAACCGATGGAATTGATGGTCTTGCGGCCGGTAGTTCGGCCATTATAGTGTTAGCCCTGGCCATTTTTGCATGGATCTCCGGTAATATCATATTTGCAGATTATCTCAATGTGATGTACATACCTAATTCAGGAGAGATAACCATTTTCATAAGTGCCTTTGTTGGAGGACTGGTTGGTTTTCTTTGGTACAATGCCTATCCGGCCCAGGTTTTTATGGGAGACACAGGTAGTTTAACGATAGGGGCAGTGATTGCTGTAATTGCACTCTCTGTAAGAAAGGAATTTTTAATTCCTATTCTGGCCGGTATCTTTTTGGCAGAAAACCTGTCAGTTGTAATTCAGGTTTCCTATTTCAAGTATACGAAAAGGAGATTTGGAGAAGGAAGAAGGATCTTTCTGATGTCGCCACTTCATCATCATTATCAGAAGCGCGGGTATCACGAAAGTAAAATAGTAACCAGGTTCTGGATTGTGGGGATTCTGCTCGCAGTGATCTCTATTCTGACCCTAAAAGTAAGATAAATCAACAATAATAATTAAATAGAAACTACATGAGTATTTCATCTTTTGCGTTACAAACCAATTTTAATGTAAAGAATGCCATGGCATCCAGCACTTTGTCTGATTTGATGAAAGTGAGAAAGGAAACCATTCGGAATTGTCTTTCTGACTTTGAAAATGAAGAGCACCGGCTTGAGAAAGTTTTGAAGATCAATGGGTCTCAATATGTGAATGACTCAAAAGCAGCGAATATCAATGCAACTTTTTACGCTTTAGATAGCATGGAGCATTCTACCATCTGGATTGTTGGAGGTTTGGATGCTGAAAATGATTATGACATGTTACTACCTCTGGTGAACGAAAAAGTGAGCGCCATTATTTGTTTGAGTACAAACAATGATAAGCTAATTGAAACTTTCGGAAATGTAGTGGATTTTATGATCGAGACGACCAGTATTCACGATGCCGTCAACATCGCTTATAAACTTTGCAGAGACCATGAGACCGTTCTTTTTTCTCCGGCAGGCGATTGCGAGAACATAAGTGAAAATTATGAAGAAAGGGGTAAGAGATTTAAAGAAGCAGTAAGACAATTATAAATAAGAAATACCAGGATGCTGACAAGATTTTTTGACAATATTAAAGGAGATAAAACCATTTGGGCTATCATAGCTATTCTGGCCATATTTTCTTTCCTTCCTGTTTACAGCGCAAGTACCAATCTGGTATATGTAGCAGGAAAAGGGTCAACACTTGGGTATCTTTTAAAGCATGCCATTCTTTTACTGCTCGGATTTGTTATTGTGTATACAACTCACAAAATACCCTACAGGTATTTTAGCGGCTTATCTGTTTTGATGCTCCCTGTGGTCATATTACTCCTGATCTATACGCTCACTCAAGGAACAGTAATTGATGGGGCTAATGCCAGTAGGTGGATCAGCATTCCTTTTATTGGGATTGGTTTTCAAACCTCCACGCTTGCAGCCGTCGTGTTAATGATTTATGTAGCCAGGTATCTGGCTAGAAATAAGGAAAAGGAAATTACATTTAAGGAAAGCTTTCTGTATATGTGGATGCCGGTCGGGATAGTGCTTGTATTGATTTTGCCTGCCAACTTTTCTACAACAGCAATCACCTTTTTTATGGTGGTCTTGCTTTCATTTCTTGGTGGATATCCATTAAAATTTATAGCCACTATTTTAGGGGTAGGTGTTTTGAGCTTGGTTTTATTCATTCTTACGGCAAAGGCTTTTCCTGAAGCAATGAAAAATACACGTATCAACACCTGGTCCAACCGAATTGAGAATTTCGCTTCTGGAGAATCAGAGGATAACTATCAGGCCGAGAAGGCCAAAATCGCAATAGCATCAGGCGAGATTTATGGCAAGGGACCAGGAAAGAGTGTTCAAAAGAATTTCCTACCACAGTCATCATCAGATTTTATCTATGCCATAATTGGCGAGGAATTTGGATTGATAGGGGCGATCCTGATCATTCTATTCTTCCTGGGACTATTGTTCCGAATAGTAATTATCGCTACAAAATCAACAACGATTTTTGGAACCTTACTCTGTTTAGGGGTTGGGTTACCTATCATATTTCAGGCCATGATAAACATGGGGGTAGCCGTTGGGCTTTTTCCGGTGACCGGTCAGCCCCTGCCATTGATAAGTACCGGTGGTACTTCTATCTGGATGACTTGCTTTGCTATTGGAATCGTTTTGAGCGTAAGCACTTCTGATAATGAGATAGCAGTAGGAAAACAAAAGAATGAAATTGAAAACCCTTTAGATATATTACATGAAGCAATCGGTTAACATATTGCTAAGCGGAGGAGGAACCGGAGGTCATATATACCCGGCGATAGCCATTGCCAATGAATTAAAGGAAAGACATCCCGAATCAAATTTCCTATTTGTTGGGGCAGAAGGAAGGATGGAAATGGAAAAAGTACCTCAATCGGGCTATGAGATAAAGGGATTGAATATTACGGGTTTACAACGAAGCCTTAGCCTTAAAAATCTAAGTTTTCCTTTTAAACTGATTTCGAGTTTGTTGAAGGCCAACAGGATAATCAGAAAATTTAAGCCAAACGTGGTGATTGGAACGGGAGGATTTGCTTCGGGCCCAACCTTGTATATGGCTAATAAGAAACATATCCCAAGTTTGATTCAGGAACAAAATTCTTATCCGGGAATTACAAATAAATTGCTTGCCAAAAAGGTTAAAAAAATATGTGTTGCATACGATGGTTTGGAGAAATATTTTCCCACCGAGAAGTTAATCAAAACGGGTAATCCCGTACGGCAGGACCTTTTAAATATCGATCAAAAAAGAAAAGAAGCCTTGAGTCATTTCAGTTTAAATCCTGATAAAAAGACACTGGTAATTATGGGTGGAAGCCTTGGGGCCAGGGCCATTAATCAGGCTATGGAAAAATATATACAAACAATTCTGAAAAATGATATTCAAGTGATCTGGCAGTCTGGTAAGCTCTATTATGAGGAATACCGAAAGTATAGCGAGATCGAAGGAGTTCAGGTATGTGAATTTATTCAACGGATGGATCTGTTATATGCCGCTGCAGATGTATTGATCAGCCGGGCAGGTGCCGGATCCATCTCTGAACTTTGCATTGTGGGGAAGCCAGTGATCTTTATTCCATCGCCAAATGTAGCCGAAGATCATCAAACAAAAAATGCTAAATCGGTTACCGATATGGATGCAGCCATTTTATTGATGGAAAACGACATTGACAGTTTGGCTGAGGTAATCGAAGAATTGCTGGGAAATGAGAAAAGACAAATTTCCTTAAGTCAGAACATTAAAAAACTGGCCTTGCCGGATGCTACAAAACAGATAGCTGATGAGGTCGAAAAAATATTAAAATAGAATTATGTGCTAAATACTTTGGTAACTATGGCTACCCACTTAAATAGTGAGGGGATTATTTAAAAGGTAGTCATAGTTTTTATTTAGACTGAAACAATGAAATAATGAAACAATGAATCAATGAAACAATGAATTAATGAGAAAATGAATCAATGAAAAAATTTATTCCACATATTAAATTCGCGTTACTCACTTTTGTGATCGTATTTTTATACGGTTTCGCCGCACATAGAAATGCAAAGAAAAGTAATAAAGAGGTCATCGTGATTTTTGAGAATGGAGAAAACCTTTTTGTAAGCTACGAAACAGTTAATAAGTTGTTAATACAAAATTTAGAGGGGTACAATAATCAATCGAAAGAAAATATAAATTTGAATAATTTAGAAGGATTCTTACAGCGTAACGAAATGATTGAAAACGCTGAGATTTTTCTAACATTTAGTGGGGATATAGGGGCAATAATTACACAAAGAACACCAGTTTTAAGAGTAGCGAATGAATCGGAAACCTATTATTACGATAAATTAGGTGATAAAATGCCATTATCGGATAATTATTCTGCCAGGGTTCCTATAACTACTGATACAATTTCGGGAATAGAAGGGTTCGAGTTGATCACATTATCGAATACCATAAGAAATGATGAGTTCTTAAGAAAGCAGGTCATTGGGATCGACCAGATTGAGGGTACAAAGAAACATCAGTTTGAATTGAAGACCAGGGTAGGCAACCAAAAGATCATTTTTGGAGATTTGTCACGAATGAAAGAAAAAATTGCGAAACTAAAAGTATTTTATCAGAAAATAATGTTGGATAGCACCATTACAGACTATAAAACGATAAACTTAAAATTTTACAATCAAATTGTTTGTGAAAAATAGATATTATGGACAATAAGAATATAGCAGTGGGTTTAGATATCGGAACTACAAAAATAGTTGCGATGGTCGGAAAGCAGGATGCTTATGGCAAAATTGAGGTTCTGGGAACCGGCAAAGCCAAAAGCCTTGGTGTGCACAGAGGAGTTGTCAATAATATAACCCAAACCATACAATCCATTCAACAATCTGTTGACGAGGCCGAAAGTGCTTCTGGAGAAAAAATTGGAACAGTAGTGGTCGGGATTGCAGGTCAGCACATCAGAAGTTTGCACCACAGTGATTATATCACCCGTTCAAATTCAGATAAGGTGATTGATGAGGATGATATTGAAAGATTGATCAATCAAGTTTACAAACTGGTCATGTTACCGGGAGAGGAAATCATTCACGTATTACCTCAGGATTTCAAAGTTGATGGGCAGGCTGAAATTAAAACACCGATCGGAATGTATGGCGGAAGATTAGAAGCGAATTTCCACGTTGTTGTAGGTCAGGTGTCATCGATAAGAAATATTGGAAGGTGTATTAAAAGTGCAGGGCTTCAGCTGGGAAATATTACACTTGAACCCTTGGCTTCTGCTGATGCTGTTTTGAGTCAGGAGGAAAAAGAAGCAGGAGTGGCACTCATTGACATCGGAGGTGGTACTACTGATCTGGCTATTTTTAAAGATGGGATCATAAGACATACAGCTGTGATCTCCTTTGGAGGTAATGTGATTACTGAAGATATTAAAGAAGGGTGTTCCATTATAGAAAAACAGGCTGAGTTACTAAAGACCAAATTTGGATCAGCATGGCCAGGAGAGAATAAAGACAATGAGATCGTTTCGATTCCCGGTTTAAGAGGCAGAGAACCCAAAGAAATAACACTAAAGAATTTATCAAAGATTATACATGCCAGAGTAGTTGAGATCGTAGAACAGGTGTTTTTAGAGATTAAGAATTACGGGCACGAGGAAAGCAAGAAGAAGCTTATTGCAGGAATTGTACTTACAGGTGGTGGTGCACAATTGAAGCATATTAAACAATTGGTGGAATACATTACTGGTATGGACACGCGCATTGGTTATCCAAATGAACACTTGGCGAGTAATTCAGACAGTGAACTGTCTAGTCCTCTTTATGCCACAGTTGTGGGGCTTTTGATGAAAGGTTTAAAAGAGAACGAAAAAAGGAACAATAGCATTCCAGAGATTGAAGAAGAATCATATAAAAAGACTTCCGAATCAAAAGAGGTTTTGAACAAAACCATTTTTGAGAAGTGGGGAGAAAAGTTTAGAGATTTTTTAGATAACGCTGAATAACAATACAACCCGAAAAATAAAAATTTAGTTATGAGTTTAGAATTTAGTAATTTATCTTTTGATTTACCAAAAAATCAGTCCAATGTTATCAAAGTTATTGGAGTTGGTGGTGGCGGAAGTAATGCTATCAATCACATGTACAACAAAGGTATCAAGGGTGTTGACTTTGTTGTTTGTAATACAGACGCTCAGGCACTTCAAAGCAGCCCTGTTCCTTATAAGATACAGTTGGGTGCAACCTTGACCGAAGGTTTAGGTGCAGGTGCAAATCCGGAAATCGGAGAGCAGTCTGCCATGGAAAGTATGGAAGATATCAAAAACATGCTGAATACTAAATCTAAAATGTTGTTTATTACTGTTGGAATGGGCGGTGGAACAGGAACGGGAGCAGCTCCTGTAATTGCGAAGATTGCTAAGGACCTTGATATTTTGACGGTAGGGATTGTAACTATTCCATTTTCTTTTGAAGGAAAAATGAGGAATGAACAAGCGCAGTTAGGTATTGAAAAGCTGCGGTCTCATGTAGACTCGTTGGTGGTAATCAATAACAATAAATTAAGAGAAGTCTACGGTAATTTAGGGTTTAAGGCCGGTTTCTCAAAAGCTGATGAAGTTCTATCAACAGCTGCGACCGGAATTGCGGAGGTGATTACACATCACTATACGCAGAATATAGATTTACGCGATGCCAAAACCGTATTGTCAAATAGCGGAACTGCGATTATGGGTTCTGCACAGGCATCCGGATCGAATCGTGCACAAAACGCTATTACCAAGGCCCTGGATTCTCCACTTTTAAATGATAATAAAATTGAAGGATCTAAAAACGTATTATTATTGATTGTTTCAGGCAGTTCTGAAGTGACCATAGATGAGATTGGAGAGATTAATGATTATATTCAGTCAGAGGCCAAAACCAATGTGGATATCATTATGGGTGTTGGTGAAGATGAAGCACTTGAAGATGCGATTTCAGTAACCATCATTGCCACAGGGTTCAATCCTGAGCAACAGAGCGAGATAGCAAAAATAGAATCAAAGAAGATTGTTCATAAACTGGTTGAGGATAAAGAAGTAAAGCTTATTACCAAACCTGAACCTGTCGCCCCGGCGCCAAAGATTACCAGACACGTATTGCATGAAGAGGATTTTATAGAAGAAGTTAAGGACGTGAAGTCAGCAGCAGTTGAACCTGTGACTCCAGATGCTGAGTTTAAAGATCATGAAGTGACCTATGAGGAGGTAAAGCCGACAGAACCGATTCATGAGGAAGCCAACGATATGTCAGTAAAATTTGAACATGTGCGAGCTCATGAGGATGAGGAAAATTTTGAAATTACAAATATTACCCCAAAAGATGAGGTTTCAGAGTCTGAAGAGGAAGATAGCGAGGATCAATTTTCATTTACTTTTGATCTGCCAATTCAAAAAATTCAGAAGGAAGAAGTAAAAGAGGTGAAAACCCTGGAAAATTTTAATATTAATGATATTGAGATTGTAGGCCTTGAATTGATTAAGCCTGAGCCAAATGCTGCACCATTGAATGAAAATACGATTCGCCATACACTTGAAGATGAGTTTGCCTCTGAGATCAATACATTGAAAAACATCTCTGACGTGGTAAAGGGAGAAGAAGAGGAAATGCATTTCGAGTTAAAAATTACCAAGGATAAGGCTATTGAGAACAATGTGGAAAAAGTAATTGAAGACAAGGATGTTTCGCCGATGAACCTTACTATTGCTGAGTTACGTAACAGAGCTGAAATGAGAAGAAAGAAAATGAAGGATTTCAATTATAAATTCATCAATAAATTGAATCACCATATAGATGACATTGAAAGTGAGCCAGCTTATAAGAGAATGGGTGTGAATCTTGATGAAGTTCCTTCTTCATCTGAAACAGACAAGAATAAATCAAGAATGACCTTAGGAACGGACGACAATGATGAGATCCAGTTACGTTCTAACAATTCTTTTTTACACGATAATGTTGATTAGTTTTTAGTTTTAGTTAGTGGGAAAGTCCGGAGTAAGATCTAATTTTACTCCGGATTTTTTGTTTTAAAGGCTGAAGGATATACTTCTCATCGTCTCAGAAGCCAAACCCAAAAAAAAAAAGCGACCCTTAGGGTCGCCTTTTTAAATGATTGGATTAATAATCTTAATTGTCTAAACTTACCATTTCTTCCTCTTCTTCAGCCATTAGGGCGAAGAATTTGTTAAGGTTAGGCATGATAATGATATTAGTACGTCTGTTTCTGGCTCTGTTCTTATAAGTAGTGTTATCAGTCAAAGGAACATACGAACTTCTTCCAGAAGGAATCAATCTTGCCGGATCAACTTTGTATTTGCTTTGAAGAAGTCTAACGATAGAAGTCGATCTTTTTACACTTAGATCCCAGTTGTCAATAATCTCTTCTGTATGTATGCCCTTAGAATCAGTATGCCCTTCGATCATTACGTCAATGCTTGGTTCTGCATTGATCACGTCAGCCAATTTGGCTAATAACGGATGTGCTTTTGAACTAACATTATAACTTCCTGATCTGAATAATAAGCTGTCAGCTACAGAGATCATCACAACAGTTTGATCGATGTTTACATCAATATCTCCACCATTGTCAATATTATTTTCATTAATAGATTTTTCCAATTTATATGAAATAGCAACATTCATAGAATCTTTTAGCGTTTTTGCACCCTCCAAAGCTTCTGGTGGTAATTTCGCTAAGGTTTCTCTAAGATTTACTTTCATGTTTTCAGAGATAACAGCCGAATTGTCAGCCAACAAACCCATTTTTTGGTTATTGCTTTCTGCTAAGTTCGCGTTGTCAGCTTGTAATGAATTAACCTGAGTGTTATATACGTCAACTCTTTTTTCAATTTTTGCAAATTTTGCTTCCAATGCTTCTTTTTCAACCGTAGTCTTTTGCAATTCTCCCCTTGTATGCGTTAGATCATCCTCTAATAGCACGTATTTCTTTTTAGATACGCATGACACCATTATAGTTGTCATTAATAGTAATGCAAGAATTTTTTTCATGATAGTTTAAATTTTTAGGTTACTTTAGTTTTTAGTGTTAGATAATTCAAACAGAATACTTGATTAGCTCCTGTTATTTTTTTTTATGGCGTAAAAGTAAAGCTGAATTCTGAAGAGAATCTTAGTATTTTTAAAAAGAGGTAAAAAAAACCTAGAATTGATTAAAAACATATGAACAATATAAAGTCTTATTAACAAGCTTTATACAAAAGAAAAAGACAAGGTTTAAACCTTGTCTTTTTCTTTTAGCATTTGATCTTAATTGATTAAACTCCGGGAAGATCTCCTTGTCCTTTGACGGGGAGGTTGCTCGCGCCCATTAAAAACAGGTCAACTTCACGTGCAGCTTCCCTTCCTTCATTTATGGCCCAAACGATTAAAGACTGCCCTCTTCTCATATCACCTGCAGTAAATATGTGAGATACATTCGTCTGATAATTATTAGCCTTATAATTGGTTCGTTCATCTAATTCCAGCCCAAGTTGATCGCTTAAGGTAGTTTCTGGCCCTGTAAATCCTAAGGCAAGCAATACTAAATCACAAGGCCAGGTTTTTTCTGTGCCCTCCTTTTCGAGAAGTTGTGGTCTTTGACCAGGTACGATCTTCCATTCAACTTCAATTGTTTTTAATGCGATCAATTCATTTTTATCGTTGGTAACGAACTCTTTGGTGTTGATCAGCCAATCTCTTTCGCAGCCCTCTTCATGAGAAGATGAGGTTTTGAGTTGTAAAGGCCAAAAAGGCCAGGGAGTAGTATCACTTCTCGACAAAGGTGGCTTGGGCAGGATCTCAAAATTCGTAACAGATTTTGCACCCTGACGATTAGAGGTTCCTACACAATCAGATCCGGTATCACCGCCACCAATTACGATGACGTCTCTTTCTTTGGCGGATATCTTTTCTCCTTCGAATTTGCTTTCGAATAAGCTTTTTGTTTGCTGGGTAAGAAAATCCATTGCTTGAACTACCCCTTTGGCATCAACACCTTTGGTAGGTAACGAGCGCCTTTTAGTTGCTCCGCCGCAAAGAACTATTGAGTCAAAGTCATCAAGCTTCTCAATGGGGTAATTTTCACCTATATTCGCATCGGTTATAAAAGAAATACCTTCTTCTTCTAAGACAGAAACCCTTCGGTCAATGATCTCTTTTTCCATTTTGAAATTCGGAATACCATATCTCAAAAGGCCTCCTATTTCATCATCCCGTTCAAATACGGTTACCAGATGTCCTGCTCTGTTCAATTGTTGTGCTGCAGCTAGACCTGCAGGACCAGATCCTACAACGGCAACTGTTTTGCCAGTTCGTTCTTTAGGAGGATTTGCAACAATCCACCCTTCTTCAAAACCTTTTTCGACAATATTTTTTTCAATATTTTCAATGGAAACAGGGTCTTCTATCAAGCCAAGAACGCAGGCCTGTTCGCAAGGTGCAGGACAAAGCCTTCCTGTAAACTCAGGAAAATTATTTGTAGCGTGAAGTATTTCCAGTGCTTTTTTCCATTCACCTCTATATACAAGGTCATTAAAATCAGGAATTAAATTACCCAACGGACAACCACTATGGCAAAATGGTATACCGCAATCCATACATCTGGAACCTTGCTTTTTAAGTTCTTCTTCAGGAAGCTTAACGGTGAATTCCTTATAATTTTTAAGTCTATCCTTTACAGCCTTATTTTTCTCATCGGCTCTTTCATACTCAATAAATCCTGTTACTTTTCCCATAATTAAACTGTTTGTTTTGCTGCTTTTTCTTCCTCTATTCTAGCCAGAGCCTTTTTATAGTCGGTAGGTATTACCTTGACAAAGTGGCTCATTTGCTTATCCCAATTTTCCAAAATCATCAATGCTTTGGTACTTTCGGTAGCATGGTAATGGTTTTGAATAAGTTCAAACAATTCCTGAGCATCTGTAGCCGATGGGTTTTCAAGTTCGACCATTTCCATATTACACAAACCATTGACAAAATTTTTCTTCGGGTCGTATACATATGCAATTCCACCGCTCATCCCCGCAGCAAAATTTCTACCTGTTTTTCCGAGAATTACAACTTTTCCACCTGTCATATATTCACATCCGTGATCACCAACACCTTCAACAACTGCAGTTATTCCTGAATTTCTTACACAAAATCGTTCTCCTGCAACCCCATTAATATAGGCTTCACCTTTAGTGGCACCATAAAAACAAACGTTTCCGATGATGATATTCTCATCAGCCACAAAAGTGGCTTTTTCAGGTTTCTTAATGATCACTTTAGCTCCGGAGAGTCCTTTACCCAGATAATCATTGGTGTTTCCTTCCAGATTGAGAGTAAGACCTTTTGTTGCAAAGGCCCCAAAACTCTGACCGGCCGACCCGGTAAAATTGATTTGAAGGGTATTACTTGGTAAGCCATTGGCTCCATAGATCTTAGAAATTTCATTGCTGATAATTGCCCCAACCGACCTGTTTGTATTGGCTATAGGATAGCTCAATTCCATTTTTTCTTTTCTGTAGATGGCCGGGTGTGCATCCTGGATTATTTGAAAATCCAAGGCATCTTCTATTTCATGATATTGTTTTTCCGTATTTCGGATCACTTTATCATGATAGTCAGATGGCTGGTATAGTATGCCAGATAAATCCAGACCCTGAGCCTTGTATTGATTAACCGCAGTTTTAGCATTAATCTTTTGAGACTGGCCTATCATTTCCTTGACGGTTCTGAATCCTAAAGATGCCATGATCTGTCTTAATTCTTCGGCAACGAAATACATGAAGTTGATAACATGTTCAGGTGTACCTTTAAAGTTCTTTCTTAATTCAGGATCCTGAGTGGCAATTCCAACCGGGCAGGTATTCAAATGACACTTTCGCATCATAATACAACCTGAAGCAACTAATGGTGCTGTGGCAAAGCCAAATTCTTCAGCTCCGAGCAAGCAGGCAAAAGCAACGTCACGACCAGTCTTCAACTGTCCGTCACATTCGAGTACCACACGACTTCTAAGGTCATTTAACACCAATGTTTGCTGTGCCTCCGCTATACCAAGTTCCCAAGGCAATCCCGCATGCTTTAAAGATGTCAAAGGAGATGCACCGGTGCCTCCATCAAAACCGGATATCAGAATAACATCGGCTTTTGCTTTGGCAACCCCGGCTGCAATGGTACCCACGCCAACCTCTGATACCAGTTTTACATTGATCCTGGCTTCTCGGTTTGCATTTTTAAGGTCAAATATTAACTGAGATAAATCTTCAATTGAATATATATCATGGTGTGGAGGAGGGGAGATCAATCCTACATAAGGAGTAGAATTTCTAACTTCGGCTATCCATGGGAAAACTTTTTCTCCTGGTAACTGTCCACCTTCTCCCGGTTTGGCTCCCTGAGCCATTTTAATTTGTATTTCCTGGGCATTAGTCAGGTAGTTACTGGATACGCCAAACCTACCTGAAGCAACCTGTTTGATGGCACTGCTTCTGCTGTCACCGTTCAAATCTTTTCTAAATCTGTTAAGGTCTTCACCACCTTCACCAGAATTGCTTTTACCGCCAATTCGATTCATGGCAATTGCCAGGTTTTCGTGAGCTTCCTTACTGATGGATCCGTATGACATGGCACCGGTTTTGAATCGCTTAACAATTTCGGTCCATGGTTCAACTTCCTCTAATGGAATCGGATCAAGGTTTTGAAATTCAAACAGACCTCTGAGGGTCATCAGATTTTCATTTTGCTCATTGATCATTTTTGCATACTGTTCATAACTCTCAGTATTGTTCGTACGAACTGCTTGCTGTAATTTGGATACAGTGGTTGGGTTGAACATATGTCTTTCCCCTGTTCTTCTCCATCTGTAATCTCCACCAATATCCAGTTTAAGATTATTGTCAATTTTGTTATTGAAAAAAGCGTTTTTATGTCTTTTGGAGATCTCTCTTTCAATTTCGTAAAGTCCTATACCTTCAATTCTAGAGGCTGTGTTAGGGAAATATTTATTGGTAAATTTAGTGTTAAGACCCAATATTTCAAATATCTGAGAAGCCCTGTAAGAGTGCAAGGTTGAAATTCCGATCTTATTCATGATCTTGAGTATTCCCTTTCCAATAGCTTTATTAAAGTTTTGAACAGCCTCTTCAGCATCAATGCCCGAAATAATCCCTGAATTTACTTTTTCACGGATAATCTCGTTGACCATATATGGATTGATAGCACTGGCACCATATCCGAATAGAGTAGCAAAATGATGAGGTTCACGCGGTTCAGCAGATTCTATGATGATTCCGAATTTAGAACGTTTTTTTGCATCGTTTAAGGAATGATGAAGAAAAGAACAAGCCAAAAGGGCCGGAATAGGTCCATTTACTTTATCTGCACCACGGTCAGTCAGAATCATGATATTATACCCTTCTTCTAAGGCTTTACTCGCTTTTTCTACAATCAGGTTAAGCGCTTTTTCTAATGCGTTTAATCCCCTCTTAATATCATAAAGCATAGGGATTTCATATGATTTAAAGTCAGGATGATCAATATTTTTTATTTTATCGAGATCAATATTTGAGATAACCGGATTTTGAATTTTTAGTTTCTTGCAATGGTCTGAGGAAGTAATAAAAACATTTCGGTCTTCACCTACGGCCAGACTGATATCTGTTATAATTTCTTCCCTGATTCCGTCAAGAGGTGGGTTCGTTACCTGTGCAAATAACTGTTTAAAGTAATTGTATAATAACTGGTGATTGTCTGAAAGAACGGCGAGCGGAGTATCTGTTCCCATCGATCCAAGCGCTTCTTTTCCACTTTTACACATGGGTGTAATGATTGTATCAATGTCTTCCATTGTATACCCAAACATCCTCTGTCTCGTTTTATAAGGGGTGAGTTCAACAGGACATTTATTTCCTGTATATGGCACATCCGCCAAAGGCAGCAAGTTCTTATTGAGCCATTGCCTGTAAGGGTGCTTTTTGGTCACCTCATTTTTCACTTCTTCGTCTTCAATGATCCTCCCGGCGTTCATATCAACAAGGAACATTTTACCAGGTTCAAGTCTGCCATGTCGCACTACATCTTCTGGTTTGATATCTAATACGCCAATTTCTGAAGACATGATTACATAGCCTCCTTTAGTAACAGTAAAACGTGAAGGTCTCAATCCGTTACGGTCAAGAAGAGCACCGATATAGTTGCCATCTGTGAAAGGAACTGATGCAGGTCCATCCCATGGTTCCATGATACAGGAATTGTATTCGTAAAAAGCTTTTTTCTCCTCAGACATGGTACTGTCTTTTTCCCAAGCTTCCGGAACCATCATCATCATTACTTCGGGTAAAGAACGCCCAGTCATCAACAACAATTCCACCGCCATATCCATGGAAGCCGAATCGGATTTCTTTTCGAGAATGATTGGGTACAGTTTTTTAATATCTTCCCCAAAAAGATCACTCTTCATGAGTTCCTCTCTTGCTCTCATCCGACTTACATTACCTCTTAAGGTATTGATCTCACCATTATGACACATAAACCTGAAGGGTTGGGCAAGATCCCAGGAAGGCGCCGTATTTGTAGAAAAACGCTGGTGTACTAAAGCCAGTCTTGTTACCAGATCATGATCAGATAAATCGGAGTAATAATTCCTAATGTCTTCTGGGATCAATAATCCTTTATAGATCAAAGTTGTAGTTGAAAAACTGGGAATATAGAATTGCTTGGCGTGTTTTAATTTCGATGCATTGATCTTATGTTCTGCAATTTTTCTCGCGGTATATACCTTTGCGTTAAAGGCCAAAGGGGCGAGTTCCTGGCCATTTTTTCCAACAAAAATTTGTTTTATATAAGGTTCTGTGGTTTCGGCAATTCGACCCAGATGTTCAGGATTCACCGGTACTTCTCTCCAACCTAATACTTCGAGGCCCTGATTTTTAATTTCTGTTTCCAGAGTATTAATACAATACGTATACTGATTGATCCCCTTTGGTAAAAAGATCATTCCAACTGCATATTCCATTTGTTCAGGAAGCTCAAAATCACAATTTTTTTGAAAGAATTTATGGGGAATCTCAATGAGTATTCCGGCTCCGTCTCCGGTTTTTCCGTCTGCACTAACGGCTCCTCTGTGTTCAAGTTTTATGAGTATTTCAAGGGCATCATGAATGATGCTGTTGGTCTTTTCACCATTTAGACTGCAAATAAAACCAGCTCCGCAATTGTCATGTTCATATTCAGGTAAATATACTCCCTGTTTTTCGTACGCCATAATTAGTAAATTTTCACAAAAATAGCGAAATCTTTACATAAAAATCAAAGAAAAGTGTTAAACCAAAGAAGAAATGCAATATCACAATTTTAGGCTTGCAAAAAGTGTGGATATGCTAAAATCATCTTTAAATATTGAAGATTTACAAACAAATAATGCCCGTTTTTAACCCAAAAGATCCTTTAAAGCTTGCTGAAGTTTAGGATAATTGAATACATATCCTGTATTTAGGATCTTCTTTGCTGATACCCTACTTCCTTCGGTTAAAAGAACGGCTCGATTTCCAAGCAGTAAACTTAAAATAAAGGAAGGAACGTGAGGAAGCCAGATGCTTTTACCCAGTGTATTGGCAATCTGTTCTGAAAATGTTGCATTGTTTACAGCATCCGGAGCACAGCAATTGTAGGCTCCTTCCATTTGTGAGGTCATAAGAGCCTGTATTACGATTTGATTGAGATCACTGATATGAATCCATGGAACGATCTGTTTACCATTGCCCAAAGGGGCCCCAACATTCCAGCGAAAAGGTTGTGTCATTTTTTCAAGTGCCCCTCCCTTTTTCATAAGAACGATACCAATCCTTAAATTTACGGTTCTGATGGATAATTCATTAAAACGATTCACTTCTGCTTCCCATGCTTTACAAACAGAAGCAACAAAATCATTCCCTGGAGGATCTTCTTCCTTAAAGTTTAAGGGTGTTGTGATTTGGCCGTAATAGCCTACGGCCGAAGCCGAAATAATTCCCTTGACCTTATGATTCGTATTAGAAAGGGATTTGTACAATAGGGCAGTAGTTTTTACCCTGCTGTTACGTATTTCTTTTTTTCTTTCCTGGGTCCATCTTTTGTCGGCTATTCCTGCTCCGGCCAGATGTATGATATAGTCGCATTGTTCAAAGGCTTGTTTGTCAATGAGGGAATGTTCATAGTCCCATAAATAGGTTGGATATTTTGAATTCTTGTTTTTGCTTCGACTCAGAATGCTTACCTCAAAATTTTGTTCAGACAGGAAATCGCAAAGCTGACTACCAATGGCACCGGTACCTCCTGTAATCAGAACTTTTATAGCCATTCTTATCTTATTTGAGAAGTGTTCTGGAGATCACGATCTTTTGAATCTCTGATGTGCCCTCATAGATCTGCGTGATCTTAGCATCTCTCATAAGCCTTTCAACATGGTATTCTTTTACAAATCCGTAACCCCCGTGAATCTGAACAGCTTCTACCGTATTTCTCATGGCCATGTCAGCCGCATACAATTTTGCCATGGCGCCAGACTGATCGTAATTCTTTTTTTCATCTTTATCACAAGCGGCTTTCAGGCAAAGTAATCGAGCAACTTCGATCTCGGTGGCCATGTCTGCCAGTTTAAAGGCGATGGCCTGATGCTTGCTGATCTCCTTGCCAAAGGCTTTTCTCTCCTTTGAATATTGTAGGGCCAATTCAAAAGCACCTGATGCGATTCCCAGCGCCTGAGACGCGATACCAATCCTTCCTCCGGCAAGGGTTTTCATGGCGAAGGAGAAACCAAATCCGTCTTCTCCTATTCGGTTGGCTTTTGGAACCTTGACATTAGTGAACATCAGGGAGTGTGTATCTGAGCCTCTGATTCCCAATTTATTCTCTTTGGGCCCGACTACAAATCCATCCATATCTTTTTCTAAGATCAGGGCATTGATTCCCTTCGATCCTTTTTCCACATCAGTTTGACAAATAACTATATAAACGCTGGCGGTACTGCCATTGGTGATCCAGTTTTTGGTACCGTTGACCAGATAATGGTCTCCCATGTCGACTGCACGGGTTTTTTGGGAAGTGGCATCACTTCCGGCTTCAGGTTCGCTTAGGCAAAAGGCACCTATGATTTCCCCTGTTGCCAGAGGGACGAGGTATTTTTGTTTTTGTTCTTCATTTCCAAACGTTTCGAGACCCCAGCAAACCAATGAATTGTTCACTGACATCACCACAGAAGCGGAAGCGTCAACCTTGGAAATTTCTTCCATAGCGAGTACATAGGATACGGTATCCATGCCTCCACCACCATATTTAGGATCGGTCATCATCCCAAGAAAACCAAGCTCCCCCATCTTTTTTATCTGTTCATGAGGGAATTGTTGTTTTTCATCTCTTTCTATAACACCAGGCAATAATTCATTTCTTGCGAAATCACGAGCCGCGTCACGTATCATGATCTGTTCTTCGGTAAGGGTAAAATCCATAGATAAAATGGCTTAATTAATTATAAATTGTATTGCTCAAATATAGTCAAATTCTCAAAATGTATTTGTAATTTTACGGGATATGATGAATAAAATTTGGTATGTAATCGGATTGATGAGTGGAACCTCCCTGGACGGAGTTGATTTAGCATATGTTAAAATAACCAGAAATAAAGCATATGATTTTGAAATATTACAAACAAAATCGATAAATTATTCCGAAATATGGAAAAATAAACTACAGGAAGCCTTTACTTATTCAGGAGAAAAACTAACAAAGCTCAGTGCAGAATACGGAATATATCTCGGTGAGTTGGTTGTGGATTTAATGGCGAAAAATAATATTGAAAAGCTTGATTTCATCGCCTCCCATGGACATACTGTTTTTCATGATCCGAGCCAAAATTACACCTTGCAAATTGGTAGTGGAGCACATCTTTCAGCAAAGACCTGTGAGAAAGTGATTTGCGACTTCAGAACCCAGGACGTGGCCCTTGGAGGACAAGGTGCTCCTCTTGTTCCGATTGGAGATCAGTTCTTGTTTTCTGACTATGATTTTTGCCTCAATATTGGCGGCTTTGCCAATGTTTCTTATAGTAATGGAGCCGAAAGGATTGCTTATGATATTTGCCCAGCCAATATTGTATTGAATCATTTTACCCGTCTTAAAGGTTTCGACTATGACGATAAAGGAAAAATAGCCTCAAAAGGTAAGATCAACACCGAACTGTTGAGTACCTTGGATGCATTGGAGTTTTATGTTCAGGATCAGCCTAAATCATTGGGTTATGAGTATGTTGTCAACACCATTCTGCCGATTTTTAACAATTTTGATATGATCTTTGAAGACAGGCTCAGAACTTTTGTGGAACATATTGCCATTCAAATCGCCACGAGTATTAACGAAGCTGCGACGATCTTTGATAAAGAAGCCTTGAAAGTCCTTATCACCGGAGGGGGAGCCTTTAACGATTTTATGATTGAAAGAATTAAAGACCTGACAAATGCACAGATAGTGATCCCGCCAAGAGATATCATTGAGTTTAAAGAGGCCTTATTATTTGCTTTTTTGGGCGTTTTAAAAGACCAGGAAGAGGTCAATTGCCTGAAGAGTGTAACAGGAGCGAGAAAAGACCATAGCAGTGGCGTAATTTATAAGGTATAAATCTAACACACACCTATTCATGAAAGAACTTTTAAAAAAATATGAGAATAAGCCACCTGAAATTGTATTTCACTGGAGAGATCGAGAGACAGAAGCAGAAGGCTGGACCGTTATCAATTCTCTAAGAGGTGGAGCGGCCGGTGGTGGAACCAGAATGCGTAAAGGATTGGATATGAATGAAGTTTTGTCATTGGCCAAAACTATGGAGGTGAAGTTTACTGTTTCTGGTCCTAGTATTGGCGGTGCCAAATCAGGCATCAATTTCGATCCTAACGATCCGAGAAAAAGAGGTGTATTGGAAAGATGGTATAAAGTTGTAACCCCTTTGTTGAAACATTATTACGGAACCGGTGGAGACCTTAATGTTGACGAGATCCACGACGTGATACCACTTACCGAGAACTCTGGAGTATGGCATCCTCAGGAAGGTGTTTTTAATGGGCATTTTAAGCCCACTGAGGCCGAAAAGATCAATAGGATTGGTCAATTAAGACATGGGGTTATCAAGGTGATAGAAGATAAGCACTATTCTCCTGATCTCAGTAAAAAATATACCATAGCCGACATGCTTACCGGGTTTGGAGTGGCGCAGGCAGTTAAACATTATTACGATATTTATGGAGGGGATATTAAGGGAAAAAGAGCCATTGTTCAGGGATTTGGAAATGTAGGGTCAGCGGCGGCTTATTATCTTACCCAGTTGGGCGCAAGGGTCGTTGGGATCATCGACAGAGTTGGGGGAGTGATTCATGAGGAAGGCTATGATATGGAAAACATCCGAACCATGTTTTTAAACAAAAGAGGCAATATGCTCGTGACCGAAAAGATGGTTCCCTTCGATGAGATCAACGAAAAGATATGGTCGGTTCCTGCTGAGATATTTATTCCGGCCGCTGCATCTCGCCTTGTTACAAAAGACCAGGTAGAAAAAATGATTGCCTCAGGACTTGAAGTGATTTCTCCGGGAGCTAATGTGCCCTTTGCTGATCAGGAGATCTTTTTTGGTTCCATCATGGAATTCACTGATCAACAGGTAAGTCTGTTGCCCGATTTTATTTCAAATTGTGGCATTGCCAGGTTGTTTGCTTATTTAATGGAATCTCAAATTGACCTGCCCATGAGTGATCATTCTATCTTTGAGGACACTTCAAATACGATCAGATTGGCCCTTGAAAAGACACATCGATTGCATCCCTATAAAACAAATATTTGTAAAACGGCCTTTGAAATTGCCCTACAGCAATTGATCTGATAAAGTTAATGACCGAATTTTTAATTGATTGAAATACACTTTTGCAAAGTCCCGAAGTTTCGATCTGTTCTCTGCCAAGTAATAATATTTTATTGAATTTTAAATAGGTTTTTAACCGGTTCATTATGATAAATTATTATATTTAGCAATTAAAATGAAATAAATGGAATCACTGGTCATAATAGTTTTCGTATTAGGATATCTCGCAATTACTTTAGAACACAATTTAAAAATTGATAAACTCATTCCTGCCTTAGGCATGATGGCAGTAATTTGGGCCCTGATATCATTAGGTCATCTTAATGTGTTTGAAGTGAATACAGCAGAACTTAGACTGGAGCCCACTCATTTAGATGAAATCCTACTGCATCATTTAGGTAAAACTGCTGAAATACTGGTATTCCTTATTGGAGCCATGACCATAGTTGAAATCATTGATTATTTCAATGGTTTTTCTGCCATCAAAGGATTTGTAAAAACAAACTCCAAAGTAAGGCTCTTGTGGATTTTTTCAATATTGGCTTTTATTCTATCCGCCATCATAGATAATTTAACTGCCACTATCGTGTTGATCACCATCTTGAGAAAAATCGTTAAGGAAAGAGAAGATAGATTATGGTTTGCAGGGTTGATTGTCATCGCTGCAAATGCAGGAGGGGCGTGGTCTCCAATTGGAGATGTGACTACCACGATGTTGTGGATAGGAAAAAAGGTAACGACTTTTAATTTGATCAAATACTTATTCCTTCCTTCACTTTTATGCATGATTGTACCTGCATTTATTGCGTCTCGTTTGCCAGCTTTTAAGGGTAATATTGCAACTATTGAAGGGGAAGACGATGATGAAGTTGATGAGTACAGTAAAATTATGCTGTATCTCGGTTTAAGTGCTATTGTATTTGTTCCAATTTTTAAAACTGTAACACACTTACCTCCTTATGTAGGCATGATGCTATCACTTGCTGTGGTAGCCATATTTGCAGAGATCTATTCTAATGCAAGATTTTCACTGACCACCGTTGACGAGAATTCTGATGAGGCATCGCATTACAGCCCGGTTCATAAGGCTTTATCGGGTATAGAATTACCAAGTATTTTATTCTTTCTAGGAATCTTGATGGCCGTTGCAGGACTTGAATCATTAGGGATACTTTTTAATTTTGCCAATGAAATGAACGCTACCGTACCAATGTTAGGTACTGAGCCACTTATTGCAGGTTACAATGTATCTGATATGGTTGTTATGTTGATGGGGGTTGCTTCTGCGGTAATAGATAATGTACCTTTGGTTGCGGCGAGTATTGGAATGTTCTCAGACCCAATTGATAGCCCGCTTTGGCATTTTATTGCTTTTGCAGCGGGAACAGGAGGGAGCATGCTAATCATTGGATCAGCAGCAGGTGTTGTTGCCATGGGCATGGAAAGAATAAATTTTTTCTGGTATATGAAGAAAATTGCATGGCTGGCTTTGATAGGGTTTTTAGTAGGTTCAGCCTGTTTTATGCTCCTCAGATCCTTTATTTAAAATTTTAAGGAAACTTTCACATTTTCCAAACAATTTAAGGTCGATTGCGTCGTTACGATTTTATTACTCATTAATTAAGGAATATGTCATTATTTTTACTTCAGGATCCCGATACTACGCCTGAAAACCTTGAAGAAATTATCTCTGAAGAAAAAACCTTATCAATTTTTAATCTCATTATGGAAGGCGGCCTGGGAGGGCAGATCATTATCGCCTTGTTGTTTGTATTATTATTGATTGGTCTTTATATTTATTTTGAACGTTTTTTAGCGATTAAAGCAGCCACCAAAATTGATAAGAACTACATGAACCAGATCAGGGATAATATCTTGAGCGGGAATATAGAAGCTGCGAAGATACTCAGTCAGAATAACAAGACACCAGTAGCCAGATTGATTGAAAAAGGGATTTCCCGAATTGGAAAACCGCTTGATGACATCAATACCGCTATAGAGAATGCAGGAAAACTGGAAATATACAAACTGGAAAGAAATGTAAGTGTTCTTGCTACCATAGCAGGAGCTGCCCCGATGATTGGATTTCTTGGAACAGTGATCGGAATGATCATTGCCATTCATGAAATAGCTAATGCAGGTGGTCAGATAGACATAAAAATGCTTAGTGACGGATTGTATACGGCCATGACAACAACAGTTGCAGGTCTTATTGTTGGGATTATCGCTTATATCGCCTATAATCATCTGATCGTAAGAACGAACAAGGTCATCTACCAAATGGAAGCCAATTCGCTGGAGTTTCTGGATCTTTTAAACGAACCGGTATAACCGTATTAATTTCTGTATGAATTTAGGAGGAAGAAATAAAATAAATCCAAATTTCAATATGTCGTCAATGACGGATATTGTTTTTTTGCTTTTGATATTTTTTATGTTGACCTCTACCCTGGTTACCGTAAATGCCTTGGATATTATTTTACCAAAGGCTCAGGGAAAAACTGAGAATAGCAAGTCAACTGCGGTAAGCATAACCAAGAATCTCGATTTTTATATCGATACGAAAAAGGTAAATGAAAATGAAATAGAGCAATACCTTTTGGACAAACTCAAAGCAATCGATCAACCAACGATCGTATTAAGAGCTGAGGAAGGTGTTCCTATTGAAAAGGCGGTAAAAGTGCTCGACATTGCGAACCGAAACAAGATTAAGGTAGTTTTAGCCGTGAGACCCAAATAAACATTAATGGCTTTCTTAGACACATCACATAAGCGTAAATCTGCTGTAATGACTTCCATTATTGCGGTGCTCATCCTTGTACTGATATTTATATTCGGCTTGACTTATTTGGATCCACCAGAGGAATTTGGCATTGCAGTTAATTTTGGAACAACAGATTATGGAAGCGGCAATCAGCAACCAACAGAGGCATTAAAACCAGCAGCTCAATCGGAACCTGAAACAGAACTCATAGAACAGCCGGTGGAAGAAGTAGTAGAAGAAGTAGTGGAGGAAGTGCAGGAAGAAGTTGCAGAATCCAGTGCTGCACCCGAAGAAACTTCTGAAGAGGTGATCACTCAGGCCAATGAGGAAGCCATAGCCATAAAGAAAAAGGAAGACGCAAGGAAACGTGAAGAAGCAGAAGCCAAGGCGGAAGTCGAAAGAAAGGCTGATGCCAAAAGAAAAGCGGAGGCTGAAAGGAAGGCAGAAGTTGAGAGGGAGGCAGAAAGACAAAGGGTTGCTGAGCAACAAAGAATTGAAGAAGACAGACGTGCCAAGGAAGCCAAAAGAAAGAATCTGGATGCCTTAATGGGAGGTTATAGTGATACAGACGGGAAAGCAGATGGAGGAGAAGGAAATGATGATAAGGCTGGAGATAAAGGAAAAGTTACAGGAGATCCAAATGCAAGTGGTTACTACGGAATAGGTGGTGATGGAAGCGGAGGTAATTACAGATTGGGAAACAGAAGTGCATTAAATAAGCCAAAGCCAGACTATCCGTGTAATGAAGAAGGAAAGGTAGTTGTGAAGATAACAGTTAATCAATCAGGAACGGTTATCGCCGCTGAACCCGGTGCACAAGGAACTACGAATTCGGCTTCTTGTTTATTGATTGAGGCTAAAGAAGCAGCCTTAAAGACTAAATTTAATGCCGACAGTAAGGCGCCTTCCAAACAAGTTGGGGCCATTATCTATAATTTTTCTTTATCTGAATAAATTGAATTACCAGGAAACCTTAGATTGGATGTTTTCCAGACTTCCCATGTTTCAAAGACAAGGAAGCTCTGCTTTTAAAAAGGATCTTACCAATATTAAAGCATTTTGCAAACTACTTAATGAACCCCAAAATTCTTATCCAAGTATTCATGTGGCGGGTACCAATGGAAAAGGGTCTACCAGTCATATGATTGCTTCTGTTTTGCAAACAGCAGGTTATAAAGTAGGTCTTTATACCTCACCTCATTTAAAGGATTTCAGAGAAAGAATCAGAATCAACGGAGATCCGATTGACAAGGCATCTGTCATAAATTTTATTGAAAAGCAAAGATCTTTTTTAGAAGTGCAGAAGCTTTCGTTTTTCGAATTGACAGTTGGTATGGCTTTTGATTTTTTTGCCATGCAAAAGGTTGATATTGCTATTGTAGAAGTTGGCTTGGGAGGTAGACTGGACTCAACCAATATTCTCAACCCTCTGGTTTCGATTATTACAAATATCGGATATGACCACACCCAGTTTTTAGGGGAAACCCTGAAAGAGATCGCCTTTGAAAAGGGAGGGATCATCAAGCCTAAAATACCTGTGGTTATTGGTGAATATCAAGAGGAGGTCATTCAGGTCTTTGATGATCTTGCACATGCAGTTGATGCCCCTTTGTTTGTGGCTGAACACCTTGTTAAAGAGAACTTTGATACTGACCTTTTGGGTAGCTATCAATTAAAGAATGTTATAACGACTGTACAATGCGTAAGACTTCTTAATCAAACTGATTTTGAAATTAAAAATAAACATTTGGTCAATGGGCTTTTGTCGGTAGTACAAAAAACAGGGTTAAAGGGGAGGTGGCAATTGTTGGGTGAAATGCCTAAAATTGTTTGTGATACCGCGCATAACAAAGAGGGCCTAAGTCTAGTGATGTCGCAGCTGGGCAAAGAGAAATTTGAAACTTTACACATAGTGCTGGGCCTTGTGAATGATAAAGACCTGGCAACTTTATTGCCAATTTTCCCCAAACAAGCGACGTATTATTTCTGTAAACCCGATATCCCAAGGGGTTTGTCGGCCGAGCTACTAAAGAAGGTGGCAGCTAATTACGGGATGAACGGACTGGTATATGATTCTGTTGCATCAGCCTATGAGGCAGCTATTCAAAAAGCTTCAGCCAATGACTTTATCTACATTGGTGGAAGTACCTTTGTAGTTGCTGAACTTGACTTATAATATTTTTAAAATATTCGTAAAATCGCCTTAAATGAAGAAGAAAGAAAGTAGTTTTTGAATTCTCTTTATAGTGCGATAGACAGTCAGTAATCCAAGTTTTATAGAAATATTCGCTCCTTGTCGATTAAGAAATTCTATTCTATAGAAAAGCCTTAAATATTAATTAAAAATGTTTGCCAGTATAAAAAACTAAATTATATTTGCATCCGCTTAGGGCA